>JAGWSV010000286.1 GCA_028869315.1 Rhodospirillales bacterium
CGCATGCTGACCGGCGCGATCGTCGCCGGCGTGGTGTTCGGCCTCTATTTCACCCTGGTGGGGCTCGGCCTCAACCTGGTGTTCGGGGTCATGCGCATCGTCAATCTCGCGCATGGCGATTTCCTGATGCTCGGCGGCTACGCCGCGTGGTGGCTGCTGTCCGCCTACGGCCTCCACCCGCTGGTGGCGGCGGTGATCGTGCTGGTAGCGTTCGTGCTGGCGGGGCTGCCGCTCTACTACATGATCGTCCCGCGGCTGCAACGGGCACGGGATGCCGAGATGTTGTCGCTGATCTTGTTCTTCGGCCTGTCGCAGATGATCGAGGCGGTGACCACGATCGGGGTCGGCACCGACGAGCGGTCGCTGCCCGGCCGGGTGCTGGGCATCGGGCCGATGATCCTGTTCGGCACCAGGCTGCCCAAGCCCTGGGTGTTCAGCGCGGCGGTCAGCGCCGTGGCGGTGCTGTGCGTGTATCTCTATCTTTACCGCACCCGGCTCGGCACCCTGACCCGCGCGGTGATGGTGTCTCGCGACGAGGCGCTGGCCACCGGGATCGACGTGCACCGGGTCTCGGCGATCGCCTTCGGCATCAGCCTCGCGTTGGCCGGCATCGCCGGGGTGTTCGCGCCGTTCATGCTGGGCAGCATCACCCCCAATATCGGCGTCGACCTGAACATCACTGCCTTCGCGGTGATCGTGGTCGGCACCCTGGGCAATCCGCTCGGCACCGTGGTGGGCGGGGTCGTCTATGGCGTGTCTCTGATGTTGATGCAGACCTATTTCAGTTCCTGGGCCAACCTGCTGCCCAACCTGCTGCTGATCGGCGTGCTGCTGGTCCGCCCGGAGGGCCTGTTCGGCCGGCGGGTACGTCGTGCGTAAGCGCGCGGGGGCATGTCGTGCGTAAGCGCGCGGGGGCATGTCGTGCGTAAGCGCGCGGGGGCATGTCGTGCGTGAATCGCACATGCGCAAGCGCAGCCTGCTTCCCGATCTCCTGCTGCCGATCCTGGCGCTGGCGGTGTTCGGCGTGGCGCCGTTCGTTTATTCTAACGAATTGATGCTGTTCAACTTCGTCATGTTTCTTGCCCTCGCGCAGGGGTTGAACATCGTCTATGGCTTTACCGGCTATCTGCCGTTCGGCTATGTTGGTTTCTATGGTGCCGGGGCCTATGGCTTCGCGCTGGCGGTGATGCATTGGCATGCGCCGCCGCTTGCGGCGATGGCAGCGGGCGGCGCGGCGGCGCTGGTGCTGGCGGTGGTGCTGTTGCCGCTTTTGCGTCTGTCGGGGGCGTATTTCGCCATCGCCAGCCTCGCCGCGGCGCAGGCGGTGTACGAGGTGGTCTCCAACCCGGCACTGCAGAACATCACCAAGGGGCCGTACGGCGTCTCCCTCACCTCGGTGTTCGCGCCGCGCTTCTCCTATTATGTCGGCCTGGCGGTGTTGGCGCTGGCGTTCGCGCTGGTGGTTTGGCTGCGCAACTCGCGCTTCGGCCTGGCCCTGCAGGCGATCCGGGAGGATCCGGTGAGCGCCAGCATGGCCGGCGTCGCGGTGGTGCGGGGCCGCACCATCGCCTGGATGCTGTCGGCGCTGGTCGCCGGGCTGGTGGGTGCGGCGTTCGCCTGGCACATCTCCGTGTTCTACCCGGACACCGCCTTCGACCTCGGGATCTCGATCTTCGCCACCGTGTTCGTGCTGTTCGGCGGCGCCACCACCTTGACCGGACCGTTGCTCGGCGTGCTGCTGCTGTATGGCGTGTACAACGTGATCGGCATCAGCGTGCCGCAGTATTTCCAGTTCATCTACGGCGCACTGATCGTGGCGTTGGTGCTGTTCCTGCCGAACGGTCTGGTGTCGTTGCTGACCTCGCGGGGGATCCGTGTCCCCTGAGCCGCCCCTGCTGGTCGTCGAGGACCTGGTGAAGCGCTTCGGCGGCTTCCGGGCGCTGGACGGCGTGAGCTTCCACCTGGCGCCGGGCGAGGTGCTGGGGCTGGTGGGGCCGAACGGTTCGGGCAAGACCACCTGCATCAACGTGATTTCCGGCCTCTATGCGCCGGACGGCGGGCGGGTGGTCTACCACGGCCATGCGATCGGCGGGGTCGGGTCGCACATCCTGGCGCGGCGCGGCATCAACCGTACCTTCCAGTCGCCCAAGCCGTTCCTGTCGCTGACGGTACGGGAGAACGTGACCGTTGCCGCCACGTACGGCAATGCGGGGCCGCCGCCCGACCTCGACGCGCTGCTGGCCTCGCTGGAACTCGATACCTTGGCCAACCGCCCGGCAGAGGAGCTGAACAGCGCGCAGCAGAAAACGCTCGATCTCGCGCGCGCACTCGCGACCTCGCCGCGGCTGCTGCTGGTCGATGAGCTGGCGGCGGGCCTCAACCCGGCCGAGCTGGGGCACATGGCGGACCGGCTGCGTGCGCTGGCCGACGGCGGCATGGCGCTGCTGGTGGTCGAACATCTGATGGGATTCATCGATCGTGTTACCGATCGCGTCGTGGTGATGAACGCGGGACGGGAGTTCTTCGAGGGCACCTTGGCGGGCGCAGTGAAGGACCCCGACGTGATCCGCGTATTCCTGGGCGGTGCGCATGGCTGACGACCTCCTGCGCGCCGAGGCGATCGAGGCGGGCTACGGCAAGGTGCAGGTGCTGTGGGGTGCCGAGCTTACGGTGCGCGCGGGCGAATCGGTGGTGCTGCTGGGCGCCAATGGCGCGGGGAAGACCACTTTGCTCAAAGCGATCGTCGGCCTGATGCCGGCTTGGCGCGGCACCGTGCGGCTGGCCGGGCAGGACATCACCGCGCTGCGGACCGACCGGCGGGTCCGCCTGGGCATGGCGTATATGTCGGAGCTGGGCGTGTTTCCCGGCCTCACGATCGAGGAGAACCTGCAGATCGGCGGCCAGTTCGCCGAACGTGCCGTGCTGCGGCGGCGAATCGAGGAATTGTTCGGCGTGTTTCCCGATCTGGCCGAGCGCAAGCGGGCGCTGGCCGGCGCGCTTTCCGGCGGACAGCGCAAGATGCTGGGCATTGCGAAAGCGCTGGCCTCAGGCCCGAAGCTGCTGGTGATGGACGAGCCCTCGGCCGGGCTGTCGCCGCTGTTCGTCCAGCAGGTGATCGCGGTTCTGGGACGGTTCCGCGCCGGCGAGGCCGGCGGCGCCGGCGCATTGTCCATGCTGATCGCGGAACAGAACGTCGCGTTCCTCGATCTGGCCGACCGGGTCTACACGCTGGATGGCGGGCGCATCCGGTTCGAGGGCACGGTCGCGCAGCTGCACGCGGACGACGCGCTGCACCGCGCGTATTTCGGGCTGGCGTAGGGGCGCGCAGACCAGGATCGGCCGGGATCAGCCCATCGTCTGCACCGCGTCCGGGGTGATCGAGATCATCACGCGTTGCTCGCCGGGCTGGCGGAACGGGTAAGCGTCCTTGCCCAGGTATTTCTTCGCCAGCGCGTCGATATGCGCATCCGCCCCGGTGCCGGTGACATCCGCGACGCGGCCGCGGATCTGGATGTAACGATATGCATTGTCGGGATCCATGATCGACAGCGCCACCCGCGCGCCGGGCGTCATCGTGCGCGCCTTGACGCGTCCTTGCGCGGTGTTCACCCGGATCAGCCCGGCGGAGGTGTCGAACCAGACCGGGGTCACCTGGGGCGAGCCGTCCGCCATGACGGTGGCGAGGCTGGCGAAGGCCTTTTTCTGCTCCAGCAGGTCGCGGAATGCGTCGGGGATGGTGGCGGCCATTGGGGGTGCTCCTGCGCAGGCAAGCGAAATTGCCGACCAAGCCCGGCCGTTCTACCATCCCTGCCTATGGACACAGAACCCCCCACCCCGCCGAAGCGCGGCCTCGCCCGCAACACCGCCGGATATGGTGATCCCGATTTCGCGCTCTATCTCCGTCGCTCCTTCGCCAAGTCCATGGGCTATTCCCAGGCGATGCTCGACCGCCCGGTGGTCGGCATCGTCGATACCGGCTCGGACTACAACAACTGCCACCGCACCGTCCCGGACCTCGTCGAAGCGGTGAAGCGCGGCGTGCTCGCGGCCGGCGGCCTGCCGCTCGCCTTTCCCACCGTCTCGCTGTGCGAGCCGTCGCTTTTCCCGACCTCGATGCACTATCGCAACCTTGCCGCGCTCGACACCGAAGCAATGCTGTCGGCGCAGCCGATGGATGCCGCGGTGCTGATCGGCGGCTGCGACAAGACCGTGCCGGCGCAGCTCATGGCCGCAGCCTCCGCCGACGTCCCCTGCGTCCAGCTCGTCACCGGCCCGATGCTCGCCACGCCGTTCCAGGGCGAGCGCCTGTCTGCCTGCACCGATTGCCGCCGCTACTGGGCCGCGTATCGCGCCGGTACCGTTTCCGCCGAGCGGATCGGCCGCATCGAGGAGCGGCTCGCATCCACCGCCGGCACCTGCGGGGTGATGGGCACCGCCTCCACCATGGCCTGCATCGCCGAGGCGCTGGGCATGATGCCGCCCAACACCGCGGCGATTCCGGCGGTGCACGCCGAACGCCTGCGCGCAGCCGAGGATGCCGGCGCGCGCGCCGTCGGGCTCATTGCCAACCCGATCCGCCCCTCGCAGATCATCACCCCGCACGCGGTGGAGAATGCGCTGCGGGTGCTGCTTGCGCTTGGCGGTTCGACGAACGCGCTGATCCATCTCACCGCGATCGCCGGACGCCGCGGGATCCGTATCGACCTCGGCCGGCTCAACGAGTTGTCCGACACCACCCCGGTTCTGGTCGATCTGAAGCCGACCGGCGAGGGCTACATGGAAGATTTCCACGCCGCCGGCGGCCTGCCGGCGCTGCTGTGGGAATTGCGGGACCTGCTGCATGGGGACGCGATCGACGTCAACGGCACGCCGATGTCCGAACGGCTGCGGGAGCCGGAGTTCGTCGACCGCCGCTACATCCGTCGCCGTGCCGAGCCGGTTTCCCCGGTCGGCGGCCTCGTTGCGCTGTTCGGTTCGCTCGCCCCGCGCGGCGCCATTGTGAAGCGCAGCGCCGCCACCCCGGCGTTGTTCGAAACCGAGGCGCGGGCGGTGGTGTTCGACGGGCTCGAAGACCTCGCCAACCGGATCGACGATCCGGACCTGGATGTCACGGCCGGCGATATCCTGGTGCTGAAGAATGCCGGGCCGCTGTCTCCGGCCGGCATGCCGGAGGCAGGCTACCTGCCGATCCCCAAGAAGCTGGCCCGCGCCGGCATCAAGGACATGGTGCGGCTGAGCGATTGCCGGATGTCCGGCACCGCCTTCGGCACTATCGTGCTGCACGTCGCCCCGGAGGCCGCAGCCGGCGGACCGCTCGCGCTGGTGGAGTCCGGCGATCGCATCCGGATGTCGGTGCAGGATCGCAAGCTCGACCTGCTGGTGGACCCCGCCGTTCTGGCGCGGCGCCGCGCGGCCTGGCGCGCACCCGCCACGCCTGCGCGCGGTTGGGACCGGATCGTGGCCGAGCAGGTGTTGCAGGCCGACGAGGGCTGCGATCTGGCGGTCCTGCGCTGATCGCTGCCGCGCGGCGATGACCGCGATCGCGCCGGTTCACGTCATCGGTGCGTCCGGGCGCAGCGGTGTGTCGCTGTGCTGTGCCCTGATAGCCGCCGGCGTGCCGGTCGTTGCAGTTGTGCGGTCGCCCGCGCGGTGGGCAGCCTCGGGTCTGTCGGCGCACGTGCGTACCGCGGAGCTGGCGGACGCCGCCGCGCTGCGCGGGGCGCTGGCCGGTGCCGGGCGCATCGTCTGCTGCGCCCATGCGCGCCACGCCGCTGCCGTGCTCGCCGCCGCGCCGCCGACAGCGCGGTTCGTGTTCCTCGGCAGCACGCGGAAGTTTACGCGCTGGCCCGACGCCCATGCAGAGGGCGTCCTGGCCGGCGAGCACGCGTTCCGCGCCGCCGGCCGCTCCGGGGTGATGCTGCATCCCACCATGATCTACGGCGCCGCCGGCGAGGATAACGTCCAGCGCCTTGCGGCCCTGCTGCGCCGCCTGCCGCTGGTCCCGCTGCCGGGTGGAGGGCGGGCGCTGGTGCAGCCGATCCATCAAGACGACGTGACCCGGGCTATCTGTGCGGCGCTGGATCGGACTTGGCCCGGACCGGAGACCCTGACCGTGGCCGGGCCGGTGCCGCTCGCCTACGCCGATTTCGTGCGCGCGGTGGCTGCCGCGGCCGGTCTGCGCCCGCCGCGGATCGCGGCTGTTCCCAACAGGCTGTTGCGCGCGGTCGCTCCGCTGAGCCGCCTGGTGCCGGGCCTGCCGACGATCCGCACGGCCGAGTTGCGTCGGTTGGGGGAGGACAAGGCGTTCGATATCGGACCAATGCGGGCCATCCTTGGCTTCGATCCCATGCCGCTGGCGGAGGGGCTTGCGCGCACCTTTGCTCGCCCTCAGAACGACTTTTGAGCAACCACGCCCGACCAACCAGATCCGACCCTTGCGCAGGAGCGCTTCATGCCCGTCCTCAACCGCATCGCCGAATTCCACGCCGACATGACCGAGTGGCGCCACGACCTGCACGCTCATCCCGAGCTCGCATTGCAGGAGATTCGCACATCGGCGGTGGTGCAGGCGAAGCTGAAGGAATTCGGCGTCGACGAGATCATCACCGGGCTCGCCCGCACTGGCGTGGTCGGGGTAATTCGCGGGCGCGGGACGCATTCCGGCGCCGGCGGGCGCGCCATCGGTCTGCGTGCAGACATGGATGCGCTGCCGATCGAGGAAGCGACCGGCCTGCCCTACGCGTCGACGACCCCTGGGCTGATGCACGCTTGCGGCCATGATGGACACACCACCATGCTACTCGGCGCCGCCCGCTACCTGGCCGAGACCCGCAACTTCGACGGCACGGTCTACGTGATCTTCCAGCCCGCCGAGGAGAACCTTGCCGGCGGGGAGATCATGGTGAAAGAGGGCCTGTTCGAGCGCTGCCCGATGCAGCTTGTGTTCGGCATGCACAACTGGCCCACCGTGCCGGCCGGCGTGTTCGCCTGGCGCGAAGGCCCGACGATGGCGGCGGTGGCGAATATCGAAATCACCGTGACCGGCAAGGGCGCGCATGGCGCGCACCCGGATCACGGTATCGATCCGATCGTGGTGTCCGCCCAGATCATCTCGGCCCTGCAGACGATCGTCGCCCGCACGGTCGATCCGGCGGAAAGCGGCGTCGTCACCATCGGCCACGTCAATGCCGGGCACACCTACAACGTCATTCCTGAAACGGTGCACATGAAAGGCACGGCGCGCTGGTTCAAGCCGGAGGTCGGGGACAAGCTGGAAGCCGGGGTGCGCAGGCTCGCCACCGGCATCGCCGCCAGCTTCGGTGCGATCGCCGAGGTCATGTTCCAACGCGCCTATCCTGCAACGATCAACGATCCGGAGGCGACGCAGATGGCGGTGCGGGCGGCGCTGGCGGTGGCGGGCGAGACCCGGGTTGCACCGATGAAGAACCCGACAATGGGAGGCGAGGATTTCGCCTTCATGCTGAACGCCAAGCAGGGCAACTACATCATGCTGGGCGGCGGGCGTGGCGGGAACGACCACATGGTCCACCACCCCGCTTACGACTTCAATGACGACATCCTGCCCGTCGGCGCCTCCTATTGGGCGACCCTGGCCGAACAGCTGCTGCCGCGCGCGGACTGATCGTTCCGCCGGGATCCATCCCCTGCGCCACGAAGCGGAACAGGGGATGGATGGGTGGGTCAGCTCTTGACCAGCTTGCAGCCGCCCTCGCTCATCGGGCGCCAGGCTTCGTTTTCCGGCGTGATGTGCACGATCTTGGCGACGTCCCAGGGGCTCTTGCTCTCGTGCGGCGCTTTCGCCTGCAGCAGGTAGACCGGGTGGAGGGCGCGCCCGTCCTCGCGGATCTTGCCCTTGCCGAAGCAGTCGTCGTCGGTCGGCATCGCCTTCATGCGCGCGACCACCGCGCGCCCGTCCGTCTTCGCCGTTTTGGCCCCGACCGCAGCGACCGCCTTGAGATAGTGCAGGGTGGCCGCATAGTCTCCTGCCTGACCCATGTTCGGATAGGCATGGTTCAGGGTCTTCGGGATGATGCGGGCGTTCCAGGCGCGCGTGCGGGCGTTGGCATCCCAGTAGTAGGACTCGGTGTAATAGATGCCCTGGGCGGTCTCCAGGCCGAGCGCATGCACGTCGTTGGTCTCCATCAGGAGCGCGGCGATGCGCATCTTCTTGCCGAGGCCGAATTCATGCGCCTGCTTGATGCAGTTCTGGGTGTCGGCGCCGGCGTTCGCGAGGCCGAGCACTTTCGCGCCCGAGGCCTGCGCCTGCAGCAGGAAGGTGGAAAAGTCGCTGGTCGCCGGGAACGGATACCGCGCCGCGCCGAGCACCTTGCCGCCCGCCGCCTTGACGAGGGTCGTGGTGTCCTGCTCCAGCGTGTGGCCGAACACGTAGTCGGCGGTGATGAAATACCAGCTGTCGCCGCCCTGCTTCACCATCTGGCCGCCGGTGGAATGGGCGAGCATCCAGGTGTCGTAGGTCCAGTCCACCAGGTTAGGCGTGCAGTCCTTGCCGAACAGGAGCGAGGTGCCGGATCCGGAATCGAGGAAGACCCTGTTCTTCTCTGCACTGATGGTGTTGACCGCGAGGCCGACGGCCGAATCGGGCACGTCGACGATGCAGTCGACGCCGTCACGGTCGTACCACTGCCGGGCGATGGCGGAGCCGACATCGGGCTTGTTCTGATGGTCGCCGGCGACCACCTCGATGTCGAACCCGTGATGGGCGCCGAATTCCTGTGCCGCCTGCTTGACGCAGGCGACGCTGGTGGGGCCGGTGTCGGCGCTGTAGGGGCCGGACATATCGACCAGCACGCCGATCTTGATCTTCGGCCGGGCGGCGGCTCGGGCTACGCCGGTCGCGGGGAGCGCAAGCGCGGCAGCGCCCGCGCCCATCAGGGCGCGTCGGGAGATATTCATTGCATTCGTTTCCTTCGGGAGACGCACGAAAATTCCGCCCCCGGCCGGTGCGACGGCCGGGGACGGGCGCGCCCCGGCGTCAGGCCGGGGTGAACATCGGGAGCGGGGGACCGTCCTCGGTGGGTACGAAGCGCAACGCCACCTTCTGGCCGATCCTGATCGAATCAAGATCGCAATCGACGATGTTGGTCAGCATCGTCGGGCCTTCGGCGAGGGTGACATAGGCGATGGCATACGGCACCGGCGCCCGTTTCATCACGCTAAAAGAATAGACCGTGCCCTGGCCGGATGCGTCCTTCCACGACAGGTTCTGGCTCATGCAGTGCGGGCACACCCCGCGCGGATACCAGTGCGCCTTGCCGCAGGCGCCGCAATGCGGCAGCACCAGCTTGCCGGCCGCGCAGGCCTCGAAGAACGGCTTTGTTTCGGGATTGGAGTCGATCGTGCCCGCGAACGGGATCTTGCGCTGCTGATAGGCCATCGTGCTCACTCCCGCTCCATGATGAGTGTCGCCGAGCCGTGCCGCGTGCCGAGCAGGCCGCCGGTGCCGTGGGCGAGGGCAAGGTCGCAGTTGGCGACCTGCACCTTCGGGTGCGCTTCGCCGCGCAGCTGGCGCACCGCCTCGATCACCTTGGTGATGCCGCCGCGGTTGGCCGGGTGGTTGTTGCACAGCCCGCCGCCGTCGGTGTTGAACGGCAGCTTGCCGACGCCGGAGATCAGGTTACCGTCGGCGACGAACTTGCCGCCCTTGCCCTTCTCGCAGAAGCCGAGATCCTCGAGCTGCATCAGAACGGTGATGGTGAAGCTGTCGTAGATCGAGGCGTATTTCACGTCCGCCGGCTTCACCCCCGCCATTTCGAACGCCGCGGCGCCGGAGAAGCGGGCGCCGGAATAGGTCAAGTCGACATTGCCGCCCATCTGGCCCTTCGGCGCCTCGCCCATGCCGATGATCTTCACCTTCGGCCGCTTCAGGCTCGCCGCGATTTCCGGTTTCACCACGACCAGCGCGCCGCCGCCGTCGCTGATGACGCAGCAATCCAGCCGGTGCAGCGGGCTCGCCACCACCGGCGAATTCACCACGTCTTCGACCGTGACCACGTCGCGCAGCATGGCGTGCTCGTTCCACTGCGCGTGGTGCGAGGCCGCCACCTTGATCCAGGCAAGCTGTTCCGATGTGGTGCCGAATTCGTACATGTGGCGTTGCGCGCACATCGCGTACACGTTCACCACCGTCGGGCCGTACGGGTATTCGAACTGCACGTCCGGCTGCGCGGTGTTGCCGGCACGCGGCGTGGTGCCGGTGGCCATGCCCTCGCTGCGCGGGCGTCCCGACAGGGTGATCAGCGCCACGTTGCAGCGGCCGGCGGCGATCGCCTCCGCCGCGTGCGCGACGTGCAGCAGGTAGGAGGACCCGCCGATATCGGTCGCGTCCATATGACGGACCTTCAGGTTCAGGTAGTCCACCATCGACAATGGGCCCATGCCGGGCGCGTCGCCGGCGCAGAAATACCCGTCGACGTCGGACTTGCTCAGCCCCGCATCGGCCAGCGCGCCGATCGCGCACTCGGCATGCAGCATCGCGACCGATTTGTCGGGCGCTTTGCGCGTCGGGTGCTCATAGGCGCCGGCGATATAGGCGGCCCCTTTTAAACTCATAGTTGTCTCTCCCCGGATGAACCGTGCGGGGCCGCAGTATACCCATCGGTAGGCGTGCTGCCAGCCCCGGGGCGCGGCAGGCGGCCGGGGCGGTGGCTGCAGCGCGCGCCCGCTTGATCCAGGTCAAGGCGCCGTCTGCGCGGAACCTGCTCGATCATCCGCAAACCTGGGTGGAACGTGCCATGACGACGTATCAGGATCCGGCCTGCGCCTATTGCCCCCCGAATGTGCGGGCCTGCCGCCAGGGCGAGGCCGGCGCGCGCGGCCCCGCGTTCTGTCCGGGCAAGGTCGATCCCGCGGCCCAGTCTCGCGCCCGCGACCTCTATGATGACCCGGAGACCCGGCGGATCGCGCAGGAATCCGCGCGGGTCGAGGCCGAAGGCTATTGTCGCTGGACCCGGGTCGAGGAAGTGGTTCAATTCGCCAAAAAAATGGGATTCCGCCGGATCGGCATCGCCAACTGCATCAGCTTCGTGGACCACGCCTATGTTCTGAGCGGCATCCTGGAATCGCATGGGTTCGAGGTAACCTCGGTCGCCTGCAAGAACGGCAACATTCCGAAGGAAGACGTTGGCCTGGCCGACGGGGAGAAGATCCGGCCCGGCCAGTTCGAGGCACTTTGCAACCCGATCGCGCAGGCTGAGTTGCTCAACACGCATGGCTGCGAGCTCAATCTGGTCATGGGACTGTGTGTCGGCCACGACAGCTTGTTCTTCCGGCACGCGACCGGGCTGAGCACGGTGCTGGTCGCGAAGGATCGGGTGCTCGGGCACAATCCGGTGGCGGCCCTGAACCTGGCCGACAGCTATTACAGCCGCGTGTGGGGCGCGGATAAGCCGGCGAAGCCGCCGAAACTGCCGCCCGCCGGGCGCCGGGATCGCGCCTAGTACCCACTATCGCTGAAGCGTGAGTCGTGATTCTACGGCGGGATGCGAAGCATCCCTGCGGCGACGCCGATCACCCTGACAGCGGACGAGCGCACCGCGCTGGAAGCACTGGCCCATGCGCGCAAGAGCGAG
>JAGWSV010000287.1 GCA_028869315.1 Rhodospirillales bacterium
GCGGCGGCAGCCGCTCGCGAGATCCATCGCGCCGCCGATGCCCATCACCTTGCCGCCGGGCACCGCCCAGTTCGCGAGGTCGCCATTGGCCGCCACCTGCATCGCGCCCAGGATCGCGATGTCGACGTGCCCGCCGCGGATCATCGCGAACGACGACGCCGAGTCGAACGTCGACCCGCCCGGCAGCACCGTGACGGTCTGCTTGCCGGCATTGATGAGGTCGGCATCCTCCTCGCCCTCGAACGGGAACGGCCCCATGCCCAGCATCCCGTTTTCGGAATGCAGCTGGATCGACATCCCGGGCGGGATATGGTTCGCCACCAGGGTCGGGATGCCGATGCCGAGGTTGACGTAGAACCCGTCCTCCAGCTCGCGCGCCGCGCGGGCTGCCATCTCATCGCGTGTCCAGGCCATCGCTTCGCCCTCCTCTGCCCTAGTAGCGCTTGCGCACGGTGCGCTGCTCGATCCGCTTCTCCACGGTCGCCAGCAGCACGATACGATCGACGAAAATCCCCGGGGTGATGATGTGGTCGGGGTCGATCTGCCCGGGCTCGACCAGTTCCTCCACCTCCACCACGGTGGTCTTGGCGGCCGTGGCCATGATCGGGTTGAAGTTCCGCGCCGTCTTCCGATAGATCAGGTTCCCCTCGGGGTCCGCTTTCCAGGCGTGGATGACCGCGAGATCGGCGACCAGGCCGCGCTCCATCACATACTGGCGGCCGTCGAACTCCTTGGTTTCCTTGCCTTTGGCGATATCGGTGCCGGCGCCGGTGGCGGTGAAGAAGGCGGGGATGCCGGCGCCGCCGGCGCGAATCCGCTCCGCCAGGGTGCCTTGCGGGTTGAACTCGATCTCCAGCTCCCCGGCGAGGTACTGGCGCGCGAAGGTGGCATTCTCGCCGACATAGGAGCTGATCATCTTGCGGATCTGCCGCGTCACAAGCAGAACGCCCAGCCCCGCGTCATCGACGCCGGCATTGTTGGAGACGACGGTCAGGTCCTTCGCACCGCTGTCGCGGATCGCCGCGATGAGGGCGGAGGGAATGCCGCACAGGCCGAAGCCGCCGGACATGATGGTCATCCCGTCGCGCAGCAACCCCGCCAGCGCCGCCGTCGAATCCGGATAGATCTTGTTCACCGCCATGCCCGCACCTCCCGCGTCGGCGCGAAACTGCCATCGCGCGGGCGCGGTCACAAGGCGGATATGTTCATGGCTTGACCGCGGGCGCCGGGCGCCGCACCAGCACCGCCATGCCAAGCTCGGTGCCCGCGTTCCGACCGGCCTTTCTCGGGCTTCGCCCGGCGCTGGCCGCGCTGGCGGTGCTGACCCTGGTGCGGCTCGCCGTCGCCGCCGCCACACCGCTCGCGCCCGACGAGACCTATTACTGGATCTGGTCGCGGGTGCTGCAGCCCGGGTATTTCGACGCTCCGCCCATGGTGGCGCTGTGGATCCGCGCCGGCACCGCGGTCGCCGGAAACACCCCGCTCGGCATCCGCCTGCTCGGGCCGCTCTCCGGCGCACTGGGCTCGATGCTCCTGTGGCACGCGGCGGAGATCCTGCTGCCCGGCCGCCGCGCCGGGCTGGTCGCCGCGGGGCTGCTGAACGCCAGCCTGTTGTTCGGCGTCGGCACCGTCATCATGACACCGGATACGCCGCTGCTGTTTTTCTGGGTGGCCTGTCTCTGGGCGCTCGCCAGCTACACGCGCGACGGCAACGGCTGGTGGCTGACGGTCGCCGCGGTCGCCGCCGGCGCGGCGTTCGACAGCAAGTACACCGCCGCCTTCCTGCTGCTGGGGGCGGTGCCATGGATGCTCTGGGTGCCGTCGCTGCGCCGCCTGTGGCGCGATCCCGCGCTCTACTGGGGCATCCTGTGGGGCATGCAGGCCATCATCCCGGTGGTGAACTGGAACCGCACGCATGGCTGGGCCAGCTTTCTCAAGCAGGGGGGCCGCCTCGCCCATTGGCAGCCGGTGCATGCGCTGGGCTATCTCGGCGAGCTGATCGGCACCCAGTTCGGGCTCGCCACGCCGCTCGTGTTCATTCTCTGCGCCGCCGGGGTCGCCTCCGTCACCCGGCGCGCCTGGCGGCGGCGCGACCCGGCCTTCACCCTGCTCGCGACAATGACCCTGCCGGCGGTGGCGGTGTTCGTGCAGCACTGCTTCGCCGGGCGGGTGCAGGGCAACTGGCCGGCGGTGATCTACCCCGCGGCCGCGATCGCCGCCGCGTCCCTGGAAGGCCCGCGCTGGCGGCGGCTGATCGGCCCGGCCGCGGCACTGGGACTGGCGATCACCGGGCTCGCCTATCTGCAGGCGACGACGGCGCTGCTGCCGGTGCCCGCCCGGCGGGACCCGACAGCGCTGCGACTGGCCGGCTGGACCGGGCTCGCGCGGCAGGTGGCGGCGGCGCGCGCCCGCACCGGCGCCGCGTTCGTCGCCGCAACGGACTATGACGTCGCCAGCGAGCTGGCGTTCCACCTGCCGCCGGGCGCGCCCCTGGTGGGGGTGGAGCCGCGCTGGGTCTGGTTCGACCTGCCGCACCCGGCGATCCTGGGCCGGAGCGGGCTCCTGGTGCGCAGCCTGCGCAGGTCCGGCCTGCCGAACCCGCTGCCCTGGGCCTCGATGCAGCCGCTCGGAACCATCTGGCGCCGCCGCGGCACCGCGAAGATCGAGGGGTTCCGCCTGTTCCGCGTCGTCGCGCGCCAGAGCCCGGTGGCGTCGGCGCGGCTGCCATCGGCGCGGCTGGCGTCGCGGTAAGGCGTTCGGCCGGCTTGCCGCCGGCGCGCCCCGCGCCAACTTCACCATCACGTTAAAACCCGGTGACAAACCGGACGGGAACGTTGTGTAATTTGCGACCAGGCCAGGGAACATCGACGCCGTGTTATCCGTGTTGACGGGACTGTCCGACGCGCTTTCCGGGATCGTCGCAGCTGCAACGCCGTTGCTGACGTCGATCCGGGTCGGCCCGGAAAGCCAGCAGCCAGGCCTCGTCTGGCGCGAGAACCTGGTGGTCACCGCCGAGGCCGGGCTGCCACCGGGGGAGGCCTGCTGCCTCGTGCTGCCTGGCGGGGCGGTCCAGCCCGGCCGGGTCATCCTGCGCAACGCCGCGAGCGGGGTCGCCGCCATCGCGCTTGCCGACCCCGTATCGTTCTCAAGCATCCCGCTCGCCGGCCCGACGCGGCCGGGTGCGCTCGCCGTGCTGCTCGGCACGACGCCGCTGGCCCAGCCGACCGCGCGGTTGGTGATGGTGCATTCGGTCGGCGCGCCGGAGGAGGATCCGGCGGCTGATTTCGTCCTCGACGTCGCCCTGCCGGCGGACGCGGCCGGCGGGCCGGTGCTGGATGCCGGCGGCCATCTGCTGGGCATGGCGCTGGGCGGGCCGGGCCACCTCACTCGCGTGGTGCCGCACGCAACCCTGAGCGAGCTGTTCCCCGGCGGACCCGCGGTCGTCCGGGCCCGGCGCGGCTGGCTCGGTCTTTCGTTGCAGCCGGTGGCGACCGAGCCCGGCTTCGCATGGCTGCGTTCCAGCGCGCCCAAAGGACGCCGGGTGGTTGCGGTGGCGGGCGACAGCCCCGGCGCGGTCGCCGGCATCGCCGTGGGCGATACGCTGCTGGCGATCAACGGACGGCCGATCAACGGCCAGCACAGCCTGCGGGAATTCCTGGCGGAAGAGCAGATCGGCCGCACGATCGAGCTGCAACTGGTCCATAACGACAAGATCCGGACGCGCCGGGTCACCATCGCGGCGCGCCCGGAGGATTGAGCCGCCGCCGGCGGCGCCCGCCGCCTTCCCCGACCGTATTGCCCGAGGGAACGCCGCCAGAGGGAGCTCTGCCCGGTGGCGCGCGGCCACGCGGCACGTTGGCAGGGGGACGAAAACCGCCGATACTGCCGACGGCAAGCGAGGTGCCGCGCTTCGGCGGCATCGGCGGAGACGAAAGAAACCAAGGCATGGCCAAGGCCGACTGGGAAATCCCGGACAACCTGCAGCCGGACCCGAGCGATTACGCCTACGACCTGCCGCGCGCGCTGGATTCGGTGGTGAGCATCCGCTCCTACGTGCCGGCCGACGCGTTCACCGCCGACTCGCTCGGCACCGAGCGGGCCGGCAGCGGGGTGGTCATTCGCGAATCCGGCCTGATCGCGACCATCGGCTATCTCGTCACCGAGGCCGAGACCATCTGGATCACCTGCGGCGACGGGCGCGCGATTCCCGGACACGCGCTGGCCTACGACCAGGAGACGGGGTTCGGCCTGGTGCAGGCGCTGGGCAAGCTCGACCTGCCGGCGCTGGAGATCGGCGATTCCGACCTGCTGCGGGTGGGCGATCCCGCGGTGTTCGCCGCCTATGGCGGGCGCCGGCACGCGATCGAAACCCGCGTGGTCGGCCGCCAGGAATTCGCCGGGTATTGGGAATATGTCCTGGACGACGCGCTGTTCATCGCCCCCGCGCATCCGTTCTGGGGCGGCTGCGGGCTGATCGTGGACGGCAAGCTGATGGGCATCGGCTCGTTGATCCTGCAACAGGGGGATCGCAAGGGGCGGCGGCTCGACATGAACATGGTCGTGCCGATCGGCCTGCTGCCGCCGATCCTGGACGATCTTCTGAGTTACGGACGGGTGAACCGCCCGGCGCGGCCGTGGCTCGGCATGTA
>JAGWSV010000288.1 GCA_028869315.1 Rhodospirillales bacterium
CCGGATCGGCCCCCGCGGGCGTGCCCCAGGCGGCGATGCACTCGGCCAGCCAGGCGACGATGGCGGTGAGGCGCGCGAGGGGGGGTTCGGCGGTGATGGCGGCGGCGGGCATGGCCTGGGTGGTGCGGGGTTGGGTGGACTGACGGTAAGGGGAGAAGGTTGAGATTCCGTTAAGGCGGGGGGCGGCGGCGGATGCCGGGGGGCCGGGGGGCCGCGGCGCATCTGGTCGGTCCGCGCGTGGCCGCTTCCCGCCGGCCAGCCCGTGCTCCGCCGCTCCGCGCTCCCGGCACCGCCCCCCGGCAACGTCCGCTCCCGGCAACGTCCGCTGCCGGCATGACCGCCAGCGCCGGCATGGTCCGAGCTGCGAGCGCGCCCGCCGAACCTCGCGCGCGGCGATTTTTCCCTTGCGAGGCGGGAGCCGTCCACACATGAGACAGGTCCGGACATGAAACACCGCCGGCACCGGACAGGACAGCCGCATGGACCCTCGCCTTCTCGCGCTCCTGGCCGCCCCCTTCATCGGCAGCTTTCTCGGCGTGCTAGTGGTTCGCCTGCCGGCGTCGCGCACGGTCGTCTGGGGCCGTTCGGCCTGCGAGGCGTGTCACCGGCGGCTCGCCGCGCGCGATATGATCCCGATCGTCTCCTTCCTGGCGCTGCGCGGCCGCTGCCGCAGCTGCGGCACCCCGATCGGGCGGCTGCATCTCTGGATCGAGCTGGCGGCGCTGGCCGTTGCCGCCAGCGCCGCCATCCGGGCGCCAGGGCCGGGCGCCCTGTGGGCCGACTGCGTGCTGGGATGGGGCCTGCTCGCGCTGGCCTGGATCGATGCCCGAACCCAGCTTCTCCCGGACGCGCTGACCCTGCCCTTGCTGCTGGCGGGTCTCGCGGCGACCTATTGGCTCGATCCCGCGGCGCTCGGGAACCATGCGCTGGCCGCCCTGCTCGGCTACGGCGCCTTCGCGCTGATCGCGCTGGTCTATCGGCTGCTGCGGGGGCGTGACGGGCTGGGCGGCGGCGACGCGAAGCTGCTGGCCGTGGCCGGGGCGTGGCTGGGGATCGCCCCGCTGCCCTGGGTCGTGCTGGTCGCGGCGCTTCTGGGGCTCGCCGGAGCGGCGGCGCTGGCCGCGCGCGGCCAGGTGATGCGGGCGACCACCGCGCTGCCGTTCGGCCCCTTCCTGGCGCTGGCCATCTGGATCATGCGCCTCGGCTGACGCCGCCGGCCGGCCGTATTAGGCGCCGCCCCCGTCGTCTTCCGCGCCCTGCTGCCATCGCGCGACCCGATAGGGCCGCACGCCGTCCGGCGTCAGCACGATCACCGCCTCCCGCACGAACCGGACGCCGCCGCCGACCGCGTCGACGCGGATCGTGTAGGCCACCGGGCTGCCCTGGGTGGACAGGTCGTCCGGCGCGCCGAGCGCGGACAGCAAGGCGTCGCCGCCGCCCAGGCGATCCCGCCGCGCGACATAGGCCGCGGCGGCCTGGGGATCGATCCCCGGCAGCGCATCGAGCAGGATGAGCGGCGCCGATCGCGGGTCGATCAGCGGATCCTGCGAATAGACGGTGACCAGCCGGCGCAGCCGGTCGAAAAGCGCCGGCGTGATGCCCGGCAGCAGGCGCAGGTCGTCGACGCCGGCGAACGGCGCATGGGCGGGTCCATAGCTGCGCCCGGGATAGGGGCCCGCCGCCCCGCCGCCATACGCCGCCGCGCCGGCGGAAAGCGGGGTCCGCCAGGCGACGATCTCGCGCACCAGGCCGTCGATCTCCGGCCCCGGCGCGCCGGCCGCCGTCAGCGCGGCGCGCAGCATCCAGGGGCCGGCGAAATTCAGGTCCACCTTGCCGCCTTCGTCCTGCACCGAAACATCAAGGGCGAAGCCGGCGAAGGCGATCCGCCGCGGCGTGCCGTCGACCGGCCCGGCGGCTCCCGGCGCGCCGCCCGCCACGTCGCGCACGGTAAGCCAGACCCCGGCATCGGCGGCCGCCTGCGCGCGGGCCAGGGCGATGGTGACCTCGCTCGTCTGCACCGCCGTGCGGGCGTCGGCGGCAAGGATGACGGCGAGGGCTGCGAGCAGGCCAAGCACCCACAGGACGATCAGCAGCGCGACGCCGCCCTCGCGCCGGCGACGCGCGCGGATCGCCGGCCGCGTCACCTCGCGAGGGCCCGGACGAGCGGGGCGACCAGGCGCAACTGCTTGCGCAGTTCCTCGGTCTCGGCGCGCGCGTCGAACGTATCGCGGATGACCCGTGGCGTGAGCAGCACCAGGAGCTCGGTCCGGGTGGTCTGGTTGCTGGTGGTCGAGAACAGCGCGCCGAGATAGGGAATGTTCATCAGCAACGGAATTCCGTTCCGGGACCGGTTCGTCGTCGTGCTGATGAGGCCGCCCAGGGCGATCGTCTCGTTGTCGCCGACGACCACCGAGCTGGTGATCTGGCGCTGGTTGAACGTCGGCGCGTTCAGCGACGAGGACGTGGTGGGCGCCACGTCGCTCACTTGCTGGTCGATGTTCAGTTCGACCACGCCGCTCGAACTGACGCGCGGGGTGACCTGCAGGATCACGCCGGTGTTGTGGTACTCGATCGTGCTGATCAACGGCGCATTGGCGACCAGCTGGCTCTGCGACTGCTGGATCGGCACCGGCACCTGGGCACCCACCTGGAAATACGCCGGCTGGTGGTCGAGCACGAGCACCTGCGGCGACGACACCACGTTGACATGGGTGATGCCGGCCAGCGCGCTCAGGATGATCTGCTGGCTGTTGGTCGTGATCGCGTAGTTGAAGCCCGGAAACACCGAGGAGACCGCGCCGCTGGCGAGCGTGCTGAGGGTCGCGGTCCCCGACCCGTTCTTGAGGAAATACTGCAGCCCGTATTGCAGGTTGTGGTTGAGCGTGACCTCGGCGATGGTCGCGTCGATCTTGACCTGCGGCGGCACCACGTCGAGCTTCCGGATCAGGCGTTCGACCATCCGGTACTCGGCGGGCTTCGCGTAGAACAGCAGCGTGTTGTCCTTCTTGTCGGCGACAATACGGATGTCGCGCATGCCCGGACCGCCGCCGCCGCTGCCGCCGGCGGACGATCCGCCGATGTCGGAGAGCCCGGCCGCGCTGCCGCCGCCCAGCAGCCCGGACGCGGCGGCGGTCGGGCTGACGGATGAACCGGCCGCCCCGCCTGCCAGGCCGCCTCCCGTCGCGCCGCCCCCCGTCAGGCCGCCCCCCGTCAGGCCACCCCCGGTCTGGGTTCCGCCGCCGAGCGCGCCAAGTCCGCCGGCCCCGCCGGTGGCGCCGCCGATCCCGTCCATGGGCTGGCCCGTGGCCCCGCCTTGCGATGCCGTGCCGCTGATGAGCGTGGAGCGGGTGGTGGGCGCGGTCCCCTCCGTCGCGCCGCCGCCGCCCCCGCCGGTCCCCAGCAGCCGCGACAGGACGCTGGCGAGATCGGAGGCCTGGGCGTTCTGCACGTGATACTCGTAAAGCTGCATCGTCGCGTCCGGATTGCGGACGTCGAGGCGACGGACCCAGGACCGGGCGGTCGCGAGATAGGCCGGCTGCGTGGTGATGACGAGGATCATGTTCTGCCGGTCCAGCGGCACGATCTGCACGGCGCCGTTCAACCGGCCATGATCGGTGGTGCCGAAGACCTGGGTCAGCTCCTTGGCCATGTCGCTCGCGGTGTCGAACCGCAACGGATAGGTGGCGAACGACAATCCCTTCATCCAGTTCACGTCGAGGCTGTCGACGAGGGCGGCGACATTGTCGAGGCTGTCGCGCGGCCCCGAGGCGATCAGCACGTTGCGGGCGGTATCCGCCTCCACCACGCTGCCGGCGCCGACGAACGGCACCAGGGTCTTGCGCAGTTCCGCCGCCGATACGTAGTGCAACTGGAAGACCCGGGTTTCGAATCCGGACTGCGCGCCCACCGGCCCGATCAGCGGCGCGCTCGCCTTCGCGGCGTCCTTGAGCGTGAGGATGCGGTAGATGTTGCCCGATCGCAGCAACGCCAGCCCGGCCGAGCGCAGCGCCACTTCCATCGTCGGCAGGACCTGCGCGCGCGGCAAGGGGTGGCCGCTGTTGAGGGTGATCTTCGCCTTGACCTCCGGGTCGACGGTGTAGGTCAGGTGCAGCAGCCGGCCGAGCACATCGCGCGCGACCTCGCGGACGTCGGTGTCGTCGAAGTTCAACGTGACATGATCGGGACCGACAGCAACCACCGGGGCCGGCTGCGACGCCGGCGCGGCGGCGAATTGGCCGGTTCCGGGATCGGTCCGCGCGAACAGCCGGGGGACGCCCGCGCCGATCTCGCCCGAAGCGGGCGTGGACAGCACGGTCGGCGGCAGCACCGGCTGGCTGGCCGCCCGGGGGGGCGGCACCGGGCGGTGCACGCATCCGCCCAGCATCCCGAGGCCCAACGCGCAGGCGATCCATCGGCCGGTTCCGACACGGCGGCTCGGCGGCAGCGCCCGCTCATGCATCATGCCCACATCCACGTCTGTCATCCCATCTTCGCGAAACGGCGGTCCCGCGGCCGATGGTTGCCGGCGCCGAACGCGGCGTTACGGCCACCCAAGCCCGGTCGGTGAGGCCGGATCACCGCGGCAGCCACCGCGTGTCCTTGCGCCACAGGTGGTCGAACGGCGCCGGGATCGGCGGTCGGGGACCGGCCACCGCCACGGCCGCGCCGGCCGTCGGCGTCTTGCCGCCCAGCTTCAGCACCAGGCGCCGGTCGCCGTTCCGCAGCACCACGTGGTCGGGACTGATGGCGGCCATCCGCCAGCCCGCCGCTTCCTGTCCGACCCGTGCGCGCAACGGTGGCTTGCCGTCCGTCCGCGCCAGGATCGCATATTTTTCTGATGGAGAAATGATCACGCCGGACAGCACGAGCCCGACCGTCCCCGACGCCGCGGCGGCAACCCGCCGCGGCGGGCGGCGCGACGCCCAGAACAGCGGCCGGTCGGTAAAGCTGCCGAGCGCCGCCAGCGCGGGCATGGCCGGCCGCGGATCGGTGGAGATCCTCATGGCCCTGACAGCAACCGCGCCGGCCGTTGCGGGAGCGGAGTCGGGCGCCCTGCCCGCCGATTCGCGCACGATCGTCGCGGCCAGCAGCAGGCAGGCACCCAACAGCAGGAGGTCGGGGAGACGTCGCGTTGTCATGAAGCTCGCGCCAGTTTTGGTGCCTCGACATAGCCGTACACGTCAAGCAAGACCACCACGCGGCCCTCCGCCGCGCCGGCCGCGGCGAGC
The DNA here is from genome assembly GCA_028869315.1 of Rhodospirillales bacterium. Classification (GTDB taxonomy): domain Bacteria; phylum Pseudomonadota; class Alphaproteobacteria; order Acetobacterales; family Acetobacteraceae; genus JAJZVS01. Next base: position 5,229 of record JAGWSV010000288.1, read on the forward strand.
GACGGGGCGGCGGACAGGTCGGGCGGCGGCGCCCGGACACGAAGGTTATCAACGAAAAGGAACGGCGTCTGCGATTCGAGGTCGTATATCAGCCGCTGCAGGCCCGGAACGCCGATCCGGAGATTCGCGCGGATGGCGACGCGGCGGAACCTTCCGTGGTCGAGCGGCGGCAGGATCTGCGTGCTCATGAGTTCGCCGTGCAGGCTGTCGACGAGCCGCTTGAGCTGATTCTGCAGCCGTGCGCCGACGAGGGCGGGGTTGTCGCCGTGCAGCAGCGCGCCGTCGCCGGCCGGCCGCCGTTGCAGCGCCGCCGCCTGCCGCGTCAACGCCGCCAGCTGCCGCTGCACGACCGTCGCCCGGGCAAGCACCGTCTCCAACCGCCGCACCGCCTGCGTCGCCGCGTCGTAACGGCTCCAGAGCGGGGAGACCACGACATCGAACACGAGCAGCGGCAGCGCCGCCAGCAGCGCCAGCGCAATCAGCCGGCGAATCGGTTGCGAGAGCTGGTTCATCGCCCGATCCCGCTGCGGATGCGGGTGCTGATGGAGAAATTCTCCACCCCGGTCTGGCTGTCGCGCGTGGTCGGAGCCGCGAACCGCGTATCGTGGAACAACGGGCTGGCTTCGAGCAGGCCGATGAGGGACGACGAGGCATGGGAGAACCCGGTCAGCCGCACGTCGTGCTCCCGGATCCGCAGCTCCTCCACCCAGGTGTCGTCGGGCAGGATGCGGGCGAGCGCGGCCAGCACCACGCTGAGCGGCGGCGTCGTCCGTTTCCGGTCCAGCAGGAAGCGCGATGCCGCATCGGACGCCGCGATCCGCCGGCGCAGCCGCTGGGCCGTATCCACGGCGCGCGTGGCCGCGGCGACCCGCTGGTCCAACACCGCTTCCCGTCGTTCCGCGCGACGGATCGGCAGGATCGTCGCATAGACCCCGAGCGCGACCGCAACGAGCCCGAGCGCCAGCCGCAGGCGCCGCCGCCGCGCGGTCGTCCGCGGGGCCGCCCGATCGAGGTGCAGGTCGCAGTCAGGCGCCTCTCCGGAGCCGGCGACCACGACGCGGTCGGGGACGACCCCGATGGCGGCAAGCTGCGCGAGCGCCGCGTCGACCGCGCTCTTGCGGACGACCACCACCCCGACCACCAGCCGGCGCGCCGCGCGGTCGCGCTCGTTGACCGCGTAGCCGAAACAAACCTCGCTGCTGCGCAACGGAATCGCCCGGTCGAGTTCGAACAGGATCGCGTCGCGCAGGTTTTCCTCCGCCGCCAGCGGCAGGGGCAGCGTCACGCCGAGCGGATGGGCGTCCGCCAGCCGCAGGCAGACCGGGACCGAGCTGGCGCCGGGCCTGACCTGCAGCCGCGCCGCGCGCAGCAGGGCAGCGAGCGTCCCGTGCGCATCGTGGTCCGCCGCCAGGTCCACGCTGCCGAGCACGGCGTTCCGACCGCGAACCCGGTGCAGCACCTCGATCCGGCCGCCGGCCAGTTCCAGCACGACCCGGTGGCCGCCGCGGCGCAGCAGGGCGCCAAGCCCGGCTGGCAGCATCCCCGCCAGCTCGCCCAGCCACCATGCGAAGAAGGCGCGCAGCCGGGCGGTCGCGGCAGTCGCCGCCTGGGCGATCAGCGCTTTCATGCGGGCGCCGTCCCCTGCACCTGGCGCAAGGCGATGACGAGGGCGGGCATGGAGCGGCCATCGGCGAAGGTCACGTCGAGCCGCACCAGCAACGGCAGCGATGCGCGCCCGTCCCAACGGTCCTGCCAACGCGCCCCCCGTCCCCCGGGCGGCGCGCCGAAATAGCTCCAGCGTACCGCCGCCACCCGATCGAGCAGGATCGACGTCCTGGCCTGCCGGGCGGCGTTCGTCAGCCGCTCCGCGTGCAGCAGCGCCCAGTGGAGGACGAGGCGGCGGTCCCGGCCATCGGATTCGAGATCGATGCGGAATCGGTGCAGGCCGCCAAGGCCCAGGCGGGCCGCCATCGGCGCGACGAAGTAGATCCCCTGCGGGCCGCCGCGGAACACGACGCGCGACCGCCCCGCCGCGTCCCGGGCCAGCACGGGGGTGGCGTCCGACAGCACCGCGCGCAGCATGGTCTGCAAGGTGGCGACGTCCTGCACCTGCCGGCTGCGCGCGGTGCCGGAGGATTGCATCGCCACGCCGCTGCGCAGGCCGCCGAACAGGACGATGGACAGCAAGCTGACGACCGTGAGCGCGACAAGGGTTTCCAGCAGGGTGAAGCCCTGTGCCCCGCGCTTCGCGGCGGTGCCGCCGCTCATGGCGCCGCCCCTCCCGCCAGGCGTACGGTGTCGAGCCGGACCGCGCGTTCGTGCAGGCCGTGGCGCCACGCGACCGCGACGCTCACCTGATAGGCGGTCAGCCCGTAGCCCGGGGAAACGCCCACGGAAACCCCCGGGGAAACCCCCGGGGAAATGCCCGGGGCCCCGGGCGTTTCCGCCGGCGTCACGATGCGGCTGATCCGCAGCCGGCGCACATACGGCCCCACCCGATCCGCCCGCTCGCCGGGTGCGAGCGGGATCGCGCGCCCCACCATGGCGAGCGTCGATTCGGCCACCAGGACGGCATCCAGGCTGTCCCCGGCGCGGCCGACCATCCTGAGGCCCAGCGAGAAGGATCGCATCAGCGAGACCATCAGCAGGGCGGCGATCGCGGTCGCCACCAGCACCTCGATCAGGGTGAAGCCGCGCGTTCTCATTGTCCGTCACCCGCGGCGGCGCCGGGCGCGATCACCACGCGGCCGGTGAACCAGTCCACCCGGACATCGAGCCGATCGCGCCCTTCGCGCAGGCGCACCGCGCCGCCGGTGGAGCTGCCGTCGGGGAAGAAGCGGATCAGGCCGCGGTTGCCGCTCAACCGGTCGCCGGTCGTGGTGAGCAGCCCAACCGCGATGCCGCGCGGGAGCGGATGCGCGCCGGGCCGGCCGACGATGCCGAAGGCCCGGGTCCGGAGATTGGCGATGAACGCCTCCGTGCGGCCATCCGTCAGCGCGCGCAGCCGGGCTTCCCGCAGGGTGGCGGCGATCGTCGTCGCGGTGCTGCGCAACGCGAAATGCGCCCGCGTGCGCCACAGCGCGAGCGGCACCAGCCCGGCGAGCAGCGCCATGATCGACAACACGACCAGCAGTTCGATCAGGGTGAAGCCGCGCTCTGCAACGGCGCGCCCGGACCCGGTGCCGCTCCCCGCCATCGCTCAGTTGGCCAGGCTGTAGGTGCTCATCACGGCGGTCATGATGGAGCCCATGACCGCGGCGATGATCACGCCGAGGACGACGGTGACCGCCGGCGCCAGCAGGGTGAGCAGCCGGGCGATGGTCCGGCGGGTTTCCTGGTCGTAGATGTCGGCGATCTTCAGCAGCATCTCGTCCGGCTTGCCGGTTTCGTCGCCCACCTTGAGCAGGTGGATCGCCAGCGGCGGGAACATGCCGGTGCGCGCCAGCGGGGCCGACAGGTCGCGCCCTTCCTTGATGTGCTCGATCGCGCCTTGCACCGCGCCGGCCAGATGCAGATTGCCGATCGCCTGGCGGGTGATGCCCATCGACGACAGGATCGGGACGCCGTTGCGCAGCAACGTGCCGAGGGTCCGGCAGAAGCGCGCGGTTTCGAGCTTGCGCACAAGATCGCCCAGCATCGGCAGCCGCAGGACGGTGCGGTCCCAGCGCGCCCGGGTGGCGGGACGCCGCGCCTGCCAGACGACCAGCGTCGTCAGCGCCAGGAGACCCGGCGGCGCCGTCCACCACCATTGCTGCACCGCGTCCGACAGATCGAGCACGATCCGGGTGACCAGCGGCACGGCGTGCCGCGAGGCGTCCAGCAACGGTCGGAATTGCGGGATCACGAAGCCGAACAGGATGCCGAGCGAAACCAGGCAGGTGACGCCGACGATCGCCGGGTAGAGCAGCGCCGACCGCACCATCTGCCGGGATTCTTCGGCATGCTCGACGAAATCCGCCAGCCGTTCCAGCACGGCGTCGAGGCTGGCGCCGGCTTCGCCGGCCCTGATCATGCCGATATAGAACGCGGGAAACGTCCCCGCCTGCCCCGCCATCGCGTCGGCGAGCGATTTGCCGCCTTCGATCCGGGCCAGCAACTCCTCGAGCCGGCGCCGCTGCGGCGGCTCCGTGATCAGGCCGGTGATGATCTGCAGCGCCCGGTCGAGCGGCAGCCCGGCCCGGAGCAAGGTCGCCATCTGGCGGGTGAACAGCACGAGCTGCGCCCGGCGCAGGCCGCGCGGCTGAAACAGACGGATGGATGCGATGCCGCCGGCCGCCGCGTCCGCAATCTCCTGGGCACGGATCGGGATGTGGCCGCTTTGCTGCAGGCTCGCGACGACCGCCGCCTTGTCCGGCGCCGCCATGCGTCCATCGATGACGCCGCCCGAGGGTGCGACCGCGCGATAGCGAAACTCCGGCATGGTCAGACCGCCCGGGTCACCCGGAGCACCTCCTCGAGCGTCGTTATTCCGTCGCGAACCTGTCGCAGCCCGTCTTCATACATCGGTCGCATGCCTTCGGCCACCGCAACCTGATGGATTTCGTTCGCTTCGGCCCGGCGCAGGACCAGCCGGCGCAGCGCGTCGGACATCACCAGCAGTTCCATCAGCGCGATCTGCCCGTGATAGCCGGTATGGCCGCATTGGTCGCAGCCGACGGCGCGGTAGACGACGACCGGATCGCGTTCGTCGGCGTTCGCCAGCCCGGCATGGCGCAGCACCTCCATCGGCGCTTCGGTGGGCGCGCGGCAGGTGCGGCACAGGGTCCGCACCAGGCGCTGGGCGACCACCGCGTTCAGAGTGGAGGTCACCAGATAGTCCTCGACCTTCATGTCGAGCAGGCGGGTGATCGAGGCGGCGGCGCTGTTGGTGTGCAGGGTCGACAGGACGAGATGCCCGGTCAGCGCCGCCTGCACGGCGATCTGCGCCGTCTCCAGATCGCGCATTTCGCCGATCATGACGATGTCGGGGTTATGGCGGAGCAGGGTGCGCAGGACTTCCGCGAACGACAGGCCGATCTGCGGGTTCACCTGCACCTGGTTGACCCCTTCGAGCTGGTATTCGATCGGGTCCTCCACCGTGAACAGCTTCTGTTCCGGCCGGTTGAGGCGCATCAGCGAGGTATAGAGGGTCGTGGTCTTGCCGCTGCCGGTGGGGCCGGTGACGAGCACGATCCCCTGCGGCTGGGTCAGCACCTTCAGGTAGCGTTCCAGCGTGTCCGCGGCAAAGCCGAGGGCGCGGAAGTCGTGCACGAGCGAGGCCCGGTCGAGGACGCGCATCGTCACCGCCTCCCCGTGCAGGGTCGGCACGGTGGCGACGCGCAGGTCGTATTCGCGGCCGCGGATGGCGACGCGGAACCGCCCGTCCTGGGGCATTCGGCGTTCGGCGATGTTGAGCTTCGCCATGATCTTGATGCGCGAGATCACGGCGGCACGCAGGTTGGACGGCGGTCCCGGCTGCTCGCGCATCTGCCCGTCGATGCGGTAGCGGACGGCGAGGCGGGCCTGGAACGGTTCGATGTGGATGTCGGAGGCGCGCCCCTCGACGGCGCGGGCGATCAGCGCGTTGACCAGGCGGATGACCGGAGCCTCGCTCGCCAGGTCGCGCAGCCGGTCGACGTCGTCGAGCGTGCCGTCGTCGAGGTCGGCGGCGAAGTCGCTGGCGACCGGGTCCTGCGGACGCTGGCCGCCTTCGTAAAGCCGTTCGAGCGCCGTCTCGATTTCGGACGGCAGGGCGACGCGGGGCAGGATCGGCCGATCGAGCACCGTCCGCATGAAGCGGATCGCATCCTGGTCGAGCGGGTTCGCCATCGCCAGGACCACGCCCTCCGGCGTGTCGGCCACCGGCAGGACGCGGGCACGGCGGAGATATTTCGGGTTGAGGTCCGCTTCGAACAGCGGCATCTCGGGGAAGCCGTGCGGGTCGAGCGGCGCGACGCCGGCCACCGCCGCGATCTCGGCCCAGAGATCGCGCTCGGAGACGATCCCGAGCTTCATCAGGATGTCGGCCAACCCGTCGCCATCGGCCCGCCGGGCCCGGCGGGCGCGTTCGAGGCTCGCCTCGTCGAGCCGTCCGCCGGCCAGCAGCCGGTCGGCGAGCGCGGCTTCAGGGTCGATACTGCTAGACGCGGCCGCCCAGGGCGCCGGAGCCGGCGGGGCCGCGCGCGCCGCGGTCATGGAACGATCCAGGGCGTGACGGCGCGGATGCCGCCTTGCGCGGCCGGATCGAGGCGCACGACATAGGCGCCGCTGGAGGCGTGGCGCTGGCCGGGCGCCAGCGCGAGATGCGGATAGACCCCCGGATCGAGGCTGTTTTCGGCCTCCTCCTCCACCCATTCGACCAGGTAGTCGCGATAGTAATCATCGACCAGCCGGTTCACGGCGGCGCGCAGGAGCCGGGCCGCGTAATAGGCCTCGAACTCCGCCCGCGGCGCCGCCACGCCGACCCCGCGGGCGGCCAGCCAGTTCCTTGTCCGGAACGATTCAGGGTTGACCGCGGTCGGCAGCACGGTGGGGCGGGTCAGCCTGACCCGCGCTGCGAGCTTTCCGGAGAGCGCGGCCTTCGCCGCCCTTGTGGCCGATTCCGGAAGCAGGATCAGCGGCGTGGCAGGATCCTGCTGGCGCAAGGCGGCTATCGCGGCGGCAGGATGCGCGCCGGGCCAGACCACCAGCACGTCCGCCCCACCGGACGCCGCACGCAGGGCGCGCGCCCACCCGCCACCATCGGCGACCTGCGTCACCGCGAGCTTCGCCCCCGGCAGCGCGCGCGCCACGGCAGCCGCGAAGGTCGCGGCCGGCTCGCTGCCATAGGGGCCGGGCGCCACGATTTCATGGATGACGCGGGCCTTGGGGTGCTGCTCGGCGATGAAGCGCGCCATCACCCGCGCTTCGAGAAACAGGCCGTCGGAAAACTGGATGGAGTAGGTATCGATGCCGTCCTGCTGCGACGGCAGCTCGGTCTGCGGGAAGATGCAGGGCAGGCGGTGATCGTCGCAGAACCTGCCGACCGGCGCCCATGGCCCATCGACGATCCCGCTGACTTCGGCAAACACCGGCTGCGCGGCAAGATCGGCGTCCAACTGCGCCCGCCAGGTGCGCGCCGGCCCGTGCAGGATCCAGACGTGCAGGACCCAGTCGCGATAGGTGGGGACGAACCCCGATCGGTAGAACGGGGAGAATCCGGGCCGCCCGATATCGTCGTCGGTGTTCCGGTTGGTCCAGCGGAAATAGGCCCGCAGGGTGTCGACCACCGCCCGCCGCCGGGCCGGCGGGACGTCGGCGGTGAAGATCGTCGCGAACTGCATGTCCCGCGCGCCGACCCCGGGGGACAGTTTCGCCGAGAGGGTCTTCAGATAGGCGGAGAGCGCGGCCACGTCCCGGTCGGACAGGGTGTAGCGCGGCATCTCGCGCATGATGGCGCCGGCGGGATTCCGTCCGGTGCGCAGAAGCACGCCGAGGCTGGCGGTGGTGAAGGCCGGGCGGATCAGCGGCGCGTGGATCCGGTTGTTGTATCCGGGCGGCTGGATCTGCTTGTACATGTCCGCGAAGCGGTAGTCGTAGCGATGGAGCTTGGTGGGCGCGAACAGGATCGGCCCGGTGATCGGCGGCGTGTAGACGCCCCCCTCGCTCGACCCGAAGCCGCTCGGCCGGTGGCACGTCACGCAATAGGTCTGCGTCCCCAGCACCGGCTCCCCGGTCCGCGTGACGGCGGTGAGCGGGCGCCCCTCCGTCGTGATGCCGTCCCGATACAGGCGCGCACCGAGCGCGACCATTTCCGCGTGCGACGGCGGTGCCGCGGTCGCGGCGCGCCAGGGCAGGACGCAGGCTGCGGCGAAGGCAAGGCCAAGAACGGCCGCAATGCGGGCCGGCGATCGGATCATGGAGGCGACATCCTCAGGCGAACTGTTACGGGCGGGGTGCGGACGCGCGTCGCCGCGGTCAGCACCTGATGGAGATAGCGGTTATGCAGAAGCGGCGTGTGGGAGTGATAGTCGCCGATCGCTTTCAACAAATTTCCATCGTCTTCGCGTACGTACAGGCGAAGGATCGCGCCCGCCGCGGCGATGTTGAAGCAGGCATCGCCGACGAGGTCGCGGAAGACGGCAGCCTGCGTCCAGCCGGTGAACCGCGCGAGCGCCGGCACCCAGCGCGAGTTGATCTGCATGACGCCAAGATCGGAGGTGCCGTTCGGGTCCGGGACGACCAGGCCCACGCGCCCCCCTTCAACCGCCTGAATGGCCGGCAGCAGCTTGGGGGGCAGGCGGTTGTACGAGCCAACCACCATCATACAGGCAAGGAATGCCCCGGTCATGATTCCCATACAACGCCTGGGCGCCGCGGGCACGGTGCCGCCGCTCGGTGTATACTGAAAAAACGCGCGCCGGCCCAACCAAAATATCGTCGCGCCATGGCCGCCGGCGATGGCGAAGACGCCCCGATGCGGCTGGCATCGGCAATGACCCCACAGGGCGCCGTCTCGCTGGACAGCACCCCGCGACTTGGGCAAAACGAGGCTCTCATAGGGGGCTGATCCGGATGCGGAAGGCGCGCTTCGACCCCCGCCGCCCGAAGACAGGGCAGGCGGGCTTCACCCTGATCGAGCTGTTGGTTGTGATCGTCATCCTGGGCCTGCTGATCGGCCTGGTGGCGCCGGCGGCGCTGCGGCTTCTCGGCGGCGCCCGCATTTCGGTCGCACGGCAGTCGATCGAACGGTTGGGCTCGATACTCGATCTCTACAAGCTCGATGTCGGATCCTACCCGACGACCGACCAGGGGCTGGAGGCGCTGGTGAAGCAGCCGGACAACGTCCCGACATGGAACGGACCCTATCTGAAACGCGGGAAGAGCCTGCTGGACCCGTGGAACCACCCATATATCTACCGGGATCCCTCGTCCCGGCCGGGCTACGACTACGATCTGTGCTCGCTGGGTCCGCAGGGCGGGAACGGCGCCTCCGGATCCAAGGGTGAGATCTGCAACCAATAGCGCCACCCGGTGGGATCGTGCGGCTCCGGCGGCTAGCGCGCAGACGCTGTCATGCCCGCTGATGACAGGACATCGCGGTACGCGGCGACCAGTTGGTGGCTGTCGAGCAGGCCGTTGATCCGGCGCCACGTGTTGCCGGTCGCGGGGCGGATGTAGATCAGCGGCTCGTGCAGGTATTTGTTGCCGCCGGGGTACGTGGCGTCGAACGCCGACAGGACCTGGTTGACGGCCGACGGCCGCCCGGTCAGCAGGTGCCAGTTCGGCAGCGGTTGGAACGGCTTCGCGTAGGCGCGGATGCGCGCCGGCGTGTCGAAGGCGGGATCGATCGATATCGACACGACCAGCATATTGGGGCTGATTTTCACGAACTGCCGCTGGGCAACCGCCAGGGTCGCATTCTGCAGGCCGCAGATCGTCGGGCAACTGGTGAAAAAGAATTCCATGACGACCGGCCGACCCGCCGCCAGAAAGCGGTCCAGGCGAACCGGATGGTCGAACCGGTCGCGAAGGGTCACCGCGGGAACCCGGTAGTCTGCGGTCGTCTGAACCGTGGTGCCCGAGTCCGAATAGGTGGTGGCCTCCGCCGGGGTGGCACCGAGGCTGGCGCCGATCAGGGCGGACGCGCTCAGCGCGATGGCGGCGCGTCGGCCCATCGGTGGGATCATCGGGTTCCGCTGGGGCATGGCAGGCTCCTCAAAAAAAGTCAGGGTGCCAGATCGCTCTGGCACCCTGTTTCGGTTCGCGTGATCTCAGTGCAGCGAGAAGATCGCTTCCTCGTGGTGGAACGGATCGAACTGGTAGAGCCGGAGATGCTCGTTGGGCTCGTAGTTCAAAGTCATGTCAATCCAGGCGACGGAGAGGGTGTCGCCGTTGGGCGCGATCATCGTCGCGCCGGTCGAAGAAGCCGCTGCCGCATCGTCGGCGTCGGCATCACGGCCGGAAGCGAAGTACTTTTCGGAATAGAAGTTCTTGTCCATCTTCAGTTCGGCGACCGCGGCAGGCTCGGCCGGCCGCGCCACCGGGGTTGTCGCCGGGATCGCGGGCGGAATGGCAATCGGCGTGACCACTGGGAACCACCAGTCGCGACCGAACGTGAACCACGGCCCGTCGCCGCCGATCGGGATCGAGCTGAAGAACGTATTCTCCCAGCCGCGCAGCCCCCCGAAGTCGACCGCCATGTAGCCACGCTGGTAGTAATCGCCGTTGATCACTTTGACATTGAGCTTGGCGCCTCGCAGCGTCCATTGGGTGAGTTCGGGATGGTTGTTCGGGCGAACATATCCCTTCACCTGGCCATAGATCGTATTGTTGCACTCGAACAGCGTGATGTCGGCGTTCGGGTCCGCCTGGACTCCACGCGGCAGCTTATTGCGGTGCTCCCAATCGTAGAACGCGGCTTCCGCTTCCTTCACGTTGGCGCGCACCGACCCGGTGCCGTTCTTGAGGGCCTCGAACGCCATCAGCATGCGCTTCGCGGGGGCGAGGTCGCTGATCCGCGAGATTGCGTAGGCTTTGGCCGCCGCGGACGATTCCGGGTCAGTACCGAACGCGTCCTGTTCCCAGCCCAGGAGGGTCTTGCCCATCAGGACCTTCGCGGCATTCTCGTTCACCTCGACCCGGCCCGGATGCACCCGCCAGCCCCAGGTGTAGATGAGGTTGAACCACTTGGCCGGTGCCTCATGCATCGTGAGGGTCACTTCCGTGTCCTCATGCATGGGGTAGAACGTCCCGTCCATCATCACCCCGGGGATCGGAGCGCCGGTCGTCGGATTGTGCTCCAGATACATGATCATCGGGGAGAAATCGTCGGAGCCGCGATTCAGAACATAGATGTGGTAGGTGACCGTCCAAGGCACGTTCATGACCTTCGACACGTCCAGCATGGCCGTGTCGGACTCGATGTGGGACCGGTACCAGTACTGGTTGATCACCACGTTGCCGCCGATCGTGTTGCCCTGGCTGTCCAGGATCGGCTGAACCTGCTTCACGCGGTCGGGGCCGTTATAGTGCAGCAGCGGGATCCCGCTATAGACCCGATCAGGAATCGGATTCCCCTCGATGATGTCGATCGCCCGCTGAACGGCGGCAGGATCGATGGTGAGCGGATCCGACTGGTCGTCCCCGCCGCGGGCATCTTCGTGGGCAGGCAGGCTCGTGACGTAGACGTTCCAGTTCTTGTGGAACCCGTGAAGGATCGCCTCCAGATCGTCAGCCGGCGATTCCCCGTTGATCGGCGTGACCGAGACATCCGACATCAGGTTGTACGGATTGGTCGGCGTGGACGGCAGGGTGTTCGGAATCTCCGTGCCGTCCAGGTCCTTCACATTGCCATAGTAGGTCGGCAACAGGTTGGTCGGGTTGATGAACGGGTTGGATTCCGGGAACGGGGAGGTAGGCGTATTCACGATGGTGACGTTCCCGGTGGTGCACTGGGTGCCCCCCGGGCAGGTCGGGTTGGTCACGGGTTCGGGCGGGGGATTGCCCACGTATTGCGCGAATGCGCTTCCCCCTAACGTCAGCAGCGCTGCAGTCGCGACGGCGACCCTCAGCTTGGCGCGATATCCGTCTATCATGGCGGAACTCCGAATGACTTGATCGCAACAGGCGTGCCGCACCTGCGGCACGCCGGACAGGATCTAAAGAGCGGTGACGATACGGTGGTGCCAGGTGGGGCCCGCCGCATCGAGCGGGCGCGGACCCGCCTTGCGGAACGGCCCCGGCGGAACCGGCTTGCCGATCACCGAGGCGATCCGCTCCACCGCGTCTTCCGACTGGATCGTCGCCGGGAAACTGCCCCAGGCCCCGACCTTCGCATTGCCGTAATGGATCAGGTCCACCGTGAACGGCTGCGACAGATCGCGCTCCATCCGGTAAAGACGCCGCGACAGCGTGGTTGCTGCCTCGATGTCGGCGCGGACGAAGTACCAGCCGGCCGGCGCGTTGAAGCGCTTCGCGAAGGCGGCCAGACGCTCCGGCGTATCATTCGCGGGATCCGCCGTGATCGAGATCACGGTCACGTCCCGCCCGACCCGATCGCCCAGGCGCTGCACGATCGCGGCGACCCGCGTCGTGATCGGGTAGGCCGCTTCGTTGGCGATGGACATGAAGTTCATCACCACGACCCGGTTGTTCACCAGGCCGGAATAGAGCTTCAGCGCCTCGCCGCTCTGGGTAACGACCGGCATCTCGGGGAACTGGTTCTGATCGTCCGAAACCGGCAGCAGGGTGCCCCGGTCGGTGCAGATCTGTTCCCCTGCAATCGGCAGCGAAGCGGACGTGGCCGGCTCGACCAGCAACGGCGTGAGTGCCGCGCCGGAAAGACCAGCTATGAACTTGCGCCTATCATTCATTTGTGTTGCCTCAACCTGATCTGACGGAATGCACCAAGACGCAACTCAGTAGCCCTGGCCGGGCGGAACGATGTCCCACCGCAGCATCATCGCGTGGTCTTCGTGCACGACGTTGTGGCAATGCATGACGTATTTGCCCAGGAAGTCGCGCCAGTGACCGTAGAACGTGACCGAGGTCATCGGGCCGAGCTGAACCACGTCCTTGCGGGACCAGTTGATCGAGCCGGGCTTCACCTTCTGCCCGTTGATCTCGAGGATCTGGAATTCCTCGAAATGCGAGTGGATCGGGTGCGACCAGGCATCGCCGTTGTTGCGGAGCGTCCAGATTTCGGCGCTGCCCTGCTCGATGGCGGCGTCGATCCGGTTCGGGTCCATCAGACGGCCGTTGATGGTCCACAGCCCGTTCACATAGTCGAAGTTCCACAGACGATGGCGCTTGACCTGGCTCATGTCGATCGGCGGCAGGGCGCGCATGAAGTCGGGGATGCGGCTCGGGTCCTCGACCTTCGGCCCGACCACGTCGAAGCGCATGATCTGGTTGGGCGTTTTGAGCATCCGGCCGGTTTCGCCGGCGCCATCCGGCCGCATCTCCAGCCAGTTGGTGAGGAAGATCTGGTCGCCGGCGTTGTATTTCGAGAGATCGACGATCATGTCGTAGCGGTTCGCGTCCCAGATCTCCAGGCTTTCGACCAGGATCGGCTCGGGCAGCAGGTTGCCGTCGTTCGACAGAACGTAGAACGGCTCGGCGTCCGACTTCGTCGTGCTCAGGGTGATGTGGTAGAAGCGCGACGGGCCGCCGTTCAGCAGCCGGAAGCGGTATTTGCGGCGCTCCACCTGGAAGTACGGCTGAATGATCCGGTTCACCGTAAACCGGTCGCCCAGCATCCCGTTGTTGGTGTAGGTCGGACCCGGCAGGTAGCCGCCGCGCGAAACCTCCGACGAGGCGATCGGCCGCGGATTGACGAAGTCCCATCCCGGCTGGCCGTTCTGGTCGAACCAGATGTCGTGCAGGAGCAGCGGAACGTCATACTTGCCGCTGGGCAGACGGAACGCCCCGCGACGCTTGTCGCGCTCGTTGTTGGAATCCTTTTCGTCGAACAGCAGATAGAAGGCGCTCAGGCCCGCGTAGACGTTGGGCGCCGTGAAATCCAGGCGATGGTCGTGGTACCACAGGGTCGACAGCCGGTTCCGCGGATCGAACCCGGACTCGATGTTGGGGTAGTGATGGTCCCAGAACTCGCCGGGATCGGCGAAGTCGCCCGGATACCCGTCGCTTTCGGAAGCGGTATGGGCATTGTGCAGATGAATGGCGTAGGACGGCAGCGCCCAGCCGATATTGCCGGTCCCGACCGGCGGCAGATGGTTGGGGCGCCGCACGAAGATTGGCTCGCCATACCAGGCATGGAAGGTCTCGCCCGGGGTGATCCCGTTGAACCCGTAGGCCCAGGAGCCGTTACCGTACGGGCCCTCCTTGTGGTAAAGCCACTTGAATTCGCTGATGTTCTGAATATAGAACTTCTTGGGAGGAAATTCGTTGTAGCGCTGATGTGCCGACGGGTCGGGCGGCGGGTTGATGGCGCTCTCCGGAACGGGACGCGCGACCGGCATCACGTTCAGCGGCATCACGAACGGGGTGGCGGGAGGGCTCGGGTTGGCAAGAAATCCCGGCGTATAGCCGTCGGGAAAGACCAGGCCGGTTTGCGGAATAACCGCCTGAGCCGAGGCCGTGCGCGCCAGCGCACCGGACGCAGCCGCGCCAAGGCCGATGCGCATTGCATCACGCCGCTTCACCATACAGGGATCCTCCGGATCGATTTCCGTGAAACAAAATGAATTAGGGGGGGGAGCCACGGCTACGCGTAGGCGGCGGCTAGCATCGGGGGGGCGTGCGTCCGTAGCCGCCCGGTCGGACGCAAAAGCTGAAACACGCGCTCCCGGCTCCAGTGATGCGGGCCATGGACGACGCGATCAACTGGATGTGAGTGTCTGGTAAACTGCCCGTCATGTCAACTCCGAACAGGGTACGGAATCCGACATAAAGGAAGGATTTTTGAGATGCTGGCATGTTTCGGCGGACGCGTCACCGCCAGGGCGACGTCCGGCCGCGGCTCAGGCGCGGCCAGGGCGGGCGGCGGGCGCCCGATGGCGCGTCCTCACGCCATGTGAATATTCGGTTTCACAGCGGACCGGCAGGCGACGGACGCACGCGTCACTTGCGCCAAAACGGCCGCGGGCGACGTGCCGGGCGCGGTTGCGGGCGCCGGTCCGGCGCGGGGCACGGGCACACCGGCCGCGGACGCGCGCGGACGCGCCCCGATCCTCGGGCGCCCCGCCGGCGCCTGACCCGGCCTGGCTATCAAAAAAGAAGCGCTGTCCCAACCACTATGTCAAAGACGGACACGGTAAGGAACTCGACTAACCGGCTGGCTTCATGAAGTTTTAACCGGCCCGGCGGTGGGCCGCACCGGCCGCGCAGCAGGTCGGACCGCCGCCGCCCGGTGGGCCGGATTTGTTATGCGGCAATTTCCATCCATCCCCCGGCAGGTGGTTGGGCGCCGCGCCCCGCATGTGGAAAGATGCGCCTCGCTCTCCCCGCTGCCCGGGGTCCCGAAAGGAAGCCGCCATGCCCGCCGCCATCGAAACCGTCCTGCAGCACGCCGACGCAACCCTTCCCGCCGCGCGCGACGCGCTGTTCGACCTGCTGCGCATTGCCTCCATCAGCGCCCGCCCGGAGCATGCCGCCGACTGCCGGCGTGCCGCCGAATGGGTGCGCGACTTCCTGGCCGCCACCGGCTTCGCCGCCACGGTCCGCCCCACCGCGGGCCACCCGATCGTCGTCGCCCACCACCCGGGCCCGCCCGGCTACACGGGGCCGCACGTGCTGTTCTACGGTCATTACGACGTGCAGCCGGTCGATCCGCTCGATCTCTGGACCAGCCCGCCCTTCGAACCACAACTGGTCGAAGGCCCGCGCGGCCCGCGCTTCGTCGCCCGCGGGGCGGTGGACGACAAAGGCCAGGTGATGATGTTCCTCTCCGCGCTGCGCGCCTGGCACGACGCCGGCGGCGGCGTCCCCGCCCGCGTCACCGTGCTGCTGGAAGGGGAGGAGGAAACCGGCAGCCCCAACCTCGAACCGTTCCTTGCAGCTAACAAGACCGAGCTCGCCGCGGATCTCGCGCTGATCAGCGATACCGGCATGTGGGACGTGGACACGCCGGCGATCACCACCCGCCTGCGCGGCTTGCTGTATACCGAGGTGAAGCTGCGCGCGGCGCGGCGGGACCTGCATTCCGGGCTGTTCGGCGGTTCGGCGCTCAACCCGATCAACGCGCTCTGCGCCGCCCTCGGCGGCCTGCACGACGCCAACGGCCGCATCCAGCTGCCGGGGTTCTACGACGCGGTGAAGCCGGTCAGCGCCGCGCAGGCCGCGGAGTGGGAGCAGATGGGCTTCGACGAGGGCGCGTTCCTCGGCGATATCGGGCTGCGCATCCCGGTGGGCGAGCGGGACCGCCCGGCGCTGCAGCGGCTCTGGGCGCGGCCCACCGCGGACATCAACGGCATCTGGGGCGGCTATACCGGCCCGGGAAGCAAGACCGTGATCGCGTCGGAAGCCTTCGCCAAGGTCTCGTTCCGCCTGGTGCCGGACCAGGACCCGCAGGCGGTGCTGGAAAGCTTCCGCAGCTTCCTCGCCGCGCGCGTGCCGGCCGACGCGGCGGTGGCGGTCACGGTGCTGGGCGGCGCCGCGCCCGGAATCGAAATCCCCGCCGACAGCCCCTTCGTCCGCGCCGCGCGGGAGGTGCTGGGCGAGGAATACGGCCGCCCTGCCCTGCTGATGGGCAGCGGCGGCTCGATCCCGGTGGTCGCGTCGCTGCGCCGGGTGCTCGGGATCGACAGCCTGCTGATGGGCTTCGGGTTGGACGACGATCAGGTCCACAGCCCGAACGAGAAGTTCGAGCAGCGCTGCTTCCACCACGGTATCCGCTCCCACGTGCGGCTGCTCGGGCGGTTCGGCGGATAGGCCGCGAATTCCCCCCGCTCCCCCGCCGCCTGGCGGGGGGAGAGGGTGGAGGAAGTTGCCGGCCGGCACGCGGCCGGCGGCCGTCCCTCCCCCGCGATGGAGGAGGGAGAAAGCGCAGGCCTCAGCCGTTCACCAGCCGGTTCAACTCCGCCCAGCGGTCGAGCACGGGCAGCACCTCCGCCGCCTTGGCCGAGGGCAGCGCCACGGTCACCCGCGCCACCCCCAGGTCGCGGAACCGCTTCAAGGTGTCGGGATCATCCTTCGCCGAGAACATGCTGATCGGCAGGTCAGCCGGATCGCGCCCGGCCTCGGCCGCCATCCTGCGGAATTCCGGGATCAGGCCGGTGATGTCGCCGCGCCCGGCGATCGGGATCCAGCCCTGCCCGTAGCGTATCGCGCGGCGCGCCGCGTGCGGGAAGGCGCCCCCCACGATCACCGGCGGATGCGGCGCCTGCACCGGCTTGGGCCAGGTCATCATCGGATCGAAATTCACGAACTCGCCGTGGTACTCCGGCTTGGATTTGGTCCAGATCTGCACCATCGCCTCGATCTGCTCGCGCATCTTCTTGAAGCGGGACTTGAACTCCGTGCCGTGGTCTTCCATTTCCTCGGCGTTCCAGCCGCCGCCGATGCCAAACAGGAAGCGCCCGCCGCTCACCTGGTCGAGTGACGCCACCAGCTTCGCGGTCTGGATGGTGTCGCGCTGGATCACCAGGCACACCCCGGTGCCGAGCTTCAGGGTCTTCGTCACCACCGCCGCGGCGGTGAGCGACACGAAGGGATCGAGCACGTCGTAATAGGATTTCGGCAGGTCGCCACCGCCCGGATAGGGCGAACGCCGGGAGGTCGGAATATGCGAATGCTCCGGCGCCCACAGGGATTCGAACCCGCGCGCCTCCATCGCCGGGGCAAGCTCGGCCGGCGTGATCGCATAGTCGGTGAAGAAGATCGAGGCACCGAAATCCATGGCGGGTCTCCCTGTTGCTGACATCGGGGCGAGCCGCGTCTCCCGACCCCGAAACATCGTCGTCATGTGTCGGGACACCGGCTCTGTGTTTGCAGCGGCCTGCCGGTCCCGGAAACGCGCGGGCACCGCAGCGGCAGGACACTAGCCGGACTGCTTGCCGCAGCGCCAGCCAGGGCCGGGACGGCCGGCGCCAGCACGGCCGGAGCCGGCACGGCGACCGGCCGGCACAGGGGCGCCGCCGGCCCCCCGGGTTGCACCGCCACGCGGAACCGCCTTGAGTGGCGGTGCCGCGGCTCCATCAGGCCGGCGGCGACCGCAGGAGCGGGGGCGAACATGCCGTTTGATGACACCGATGGCAGGCCGGGCCGCAGGGCCTCCCGCAACGTGCTGGGCGGGCTGCTCGATGCGTGCTCGACCGATCCGCTGACCGGGTTCTACCGCAACGGCTGCTGCGACACCGGTCCGGAGGACCTCGGCAGCCACACCGTCTGCGTGGTGATGACGGCGGAGTTCCTGGCGTTCAGCCGCGCCGTCGGCAACGATCTGTCGACGCCGCGGCCCGAGTTCGGGTTTCCCGGCCTGCGGCCGGGCGATCGCTGGTGCCTGTGCGCCCCGCGCTGGCAGGAAGCGCTCGAAGCGGGCAAGGCCCCCGGGGTCGTGCTGCGGTCCACCGCCGCGGGGGCGTTGGCGTGGTGCGCGCTCGATGACCTGAAGCGCCTGGCGGTGGACGCGGCCTGAGCGCAGCCGGCGATGGCGGGCGGCGCCGGCCGCGCGGAGCCGGATCTCGCCCCGGTTGACCGGGAGGGCAGGCGCGTGCGGCCCGCCGGCTTGCCGGTGGACCGGCGATCGGCCCAGGATGCCGCACCAGCCCGCGGAGAGCATGACATGGACGGAATTGCGCCCGATCCGCACCGGATCACCGACGAAGCAACGCTGGCGGCGCTGTACGGCCAGCCATCCGAAGCCGCGATCCGCAAGGAAGTGGACCACGTCCCGCCGGTGTACCGCGCCTTCATCGAGGCGGCGCCGTTCGTGGCGGTGGCGACCTCCGGGCCTGGCGGGATGGACGTGTCGCCGCGCGGCGACGCCGCCGGCTTCGTGACCGTCGACGGCCCGACCACCCTGCTGATCCCGGACCGCCGCGGCAACAACCGGCTGGATACGCTGCGCAACCTGATCCACGACCCGCGTCTGGCACTGCTGTTCCTGATCCCCGGCGTGGGCGAGACGTTGCGTGTGAACGGGCGCGGCGCGATCTCGGTGGCGCCCGACCTGCTGGCGCGGTTTCCGGTACACGGCAAGCTGCCGCGCTCGGTGATCGTGGTGACGGTGGAGCGGGTCTATTTCCAGTGCCCGAAGGCGCTGGTGCGGTCGGAGCTGTGGAACCCGGCGAAGCACCTGCCGCGCTCGGCGCTGCCGAGTTCGGGGACGATCCTGGCCGCCCTGACCGAAGGCGCGGTGGGCGGCGCCGCCTATGACGCGGCGTATCCGGCGCGGCTCCGGGAGACGATTTATTGAGGCCGGTGGCACCGCCACGGCTTCGCACCGAGCCCGCCGGCGGCGCCAGGCGCGCGGTCGCGCAGGCAGCGTGCATCGCATGCCGGGGCATGATCGGGACGTGAAACCGTAAGCGCCCGGCGAAGGGTATCGGGATGGCGGTGGAATGAGCCGCGCATATCGCGCCGTGCGCGCTCCCGTGCCGAAGACGCTGGTTCGCTTGGCGAGCGTCCGAAAGATGGGGTCGCTGTCGCTCTGGGCGGTAGCCTCTCCCCGATGCCGGAGAGCAGGTCCGCTGGCGCTTGTGGCTCGGCCAGGTGCAACGGGCACCTGATCTGATCGGCACTTCCGTGAAAGCGCTCGACGCCGTCGCCGGCGTGCCATCGCCCGCGGGAGCGACTGCGGACAACGTGGCCAAACTCTTGCGCAGGCCGGAGACGTACGTGGTCCGGCCGGCAGAACGCATCATCGACGACGCAGCAGCGCGGCACGACGCGGAGCCGATATCGACAGTACCGACCGAAGCATCGTGCAATGGCTGCGGCATCGCCGGATGGGAGGGCAGATGATGTTGAAGGTTCGAACCGCAGTGGCGACCGGCACCTTCGAGCGAGATGACGCCGTCGGTGAACGCGGGGCCCAACGTCCGTTGCACGACGACAGTCGGGCTTTCCTCTGCGCCCTTTTCGGGAGGGCGTGCGCTCGTCGCGTACGCGCGCAAACACACGGGCCGCGCCCGCAGGTGCGGGCTGGAGGCTGCCGCGGCTGCCGCTCGGCACGGTGATCAATTGCCCGCGGATCCGGGAGCTGCATCCAGATGCGATCTGATTTTCGCTGCATCGGCAGGCGTCGCCGGATTGTAGATCACCATGCTGAGATCCATTCTTCCGTCGACCGAAAACGTTGAATATTCGAGAGCGAGTGGCCCGAGAACCGGATGGCGCAGGTTCTTGATGCCCTCGCCGTGGTGAGCGCGCAGGTCGTTCTCATGCCAGATCGCGCTGAACTCGGGACTGACTCGACAGAGTTCTTCCACCAGCGGCCCCACTTCCGCCGATGCTCCCGCACGCGCGGCGTCGACCCGGAAGGCGCTCACCACGTGACGGGCTACGCTCTCCCAATCGGGCTGCGACGCGCGGACACGCGGATCGAGAAAGATGGTGCGCAGCGCGTTGCGCCGATGCGGCGGCAGCGAGCCTTTGTCACCGAGCAGCGCGATCGCCGCGCGGTTCCAGGCGACGATGTCCCATGTCGCGGTTCTGATGACCGCCGGCGTCGGCTCCAACGCGTCGAGCACCCGTTGGAGCCGCGGTGCCACCCCGTCGCTCTTCCGGTATCGCCGCTCGGGGGGGCGCCCCAAACCGACAAGGAACAGATGCTCGCGCTCGACTTCGGTCAGCATCAGGGCGCGGGCGATGCGATCGAGCACGTCGGCCGACGGGGTGCCGCCGCGCCCCTGTTCGAGCCACGTATACCAGGTCGGACTGATACTCGCGCGCTCGGCGACTTCCTCGCGGCGCAAGCCTGGCGTGCGCCGGCGCGTTCGGGAGTAACCGAAGGTGCTCGGGTCGAGTTTTGCCCGCCGGTCTCTCAGGTAGGTTCCGAGCAGGTTCTCGATCGCGCTTCGCCGATCCATACCTGTTACCCCTTATACCATGATAACATCACTACTTTACCAGGATGTTCAGCAGGCCAATATCCGCCCGCCAACGGAACGCGGAGAAGGGTCTATGCGTGTTTTTGTCACCGGTGCCACCGGGTTTGTCGGCATTCCCGTCGTCAGAGAACTGATCGCCGCCGGCCATCAGGTCGTCGGCCTGGCGCGCTCGGAGGCAGGGTCCGCGTTGCTCAGGGCGACGGGCGCCGAAGTTCGGCGCGGCTCTCTCGAGGATCTCGAGGGCCTGCGCAATGGGGCAGCCGTGTCGGACGCCGTCATCCACCTGGCTTTCATCCACGACTGGTCGAAGATGGCAGAGAGCTGCGAAGTAGACAGACATGCAATCGAGGTTCTCGGGTCGGCTCTCGTCGGGTCCGACAGGCCTCTCATCGTCACGGCGGGGACCGCGGGCTTGGCCGGACCAGGACAAGTTGCGACCGAAGACGATAACGTGCCGCCGGGCTTTCCGTTCCCCCGGGTTTCCGAACAAACGGCTCTAGCGCTCAGCGGCGTTCGCGCTTCCGTGGTGCGTCTCCCCCAGGTCCACAACACGACGAGGCAGGGACTTCTCACCTATGCGGTCGCGCTGGCGGGCGAGAGGGGCGCGTCGGCCTATGTCGGGGAGGGAAGCAACCGCTGGGCTGCCGCACATATTTCTGACGTTGCCCGCCTCTACAGGTTGGCGCTGGAGAAGAATGAGGCTGGCGCGCGCTATCACGCCGTGGCCGAAGAGGGGGTGCTGATGCGGGATATGGCACACGCCATCGCCCGACGCATGAACGTCCCGACAAGATCCATAACGGCGGAACAAGCTGCAGACCATTTCGGGTGGTTGGGCATGTTCGTGGGCCAGGACCTTCTGGCTTCGAGCGAGCAGACCCGGTGCAAGCTAGGCTGGAACCCTACCGGTCCAAGCTTGATAGCAGACCTCGAACGGCCTGGCGTGTCGAACGGCTGAGCCGTGCAAGGCGACTGCCACGATGTCCTGGACGTGCATGGTCAGAATTGCCCGAATTCGTCTGCGATTCGTTCTGACCCGCACCGACCGAACCCCCGGAGCGGACGGACTTCGGAGAGATCATCACCGGGTCAGAGCCAGTCGAAACGGTCGAGGGCGCCTTCGACGCCCGTTCGCACGCGACATGAGCCACGCCGGACGGAAGCCTTGAATGACCCTGGGTATGTGGGTGTTCGACACGACCAAGCGGGCCCAAGGCACAACCTCGGCTTGCTCACCGGCTTTTCCCACGCCGGCTCGTTTGGGGGAATTCGGTTTGGCGTTGCAGTTGCAGGAAGCACACGTGCCGGACTCCAGGTTCGCTCCGTTGCGATGCGGTCCCGCACCGCGCGAAATGCCGAAAAACGGACGGGCCCGCGAGCTATGACCGCTGGCCCGCTCCGCTACTCGC
>JAGWSV010000289.1 GCA_028869315.1 Rhodospirillales bacterium
GCAGCGAGGCCGGCCCGGCGCAGCGGTCCCGGCGCCGGCACCGGCGTGGTGCCGACCGCGCGGGAGGCGGCCGCGTGGCGGGTCCGGCGGCTGACGGTCGCCAGCGAGCAGGTGGGTCGCAGCGGCGCCCGCCATCCAGGGTGACGAGCGAGAAACCGGCGCCAGGCGGCGTTGGACATCCGTGGCTGCGGAAGGCGGTCGCAGGTCTTCATGCGGCGGCGGCTCCTGCCATTTCCCCAACCGCCCGCACGACGCGCCCGGCTTGCGGGCCGCGCCAGCGGCAGGCACACGGGCGGGATCGCCCCGCGGACGGTGGCGTCCGGCCGGCGTGTTCAAGGCGGCGATCGCCAGGCTGGGCGGCGATGTATCGATTCATGGCGATAATCCCAGTTTTCGGGACTTATCCTATATAATGGACGTCACGATGTCAATAAAATGAGACGCCCCGACGCGGCGGACCTTGGGGAGGGCGCCATCGGTCCGGTTGGCCGCAGCCGGGCCCGCCTGTGGGCAGATCCGAACACCCCCGCCGCCATGAACAGCGGTGCGCAGCGTCCCGCCGGGGCTCCACAAATTGTGTCTATCTCGGATCGATCCGGCCCCCGTTCGTGCGGGTCGAACGGGGGGCCGCAAACGGCAGCCTGGCTGCTGCAGGGCGTATCCGGCCCGATCAAGGCCGGCGGAGAAACGATCGGCTTCGACGGGCCGTCCGGCATCTGCCCCGGAGCTGCCGCGAACATCGGCGCCTCGCCGATTTGCAACGGCACCACCGACATTTGTTCCTTGTAAATATCGGTACGAGACCGTACGCGCGCCCGCCAGGTTGGCATCGGCCGCCCCGATGGTCTGGAGTGAAGCTCACCGCAGTGCAGGCCACGCGCGACAAGGCAGGCGCGTCGCGCCCGCCAACCCGACCGTCGCGACGGCACGGTGCCTGCCGGCGACATGCCGGATCGACCCGGCGGCCACGAGGACCGATCGCCGACCTGCGCGGGTGGCGGGACGCGTCCGACAGTGAACGCCTTCCCCGTGGCGCCGGTCAGCGATGCCGGACCGTTCACGCATGCGCTGCCTCCGGCACGCACGAATGCCGCCTCGACCAGTGGCGAACAGACCCGATCCGTGGGCCCGGACGCTGTCGCGACGCCGGCGCCGACGATCGCCTTTCGCCGCCCCGATGCCGACGCAACAACGACAGGAGAGAGCGCATGCACAACGATACGACAACGATCATCTCGTTCTGGAAGGCGCATTGGGGGACGGTGATCGGGGTCGGCCTCGCGCTGCTGCTTGGCCTTGCCGGGACTGCCTGCCTGCGCGCCCCCGGGCGGCTGGTCGCCCGCTGGTCCGGCCGTCATGGCCGGCCGGTGCGCGCCCAGGTGTTCCTCGCCCTCACCGCGCCGCTGGTCGCCGCGATCTGGGGCGTGTCGCTCCATTTCGCCGCGCTGGCGCTGGCCGCGCCCTTCGGCGCTGGCGGGGTCTTCACGGGCTCGCCGGTCACGCTCCAGGTCTACATGCTGCTGGTGATCGCCTGGGCCGGGTTGCGCGTCACCAAAGTGATCGAGCACGGCTATCCTGACCATGTTCGCCTCCGGCACGGGCACGCGCCCGATCCGATGCTGGTGGACGCGCTCGCCAAGATCGCCCGCATCCTGATCGTGACGATCATCGGGCTGATGACCCTGCGGGTGCTCAACTTCTCCATTGCCAGCCTGCTCGCATTCGGCGGCGTCGCCGGCGTCGCGGTCGGCTTTGCCGCGCAGGGCGTCACCGCCAACCTGTTCGGCGCGCTGGTCGTGTATCTCGACCAGCCCTTCAAGGTGGGCGAGTGGATCGTGCTGCCGGCACAGAACGTGTTCGGTACGGTCGAGCATATCGGCTGGCGCACCACCACCCTGCGCGGCTTCGACACGCGGCCCTATTACGTGCCGAACCAGATCTTCAACACCAGCGTGGTGCAGACCCCACCGCGGATGCAGGCGCGCCGGATCAGCGAGACCCTGTCGATCCGCTACGCCGACTTCCCCAAGCTGGCTGCGATCGTGGAGGACTGCCGCCAGCACGTCGCCGCGCATCCCGAGATCGACCACAGCCAGGGCGACATGGTCTATTTCTCCAAATACGGCACGCATGCGCTGGAGATCATGATCTACTGCTTCGCGCGCACGCAGGTCTGGAAGGAGTCGCTGGCGATCCAGGAGCGGCTGCTGATCGACCTCGGCGAGATCGTCCGCCGCCACGGCGCCCAGCTCGCGGTGCCGATCTCGCAGGTGGAGATCACGTCCCGCGCGCCGATGGAGCCAGGTCTCGCGGCGGCGGCGCAATGGGGGCGTTGCGCGGGGGTGCGCGAGCCCGCCGCCTCAGGCCGGGCGCCCCCGGCCCCCGCGCTCCGCCGGCGGCCGCCTACTCCGCCGCCGGCGCCTGCGCGAGCCCGGCTTTGGTGCCACGCCCCGCGGCCCGGCGGATCAGGTTCACCACCGCCCCGCCGACGCCGCGCGGCATCAGGAACATGAACCCGATCAGGATGACCCCGTAGATCGCCCCCGGCGCCGCCTTCGAGATGTCGTTGGCGATGTTGGGGATGAACTCGATGAACGCGCCGCCAAACAGCGCGCCGGGGATGGAATCCACCCCGCCCACCACCAGCCCGACGAACAGGGTGATCGAAAGAAAGAAGTTGAAGCTGTCGGGCGCCACGAACTGCACCGCGATCGAGCTCAGCGCGCCGGCGACGCCCGTGATCATCGCGCTCACCGCGAAGGTGCGGGTCTTGAGCCCGGCGAGCCCCACCCCCATCGCCTCGGCCGCCACCGCCTGCTCGCGGACCGCCAGCATCGCCCGCCCGGACCGGCCGCGCGCCAGGTTCCAGGCCATCAGGAAGACCACGCAGCCCACCCCCAGCGAGAACAGGTAGATCCACTGGTCGCCGGTCAGCGGCAGGCCGAACGGCGCGCTGGCCTTGTCCATGGTCAGCCCCTGCACCCCGCCCGTCAGATCCGACAGCGCATTGACTTTGAGGATCTGCGGCACCGCGACGGCCAGCGCGAACGTGGTCAGCGCCAGATAGAGCCCGCCCAGCCGCAGCGCCGGAAACCCGATCAGGAAACCCACCAGCGCGGACGCCGCCGCCGCCACCGGCACGGTGGCCCAGTACGGCCAGTTGTAGTTCGACATCAGAATGGCGGTGGCGTACGAGCCGATGGCGAAGAACGCGCCGTGGCCCAGCGAGATCTGCCCGCTATAGCCGGTGAGGATGGTCATCCCCAGCACCGCCACGGCGTACACCACCAGCATGGTCAGCTGGAACAACCGGTAGCTGTCGGCGAAGAAGGTGAAGCTCACCATCACCGCCAGGAACAGCCCCATCCACAGCGCGTGGCGGGACGTGAACCGGCCGGGCAGAACGGGCTTTGCGGCGCGCGGGACCGTACCGGCGGGGGAAATATCGTCGGGCATTGCCTACACCCTGCTGTGAACCGCGCGGCCGAACAGCCCGGCGGGCTTGATCACCAACACGGCAACGATGATGACCAGCGCCACGGTCAGCTTCAGCTCGGTGCCGACCACGTAGGCGCCAAAGAGATTCTCCAGCACGCCCACCGCGAACCCGCCGATGACCGCGCCGAGCGGACTGTCGATCCCGCCCAGCAGCGCGCCGGCGAAGGCGTAGAGCAGGATGCCCGACATCATGTTGGGATCGAGGAACACGATCGGCGCCACCATGATGCCGGCGGCCCCGCCGATCGCCGCCGCCAGCCCCCAGCCGAGGCTCAGCATCAAATTGACCCGCACGCCGCACAGGCGGGCGGAGGCCGGGTTGTGCGCCGCCGCGCGCATCGCCAGCCCCAGCGTGGTGAAGCGGAAGAACAGCCAGACCAGGACCAGAACCAACAGGGTCAGCGCGGTCGCGCCGATCTCGTGCGGCGACACGTAGCCGCCCAGCATGGCGTGGGCGGAATGGAACGGCGACGGAAACGGCTTGATGGTATAGCCGAATATCCAGCCGTCGAGCGCGTTGATGATCAGCAGAAGTCCGATGAAAACGCCGACCGAGGCCAGCACCGGCGCGTCCATCATCGGCCGCATCAGCACCCGTTCCACCACCGCCCCGAACGCGAAGGACAGCAACAGGGCCACCACGAAGGCGACCCAGAACGGAATGCCGGCCTGGATCAGGGTGAGGCAGACGAAGGTCGACAGGGTCGCCATCTCGCCCTGCGCGAAGTTCACGTGGTGCGTCGCCTGGTAGATCATCACCAGCGCCAGTGCGACCGATGCGTAGATCGCGCCGGAGGCGATGCCGGAGGCGATCTGGTGGAGCAATCCCGTCACGCGACGTCCCCCTTGCGCTCAGTAGCCGAGATACGAGCGCCGCACCGTCTCGTCCTGACGGATTTCGGCGGCGGTGCCGGAGATGACGATGCGGCCGGTCTCCAGCAGGTAGGCATGGTCGGCGAGATCGAGCGCCAGGCTGGCATTCTGTTCCACCACCAGAATGCTCATCCGCTCTTCGGTGTTGATGCGGCGCAGGATGTGGAAGATGTCCTGCACGATCAGCGGCGCCAGGCCGAAGGACGGCTCGTCGAGCAGCAGCAGCTGCGGCTTCACCAGCAGCGCGCGGGAAATCGCCAGCATCTGCTGCTCCCCGCCCGACAGCGTGCCCGCCTGCTGGCGGATGCGCTCCTTCAGGCGCGGAAAGTAGCCGAACAGACGTTCCATGTCGGCAGCGACCCCGGCGCGGTCGCGCCGGGTGTAGGCGCCGAGACGGAGGTTTTCCTCCACCGTCAGCTCCATGAAGGTGCCGCGCCCGTCGGGAACATGCCCGACGCCGAGCCGCACGATGTCCTCGGTGGCGGTCCGGTCGATGCGCGCCCCGCCCAGGGTCATCTCCCCGGCGCGCCGGATCGTGCCGCACAGCGCGCGCAGGGTGGTGGTCTTGCCCGCGCCGTTGGCCCCGAGCAGCGCCGTCACGCCGCCCTCCTCCACCGCGAAATCCAACCCGTGCAGGACGTTCGTCTCGCCGTAGCCGGCGGTGAGGCCGCGAACCTCAAGCAGCGCCGGCATGGTGCGCTTCCTCCTCCGCCGTTTCGCCGAGATAGGCGCGGATCACCTCCGGTTCGCGCCGCACTTCGTCCGGCGTGCCATCGGCGATCTTGCGGCCGAATTCGAGCGCGATGACCTGCTCGGACACGCGCATCACGAGGCTCATGTGATGCTCGACGAGCAGGATCGTCAGGTTGAACGGACCGCGGATGCGTTCGAGCAGTTCCGCCAGATCGTCCACCTCGCCGTGGTTGAGCCCGCCGGCCGGCTCGTCGAGCAGCAGCAGCTTCGGCTCGCCGATCAGCGCGCGCGCCATTTCCACCCGCTTCTGGGTGGGAAACGGCAGGCTGCCGGCCGCCGTGTCCGCCACCTCCGCGAGGTCGAGAAGCTCAAGCAGCTCGTCGAGCCGACGCGCCGCCGTAAGTTCCTCGGCCCGCACCGCCGGCAGGCGCAGCGCATTGGCAATGAACCCGCTGCGGCCCAGATGATGCGCGCCGACCAGGATGTTCTCGCGCACCGACAGGCTGCGGAACAGCGCGACGTTCTGGAACGTCCGACCGATGCCGAGCGCGGCCATGCGGTGCCGCGGCTGGCCGGTGAGCGAGGAGCCGTCGAAGACGATATCGCCGTCGCTGTAGCGGTAGATGCCGCTGATGCAGTTGAAAAGGGTGGTCTTGCCCGATCCGTTCGGCCCGATCAGGCCGCAGATCTGATTGCGCGCCACATCGAATGATACCCCGGCCAACGCGACCACACCGCCGAACCGCATGACCACGCCGCGCACCGACAGCACCGGTTGGCCACCGTTCATGTCGCGCGTCCCCGCGCAAACCCTGCTCGTGAACCGCGGCTCCATGCCGCGCCGCGCCGCGTTCCCATTCGTTTGCCCCGCCTTCTCGTGCCGTTGCGGGAAAATCCGCCGGCGCCCTGTTGTCGTGATCGGAAGGGTGACGAAGAGACGCGATCAAGTCAACCACGATGCGCGCGCCGCACGCAGATCGGACACGGATGCCGCGGCGGCGCGTGCGGAGGGGCCGCGGTTCAGTACGGCGCGTAGCCCGGCCCGTAATAGTAGGGACCATAGGCGGGGCCCGGGTAGCCGTAGCCCGGCCCGGGATAGCCGTAGCCGCCATAGCCACCATAGGGGCCCGGCGGACGGGCAACAACGGTGTTGCCCTGCGCATACATGCATTGGGTGTAGGCAATGTTGTAGCGCTGTTGCAGCCCCTCCGCGCTGGCCTGGGCGTTGCCGGCGCCGATTGCGCTGCCGCCGAGCAGCCCGGCGGCACCGCCGATCGCCGCGCCGGCACCCATGTTGCCGCTGACCGAGCCGATCGCCGCCCCGGCCGCCGCGCCGAGCGCGGTGCCCACGACCGCGCTGCCCAATCCGGCATTGGTCGCCGCCTGGCCGGGCTGCATGTAGCCGATGTCACGATCCGCGTATTGGCGGCAATACGCATCCTCCCGCTGGAAGGCGTTGAAGCTTTTGCCCTTGCCGGGTAGTGCCATGACCGTCGGGCCGGTCGGCGGCGCGGCCGCGCAGGCGCCAAGCCCCAGCATCAGCCCCAGCGCCGCGATCGGCGCGCAGCTCCGCGCCAGGCTACGCGCGGCCGGCGGCGACGTCGGCATGACTAGGGACGCCTGGATGTAGCTTCGCATCGCCTGGTGTCTCCGTCTCGTTGGCCGTGCACATCGTCCCGCCGGCCCGATCCTTGGGTACGAAGGACGATCGTTATGTGGGTCGCCGGGACCCGGCGCCAAGCCGCGGCGCGGGGTGAAACAGGCAGCGTCACAGTTTGCAATGCACGCCGCCGCCCGCCCCGTCTCCGGTTCCGCCATCTTACGGAAGGCGCGCCAACGCCGCATCTATATCGGCGTCGGTCAGCCGCCAGGCGTTGTCCAACTCCGCCACCACAGCGTGCATGAACGGCTCGGCCAGCGCCAGCGCCCGCGCCGGATCGCCGAGATGGTCGGCGAGCAGCGCCAGCGCGAGCTGCCGCGGTCCGGCGCCGGCATAGGTCCACTCGAACCCGGCCCGGCAATACACCGCGATGTCGAAGCGCGGATCGAGCGGCACATCGTCCACCGTGACCACCGCACCCTCCAGACTGCGCCCGCCCATATAGACTTTCATGCCGCCCCCCGGACCTGCCCACGGCGCACACCGTCCCTCCGCGCCTGAGCCGGGTAAGGCCCGTTATCGCGCGAGGTCATCGGAGCGCAGTGCCGCCCGAGCGCGCCGCAGGTCGCGTGCCGCGCGCGCCCGCAGCGGGCGATCCCGTCCCGGCCGGGCCGTGCGCCCCCCCCAAGAGCCGATGGGGCGGGCCGATGGGCGGATCGATGGGGCGGGCGGCTCATCAGGCGGCAAGCTCGGCATCGACCGCCGCCTGCAGCTCGCTCATGCGGAACGGCTTGCGCAAGACCGTGAGGCCGACATCCGCGGCCAGAAAATAGCCGGAGATCAAAATCACCTTGAGGTCAGCCCGCTCCCGCTGCGCCCGGCTCGCGAGCTCCAACCCGGAAATGTCCGGCATCCGCACATCGGTGATCACCAGGTCGATCGCCGGCGTCTCGTCCAGCAGGCGCAGGGCTTCCACGCCGCCGCCGGCCGCGACCACGGTATGGCCGAAGTCACCCAGTATCTCGCTGACGATCTCCCGCACCTGGGGATCGTCGTCGACCACGAGAATAGTCGCAGCCTTGGGAGCGAGGGTCGGCATCCGATCTGAGCCTCATTCAAGTCGAGCGCCACGACGCAGCCCGGCCGCGACCACCGTCGGGACGCCGCCAGCCGATCCCGGTTAGCACCGCTCCCCTGCGCATGACCAGAGACTCAGAACAAAAACCGGCTAACACGATCGCGCGCGCAAGAAATCTGCTCACTCCGACGCGATCCGGCCGGGGCGTGCCTTGGGGATGACGGAAAGAGACGATGCCCCCGCGCTTCGCCCCCCGGGACCAGATCCCCGGGGACCCAATGCCCCAGGACCCAATGCCCCCGGGGTCTGCCGCCGCGGCGCGCGCATCGCCGGGCCCTCCCTTGCCGGCGGCGGCACATCACCCGACACTGGGACCACCCGACACCGGGCCCCTCACGATCGGAGGTTGCGATGACGTCGACTGCTGGAATTTCGTCTCCCTCCCGGGGTTCGTCCGACCGGGCTGCGGCCGGGCCGCTGGCCCGTTTCAGGGTGCTCGACCTCACCCGCGTGCGCGCCGGTCCCACCGCGGTCCGCCAGCTCGCCGACTGGGGCGCCGACGTCATCAAGATCGAATCGCCCGCCGGCGACGCCGGTCTCGGGGGCGAACGGCACGGACCGGACTTTCAGAACCTGCATCGCAACAAACGCAGCCTGACCCTCAATCTCAAGGCGCCCGAGGGCAAAGCGGTCCTGCGCAAGCTGGTCGCCGGGGCCGACGTGCTGGTGGAGAATTTCCGCCCCGACGTGAAATTCCGGCTGGGGATCGACTACGAGACATTGCGAAAAGTAAATCATCGCCTCGTCTACGCCTCCATCTCCGGCTTCGGGCAGGACGGGCCCTATCGCGACCGGCCGGGCTTCGACCAGATCGCCCAGGGCATGGGCGGGCTGATGTCGATCACCGGTCTGCCGGGCCAGGGGCCGGTGCGGGTCGGCATCCCGGTCGCCGACCTCACCGCCGGCATCTTCTGCGCCATGGGCATCCTGGTGGCGCTGCTGGAGCGGGAGACCTCCGGCGAGGGCCAGTGGGTGCAGAGCAACCTGCTCGCCGCGCAGATCTCGATGCTGGATTTCCAGGCCGCCCGCTGGCTGATCGGTCACGAGGTGCCACCGCAGGCCGGCAACGACCACCCGACCTCCATCCCCACCGGCGTGTTCGCCACCGCGGACGGGCACATCAACATCGCCGCCGCGGGCGACGAGATCTATGCCCGGCTGTGCAAGGCGATCGGCGAGCCGGGCCTGATCGACGACCCGGATTTCGCCACCGGACCGGCCCGCTCGAAGAACCGCGCACGGCTCAACGAAGCGATCGCGGCGGTGACCCGCACCCGCCCCTCGGCCGAGTGGATCGAGCAGTTGAACGCCGCCAGCGTGCCCTGCGGGCCGATCAACAGGATGAACGAGGTGTTCGCCGATCCGCAGGTGGAGCACCTCAATATCACCCGCCGCGTGCCGCACCCGGCGCTGGGCGACGTGGAGGTGGTGGGCCAGCCGGTGGAACTCTCTCGCACGCCCTGGAGCATCCGCAGCGCCACCCCCGAACCCGGCGCCGACACCGACGCGATCCTGGCCGGGCTGGGCTACGGAGAGGCCGACATCGCCGGCCTGCGCGCGCACAAAGTGGTGTGAAGGGCAAGGCGGCACGGGGGACCGGAGGCGCGCGCCAGCGGGTGCCGCCCCCCTCGCCGCCCCCTCGGCGCCCGCTCCCGTCGCCGGCGCCCCTTGCCTGCGGCTGCCACCTGGCCCTTGATAGCCGAACGGCAACGGAGGTCAGGATGACATCACGCTTCGCAGGACGCACGGCCATCGTCACCGGCGGGGCGGCCGGCATCGGCGCCGGAATCGCCGCGCGGCTCGCCGCTGAGGGCGCGCAGCTCAGCCTGTGGGACCGCGACGCGGTCGCGATGGCGGAGGCCGCGAAGCGGCTGGGCGGCGCGCATACCGTGGCGCTCGACGTCGCCGACGCCGACGCCGTTGGCCAGGCTGCCGCGGAGGCCGCGGCGGCGCTCGGCAAGATCGACATCCTGGTTGCCTCCGCCGGCATCACCGGCCCCAACGGCCCGGTGTCGGACTATCCGATCGACGCCTGGAACCGGGTGATCGACGTCAACCTGAACGGCGTGTTCTACTGCAACCGCGCAGTCGTTCCGTACATGCAGCAGAATGGCTGCGGGCGGATCGTCAACATCGCCTCGATCGCCGGCAAGGAAGGCAATCCGAACGCCGCGGCCTATTCCGCCTCCAAGGCCGGCGTGATCGGGCTGACGAAGTCGCTCGGCAAGGAGCTCGCCCATACCGCGATCAGGGTGAACTGCGTCACCCCAGCGGCGGTGCGCACGGCGATCTTCGACCAGATGACGCAGCAGCACATCGACTACATGCTGTCGAAGATCCCGATCGGCCGGTTCGGCCAGATCGAGGAAGTGGCTGCGCTCGTCTGCTGGCTCGCCTCCGAGGAAGCCAGCTTCTCCACCGGCGCCGTGTTCGACGTCTCCGGCGGCCGCGCGACCTATTAGAACGGAACCCAACCCATGACGCAGGAAGACCTCGGCTACACGCCGGCGACCCGGCTGGCGGATCTTATCCGCACCAAGCAGCTTTCCCCGGTGGACGCAGTCGGCGGCATCCTGGAACGGATCGCGGCGCTGGAGCCGAAGATCAACGCGTTCGCCCACCTGGCCGCCGAGCCGGCGATGGCAGCGGCGCGCGCGGCGGAAGCGGCGCTGATGCAGGGCGGGCCGATCGGGCCGCTGCACGGTGTGCCGGTCACGATCAAGGACCTCGCCATCACCAGCGACATGCCGACCCAGTTCGGCACCTTGATGCAGAAGGGCAACCAGCCCGGCGAAGATACGCCGATGGTCACCCGGCTCAAGGCCGCTGGCGCGATCGTGCTCGGCAAGACGACAACGCCGGAATATGGCTGGAAGGGGGTCAGCCAGTCGCCGCTGACCGGGATCACGCACAATCCCTGGAAGCACGGCTACAACGCCGGCGCCTCCTCGGCCGGGGCCGGCGCGGCGGCGGCGGCGGGCTACGGCCCGCTGCACCAGGGCAGCGACGGCGCCGGCTCGATCCGCATGCCATCGCATTTCTGTGGCGTGTTCGG
Organism: Rhodospirillales bacterium; assembly: GCA_028869315.1. GTDB lineage: Bacteria > Pseudomonadota > Alphaproteobacteria > Acetobacterales > Acetobacteraceae > JAJZVS01. Next base: position 10,858 of record JAGWSV010000289.1, read on the forward strand.
GCTGAAGCCGAGCTTCGGGCGCATCCCGTCCTATCCGGTCAGCGCTGGCGACTACACCTCCCATAACGGCCCGATGACGCGCACGGTGGCGGACGCGGCGCTGTTCATGTCGGTCACCGCCGGACCGCATCCGGCGGATCATACCACCCTGGAAGCCGGACCGGCGGATTACCGCGGACGGCTGGCCGAGGGCGTGCGCGGCAAGCGGATCGCCTTCAGCCCCGATCTCGGCCATGCGCGGGTCGACCCCGAGGTGGCGGTGCTGGTCGCCGCGGCGGCACAGCGGTTCAGCGAACTGGGCGCCACGGTCGAGGAGGTGAAGATCCCCTGGGGGCCGCTCGGCCCGGAGCTGATCCGGCTCTTCTGGCCTGCGCACCTGACCCGGCTCAACGCGAAACTGCCGGAATGGGAAAGCCGGATGGACCCCGGCCTGGTCGCCTGCATCCGCGAGGGCGACAAGGTCACGATCGAGGCCTACCAACTCGCCCGCGAGCGCAAATACGCCTATGTCGCCGCGATCCATCGCTGGTTCGAAAACTGGGACCTGCTGCTGACCCCCGCCGTCTCGGTCGCCGCCTTCCCGGCCGATCGCCTCAACCCCGCGCACTGGCCGCAGCACGCGTGGGACTGGGTGCAATGGGCAGAGTTCTCCTACCCGTTCAACATGTCCTGGAACCCGGCCGCGTCGGTGCCCTGCGGCTTCACCGCCGAAGGGCTGCCGGTCGGGCTGCAGGTCGTGGGCCGGCGCTTCGACGACCTGTCGGTGTTGCAGGCGGCAGCCGCCTTCGAACAGACGCAGCCCTGGGCGGACCGCCGCCCGGCGCTGGGCTAAGGCCGCCGCGATGGCGATCCCGGACAGCGTCGTCCGTCACTACGCCCGCGACGCGATCGCCGAGCGGGTCCTGGGCGCCTTGCGCGCCGAGGCGGGCGCGGAGGTGGCGATCACGCCGGACACGCTCGCCCCGCTCGATCACTTCCACAGCCGCGGGGTGGACGCGACCGCGGACCTGCTGGCGCTGCTCGCTCCCCGGCCGGGCGAGCTTGTGCTGGATATCGGCTGCGGCATCGGCGGGCCGGCACGCTGGATCGCCGTCCGCGCCGGCTGCCACGTCACCGGCGTCGATCTCACGCCGGAATTCTGCGCCGCCGCCACGGCGCTGACCGCCGCCTGCGGGCTGGACCGGCAGGTGCGCATCCTGGAGGGCAGCGCCACCGATCTGCCGCTGCCGGATGCGGCCTTCGACCGCGCCTATTCACAGAACGTGGTGATGAACGTGGCCGACAAGGCGCGCTTCTACGCCGAGGCACGTCGGGTGCTGCGGGCGGGCGGGGTACTCGCGCTGTCCAACCTCGCGGCCGGTCCCGCCGGGCCGCCACGCTACCCGGTGCCGTGGGCGGCGAGCGCGGAAACGAGCTTCCTGTCCACGCCGGAGACGACGCGGGCGGACCTGGAGGCCGCCGGCTTCGAGATCCTCGCGTTCCACGACATCACCGCGGCGATGCACGCGTTCAACGAGGAGATGCGGGAGAAGGCTAGATCCGGCGCAAAGCCGCGGCTCGGCATGGCGGTCCTGGTCGGCGACGCGCTGGCCGAACGGCGGCGCAACACAGCGCGCGCCATCGCCGGGGGCAACTTGCTGGCACTGGAGATCCTGGTCCGCAAGCCGGGCTGACGCGGAAGGGACGTGCCGGTCGCGTGCCCGCGTTCAGTCCCACTCCACGAGCACCGGGACATGGTCGGACGGCTGCGGCCGGTCACGTTCGGCACGGTCCGGCGCGGCGCGCACCAGACGCTCCGCCAGGCCGGGCGAGAGCAGCACGTGGTCGATGCGCAGCCCGGCGTCGCGCGGCCAGGCGCCGGCCTGGTAATCCCAGAACGTGTAGGCCGCCCCGCTGGGTTGCAGCGCGCGCACCGCGTCCGTCAGGCCGAGCCAGAGCAGGCGGCGGAAGCGGGCGCGGCTTTCCGGCCGCACCAGCGCATCGGTCGCCGACAGCGCCCCGGGCGCCGCGTCTTCCGGCTCGGGACACACGTTGAAATCCCCGGCCAGCACGGTGGGGCGCTCGGCCGCCAGCAGCCGTTCGGCGCGCTCCGCCAGGCAGTCCATCCAGGCGAGCTTGTAGGTGAACCCGGCTTCCCCGCCGGAGTTCCCGTTGGGCAGATAAAGCCCGGCGATGGCGACGCCATCCGTATCGACTTCGATATACCTGGCCTGGGCGTCGCCGGCGGGCAGGCCCGGCAGGGCGCGGTGCGTCACCGTGAACGGCAGGCGGGACAGCACCGCGACGCCGTTATAGGATTTTTGCCCGACCGCTTCGGCGGCGTAGCCGAGGCCGCGAAATCCCAGCGCCGGGAACGTCTCGGTCTCACACTTGATTTCCTGCAGCAGCAGCACGTCGGGCTCCACCCGCTCCAGCCAGCGTAGGACGTGCTGCTCCCGCTGGCGGATCGAGTTGACGTTCCAGGTGGCGATCTTCATCGCGTGCGGCTCCCGGCCGGGCCGCGCGGATCAGTCGATCGCAAAGCTGGTGCCGCAGCCGCAGGCGGATTTGGCGTTGGGATTGCGGACGGCGAAATGGCTGCCCATCAACTCGTCCGTGTAGTCGAGCTCGGCGCCGGCGAGCAGGTCCAGGCTGGCGGGATCCACCACGACCTTGGCCGCGCCCTGCGCGATCACCAGGTCGTCCGGCTGGGGGGCGTGGTCGAGGTCGAAGCGGTATTGGAAGCCGCTGCAGCCGCCGGCGAGCACGGCGACGCGCAGCGCCGGGGGCGGGCCGCCGGGCGCGCTCTGGGCGCCGGCGATCTCGGCGATGCGGGCGGCGGCGCGGTCGGTCAGGGCGAACAGGGTCTGATCGGGCATGTGCGGAAGATAGGGTGGCCGGTCCGGGAGGGGAAGACCGGACGACGCCGGATCATTTCTTCTGATGCAGCGTCACTCCCATGCGCGCCATCTGCTGCGCCACCGCCTGAGCGTTGGCACCCCGTCGGCGGCCAGCGCGGCCGTCCCGCCCGCCAGGCGGGTCAGCTGCGCGCGCACCCGCTGGTGACCGTCAGGGTACCCGTGCCGCTCACCCCTTGCGCCGGGTCCAGGCTGCCGTCGCCCGATTCGACCAGGCCGCTGCTCTGCACCTGCTCACCACTGGTGGTCGTCACAAGAAATGACAACAACCAACCGTCGGTTGAATCGTGTTGGCACCGACCCCAGCGGGCCGGCCCCGCGGCCGATCCCCGGGGGGGGCGATCCCCGGGGGGCGATCCCGAGCGGGGGATCCGAAGGCGACCAATCCGAAGGTGGCCGATCCACGGGAGGCGATCCGAGGAGGCCGGGCGGCGCGTCCCGTCCGGCCCGGCCTCGGGGCGCGTTTGAACCCCTCCCCCGCCCGGTGTAAGCCCGCTGCCATGTCCCCCGGCCTGTCCCCAGGGTCCGCCCCGTACGCGGTCTCC
>JAGWSV010000290.1 GCA_028869315.1 Rhodospirillales bacterium
CAGCGCCGCCGCCAACGCCGGGCTGTCGTTCAGCCCGTCGCCGACCATCAGCACCCGCCGTCCGGCGCCGGCCCAATCCTCGATCCGTGTGGCCTTTTCGACCGGCGAACAACCGGCCTGCCAGTCCGCGATCCCTACCGCTGCGGCGAGGCAGGTCACCGACGCCGCGGAATCTCCGGACAACAGACGCACCGCCAGCCCCATGCCGCGCAGGCGGGCAACGACCGCGGCAGCGTCGGCACGGGGACGTTCGGCAAAGCCGAAGCGCAACGGCGGATGGCCGGGCCGGGCGAGCCAGAGTTCCGGTCCCGGCGCGGGGCCGGTCGGGGGATCCCCCTCCCCGCCGGATAGCGGCACGGCGCCGCGGCAGAAGCCGCGACTGCCGAGGCGGATTTCCCCTGCCGTGGTGGCCAGGCTGAGCCCGGCGCCGGGATGCTCCGTCACCCCGTCCGCGGCGGCGACCGGCCCGGCGGCGGCCGCCAGGGCGCGCGCCAGCGGGTGCCGGCTGGCGGCCGCCAGGCTGGCGGCGACCGCCAAGGCCGCGGCATGGCCGGCCTTCGCGGCCTCGTCCGCTGCATCGTCCAGCGGCTCCAGCGCAAGGGTCGGCTCGCTCAACGTGCCGGTCTTGTCGAACACCACCGTATCCACCTCGGCCAGGCGCTCCAGCGCCGTGGCCGATTTCAGCAGCATCCCGCCGCGGAACAGGCGGCTCGCCGCGATCACCTGCACCGCCGGCACCGCCAGCGCGACCGCGCAGGGGCAGGTGACGATCAGCACCGCGCTGGCGATCAGCAGCGCCTGCCCCACCGGCGCGCCGCCCAGCACCATCCAGCCCAGGAACGCGGCCAGCGCGGTGCCGTGCACCGCCGGCGCGTAGGCGCGCGCCACCCGGTCGGCCAGGACGACGAACTGCCCGCGCCGCGCCTCGGCGGTTTCGATCAGGCGCACGCACTCGGCGAGCAGGGTGCCGCTCCCGGTCGCCGTCGCGCGTACGACGAGTGCGGCGCCGAGGTTGAGCGACCCGGCGAACACCGCTCCGCCCGGGGCCACCGGCGCCGGCAGGCTCTCGCCGGTCACCAGGCTGGCGTCGATTGCGGCGGCACCGGTTTCCACCACCCCATCGACCCCGATGCGCTCGCCCATGCCCACCAGGACGCGATCGCCCGGCGCCACCTGCTCCTGCGCCCGCCGGACCGTGCGTCCGTCCACGGTCAGCACGGCGACGTCGCCGGCGCGCAGGGTCAGCAGCTGTTCGGCGGTGGCGCGCGCCCGGCCGCGTGCGCGGTGGTCGAGCACCCGCCCGAGCAGCAGGAAGAACAGCAGCATCAGCGCGGATTCGTAATAGGTGTGCGCGCCGTCGCCGAACGTGTCGGCCAGGCTGATGCCGCTGACCAGCACGACGCCGAGGCTGATCGGCACGTCCATGTTGGTCCGGCCGCGGCGCAGCGCGGCGAGCGCCGAGCGGTAGAACGGCCGCCCCGCCAAAACCACCGCCGGCAGCGCCAGCAGCGCCGTGACCCAGTGCAGCAGCGAACGGGTCGCCGGCCCCATGTCCTGCACCGCGCCGGCCCATTCGCCGATCGAGATCAGCATCACGTTGCCGGCCGCGAAGCCGGCGATGCCGAGGGCGCGGATCAGGTCGCGCCCGCTGCGGTCCTCGGCCGCGGCGAGCGCGGCGGGATCGAAGGGCACCAGCCGGTAGCCCAGCGCCTCCACCAGGCCGACCAGCCGCCCGGCATCCTCGACCGCGCCCTGCCAGACAAGCCGCAGGCGGCGGGTGGTCAGGTTCACCCGCCCGGTCAGCACGGACGGTTCGCGGCCGAGGATCGATTCGATCAGCCACACGCAGGCGCCGCAGTGCAGGCCGTCGATCGCCAGGGTGAGTTCGCACCGGCCGTCGCCCTGCGAGCGGACGTGGCGGGCGAGGTCGTGGCGCGGCTCCGTCGCCTCCGGCCGCGGCGGGCGGGAGGCGGGATCGAGCAGGCGCTGGCGGTAGTAGCGGCCAAGGCCGAGGCCCTGGATGGTTTCGAACGCCGCCGCGCACCCGGCGCAGCAGAAGCGCCGGCCCGGCGGTGCGGGCGCGCCGCAATGCGCGCAGGCGGCCCCCTCCTGCGCCGGCGGGGCCGCGACGCGCCCGATCGCGGCGCTCATCTGGCGGTCTGTGGCACCGGCTCCTCGACGATCAGCTGCCGGTCGATGGCATAGAGATGGCCTGCGGCGCGGATCGTCAGCGCCACCATCCACCGGCCGCGCGCCAGCGGCTGGGCGGCGCGGAAGCCGCCGCCCGGCTGCGCCGGCAGTGCCAGGTGCCGGGTGTCGCGCGGGCCCACCGGACGCTCCGCCACCGCCCGCACGGCTGCGCCGGGCAACGGCCTGCCGTCAGGCCCGGCGAGCGCGACGCCGAGATGCCCGGCGGGATCGACGCCGAGCGTGACGTGCCAGCCCAGCGCCTTCTGCTGCGCCGCGGCGCGCAGCATCTCGTTGAAGCTGTTGCTGAGGTCGAACCCGTCCTCTCCGGCCTGACCGGGGAACGTGGCCAGTGCCGCCCAGATCATGCCGGCATTGACGAGGATGACGACCGCAAGCGAGGCGGCGACCGCCCAGGGGAACCAATCCCAGGCCGAACGCGGGCCGCGCCGGCGGGTGGTGGTGGTCGTGCTCATCGGCCGCCTCCGGCGGCGGCCGCCGGTCCGAAGAAGGCGGCGGCATAGGTGGTTTCATCCCCGGTCGCCGGATCGCGCAGCACGAAGGTGATCGGCCAGCGCGCCGCGTGCGGCGCGTTGGGGGGCGTGATCACCAGCACGCGGAAATCGGCGATCGAGTCTGCAACGACCGGCAGGGTCAGCGCCGTGTGCCGTTCCTGCGGCGCGGTGCCGTCGGCCAGTACCGCGCCCGGCAGGCCGCGCACCGTCAGCACGAAGGGCGCGGCACGCTGGGTGCGGTTGGTCAGGTTCAGCGTGTAGCCGTTGCGCAGGCCGCCATCCGGCAGCGGAACGAACAGCGGCGCGCGGTCGTGTTCGGCGTCCATCGCGATCGGCGCGCGCAGCAGCAGCGCCACCAGCATGACCGTGCCGGCGATCGCCAGCGCCCCGAAATAGATCATGGTGCGCGGGCGCAGCCAGCGGAAGGCGAGCGAGCGGCCTTCCTGCTTGGCCTTCTGGTCGGCCAGCGTGTCCCAGGCGATCAGCCCCTTCGGGCGCCCGGTGATCGCCATCACATGGTCGCAGGCGTCGATGCACAGGCCGCAGTTGATGCATTCGAGCTGGATGCCGTCGCGGATGTCGATGCCCATCGGGCAGGCGCTGTAGCAGGCGGCGCAATCGACGCAGTCCCCGGCGGGGCGCGCGCCGGGATCGCGCTTGCCGCGCGCGCGCGGCTCCCCGCGCCAGGCCTGGTAGGTGGTGGTCAGGCTCTGCTCGTCCAGCATCGCGGACTGGAAGCGCGGCCAGGGGCACATGTAGGTGCAGACCTGCTCGCGGCCCCAGCCGGCCAGGGCGTAGGTGGTGAAGGTGAACAGCCCGATGAAGAAATACGCCGCAACCGGCGCGGTGCCGGTCCAGAATTCGCGGGTGATGGTGGGCGCGTCGGCGAAATACATGATCCACGCGCCGCCGGTCCAGAACGCGGTGAACAGCCAGACCGCGTGCTTCGCCGTCTTGCGCCAGAGCTTGTCGAAGCCGAGCGGCCCGGCGTCGCGCTTCATGCGCTCGTTGCGATCGCCTTCGATCTCGCGTTCGAACCACATGAAAAGATCGGTCCAGACCGTCTGCGGGCAGGCGTATCCGCACCACACGCGGCCGAACAGCGAGGTGACCAGGAACAGCGCCACCGCCGCCACGATCAGCGTGCCGGTCAGCAGGTAGATGTCTTGCGGCCAGAACTCCAGCCCGAAGAAATAGTACCGGCGGCTGGCGACGTCGAGCAGCACCGCCTGGGTGGGCCGGCCCGGGCCGCGGTCCCAGCGCAGCCAGGGCAGCAGGTAGTAGACCGTCAGGCAGAACGCCAGCACCGCCCATTTGATGCGGCGCATCTTCCCCTTGACCGCCTTGGAATAGACCCGGACGCGGCTGGCATAGAGGTGATCGCCGCCCAGGTCCTTCTCCAGCTGGACCCGACGTTCATGGACACGCGACATGTTCGCCACCCTACTGACCGCCCCCCAGATCGTGCACGTAGATCGCCACCGCCTTGATGGTCGCGGGATCCAGCCGCTTGTTCCAGTTCGGCATCACCCCCATGCGCGGATCGGTCACCTGGCGCACGATGGAGGCGCGGAAATCGCCATAGAGATGCACGTGGCTCGCCAGCCGCGGCGCGCCGAAGGCCGGGTTGCCCTGCCCCTGCGGGCCGTGACAGACGGCGCAGTTGGCGGCGAAGATCTTGGCGCCGGGGGCGATGTCCTCCCCCTTGGTCGGATGGCCGTAGAATTTGGACCAGACGAAGCTCGCGACCTGCTGGATCTGCCCCGCATTCAGCATGCCGCTCTTGCCGAAGGGCGGCATCTGGCTGTCGCGCGCCTGCGGATCGCCGCTGCGGATGCCGTAGGTGATCGTCTGCCGGATCGCCGGCAAGGTGCCGCCCCAGATCCAGGCGCCGGCGGCGAGCGCCGGATAGCCGAGCCGTCCCTCGCCGCCCTGACCGTGGCAGGGCTGGCAGTTCTCGGCGAAGGTGATTGCGCCCGCGGTCTCCGCCACCTGCATGAGTTGCGGGTTCTTCTCGATCGCGCTGAACGGTTGCGCCGCGATCTTCTTCATGTAGATGTCGCGCTTGGCATCGACCTCGGCCACCTCGTGCGCGACGTGGGATCGCGAGGAATAGCCGAGCAGGCCGTGGAAATACCCCGGCCCGTACGGCACCGAAGGATAGACAAGCATGTAGCCGATCCCCCAGACGATGCTGGCGATCCAGACATAGACCCACCATTTCGGCAGCGGGGTGTTGAGCTCCCTGATGCCGTCCCATTCGTGCCCGGTGGTCTCGGTGCCGGTCACGGAGTCCTTTTCGATCTTGCCGGGCATCAGCGGTCGTCCTCGAACGGAATTTGGCCGTGGCGCTCGATGGAATCCTTGCGGCCGGGCCAGTAGGTGGTGAGCGAGATGGCGACGAACACCGCGAACATCGCGATGGTGCCGGCGATCTCGATCCGGGCCAGAATGCTCATTGCCGCTCCTGCGCCGGGGTGACGTCCTTGAAATCGACCATGGTGCCCAGCACCTGCAGATAGGCCACCAGCGCGTCGAGCTCGGTCGGATGCCCGTTGCCGGGCACCACATGGGCACCGTGGTAGCGCTTCTCCAGACCGGAATGATCGGCGGACGGATCGTCCTGGGCGCGCAGATCGGCCGCGGCCTGGGCGAGATCCGCCTTGGTGTACGGCACGCCGACCTCGATGTTGGTCCTCATCCGCGCCAGCAGGTCGCGCGTCTCGAGCGGGGTGTGCGCCAGGAAGGCGAAGTCCGGCATCAGCGATTCGGGCACCAGCCGGCGCGGATGCTCGAGATGGGCATACATCCAGGCATCCGAATACTTGCCGCCGACCCGGGCCAGATCGGGGCCGATGCGCTTCGACCCCCACTGGAACGGATGATCGTACATGCTCTCGGCGGCCAGCGAGTAGTGCCCGTAGCGGGCTACGTCGTCGCGCAGCGTGCGGATCATCTGGCTGTGGCAGAGATAGCAGCCCTCGCGGATATAGATGTCGCGTCCGCGCAGTTCGAGCGGCGAGTAGGGGCGCACCCCGTTCACGTGCTCGACGGTGGTTTCGATCGTGAACAGAGGCACGATCTCGACGATGCCGCCGATCGCGACGGTGAGCAGCGCGAGCACGAGCAGCACGATCGCATTGCGCTCGATGAAGGCGTGGGAGAGACGCATGAGCTATTCCCCCGCCACGACGGCGCCGGCCGGCAGGCCCGCGGGCAGAAGCTCCGCCCGCGGCGCCTCGGTGGCGGGGCTGCGCACCGTCATCCACAGATTGTAGATCATCAGGATCGCCCCGATCGTGAACAACACGCCGCCGATCATGCGCAGCACCATGAACGGGTGCTCGGCCACCACCACCTGAACGAAGGAATATTTCAGGAAGCCGAAGCGGTCGTAGGCCCGCCACATCAGCCCTTCCATCAGGCCCGCGACCCACATCGAGGCGATGTAGAACACGATCCCAAGCGTGCCGATCCAGTAGTGCCAGGCCGCCAGGCGCACCGAATAGAGCCCTTTCCGGCCCCACAGATTGGGCACCAGATAATAGAGCGCGCCGAAGGTGATGAACGCGACCCAGCCCAAGGTGCCGGAATGGACGTGGCCGATCACCCAGTCCGAATAATGCACCAGCGCGTTGACGCTGCGGATCGACATCGCCGGCCCCTCGAACGTCGACATGCCGTAGAAGCCCACCGCGGTGACCGAGAAGCGCAACCCGGGATCGGTGCGCAGCTTGTCCCAGGCGCCCGACAGCGTCATCAGCCCGTTGATCATGCCGCCCCAGGAGGGCATCCAGAGCATGATCGAGAACGCCATCCCGAGCGTCTGCGTCCAGTCCGGCAGCGCGGTCCACAGCAGGTGGTGCGGGCCGGCCCAGATGTAGATGAAGATCAGCGCCCAGAAATGCACGATCGACAGGCGGTACGAATAGATCGGCCGGTTGGCCGCCTTGGGAATGAAGTAGTACATCATCCCGAGAAACGGCACCGTCAGGAAGAACCCGACCGCGTTATGGCCGTACCACCACTGCACCATCGCGTCCTGCACGCCGGAGAACCACGAATAGCTCTTGGCGCTGTACGGTGAGATCGGGATGCCGAGGTTGTTGACGATCACCAGCATCGCGATGGTGATGATGAACCCCAGATAGAACCAGTTCGCCACGTAGATGTGCGGTTCGGCGCGCCGCATCAGCGTGCCGAGGTAGATCAGCAGGTAGCAGACCCAGACCAGCACCAGCAGCAGGTCGAGATGCCACTCGGGCTCGGCGTATTCGCGGCTCTTGCTGAAACCCAGCAGGTAGCTGCTGGCCGCCAGCACGATGAAGATCTGGTAGCCCCAGAAGACGAAATTCGCCAGCGCCTCGCCGCCCCAGAGCCGCGCGCGGCAGGTGCGCTGCACGACATAGAAGGAGGTGCCGATCAGCGCCGAGCCGCCGAAGGCGAAGATCGCCGCCGAGGTGTGTACCGGGCGCAGCCGGCCGAAGTTCAGATAGGGGGCGATGTTCAACTGCGGCCAGGCGAGTTCGGAGGCGATATAGACGCCTGCCAGGAACGCCACGATCGCCCAGACCAGGCAGGCGATGACGAATTTCTTCACCACCGCGTCGTTGTAGACCACCGGCCTGGCCGGCAGCACGTGCTCACTCATGCCCGGCCCTCCGCGCCGCCAGCGCCGCGTCCTTGCGGTCGAAGTGCCGCCGCACCACGCCGAAGTCGAACAGCACGGCAAAGCCGGCCAGCGCCAGGCCGAACAAGTACATCTCGTCGTCCCAGGCGCGGGCGGCCAGGAACAATCCCAGCAGGCCAAGCGCGGCCACCATCAGCCCGACGACGATGTCGCCCGTCTCGAAGTCCATCCGGAGCTCCCTTGCGGCAGGCGGGGCCGCATGCGGCCCCGCCTTTGGATGGCCCCACGTGATGGGAAGATGAATTTTCGGCATTGATCCAGATCAATGACACCGGCTGGACAGCGCCGGCGGCAGCGCCGAAAGGCGGCCCGAGGGTGGAACGGGGCGGGTTGCCAAGGGGATCACGGTCGAAAAATGGCAGGCATGCTTCGACCGGCCGGCACGCTTGCCCGCCCGGCGCATCCATGTAATCGAGGCTGATCGACTCCGTGCCATGCTCCCGAAGCCGGATCGTGCCGATGTCGAATATCCGTTGCAGTTTAAACCTTGACGCCGCACGCGCCACGCTGGCGGCGGCCGCCGACGACCTCGTGGGACAGCGACGCGGGCCGTTGCCGATCTCGGAAGACAGGTGGGGCACCTCGATGGCGCGGCATCGGCGCCCGGATCCGGGGCGGCTACGTGATCGAGGCAGATCGGCAGATGCAAGGATTGAAGCGGGCCTTCGGCGCGGAGCGACCACCGGCACCCGGGCGCGCCGACCGTCCGGACACCCGCTGCCGGACACGCCCTGCGCGGCGGCGTTGATCCAGATCAACGCCGCCCCGGCCGGCACACCCCACCCTGCGATAGAATGAGCGACCTGCTGCATCTCTGGCACCTCGCGGCCGTGGCCGTGGCGGGGCTCTGCACGCCTGCGGTGGCGCGCGGCAGCCTGATGCTCGGCCTGCTGGCCGCCGGCGCGGCGGGCGGCGCGATGCATTGCGGGCCGATGTGCGGCGGCTTCGTGCTCGGCCAGGTGGCGGACCGGATGGCCCGCCTGCCGGCCGCCGGCCTGTGCGAGCGCCACCGCGTCGGCAGCGCCCTGCTGCTGCCCTACCATCTGGGCCGGATGACCACCTATGCCGGCCTTGGCGCCGCCGCCGCAGCAACCGTCGCGGTGCTGGGGCGGGCGCCCTGGTTCGGCGGGCTATCGGCCCTGCTGCTCGGTCTCGCCGCGCTGCTGTTCTTGTCGGAGGCGCTGCGGCGGGCGGTGCCGGCCCTGGCGCCGCTGCTGCCGGCACCGGGGCGCGTGCCGCCGCGCTGGAGCCGCAGCCTGGCCCGGATCACCACGCGAATCGACCGCAGCCGCCCGGGCGGCGGCTATCTGCTCGGGGTCGCGCTCGGCTTCCTCCCGTGCGGGTTCCTCTACAGTGCGCTCACCGCCGCCGCCGCCACCCGCACCCCGCTGCTCGGCGCGGCGGCGATGGCCTCCTTCGCGCTCGGAACCATGCCGGCGCTGATCGTGGTCGGGCTGGCCGGCCAGGCGGCCGGACGGCGATTCGGGCGTAGCCTCACGACCCTGGCCCCGGCGGTGCTGGCCGGCAACGCGGCGCTGTTGCTGCTGCTCGCCTGGCAGGCCGCGTAGGGCCGGCGCTCCCTACGGTCGGCGCCGTAGCGACGGCGGAGGCATTCGCCGCCCGCCCCGGCTATGCTGCCGCCATGACCATGCGAAATCTCGAGATGGCCGAGGTCGGCGCCCTCATCGGCGATCCGGCGCGGGCCAACATCCTGGCGGCGCTGATGGATCGGCGCGCGCTGACCGCCAAGGAACTCGCCTACATCGCCGGCGTGGCGCCGCAGACGGCGAGCGGCCACCTGGCGCGGCTGACCGCGGCAAACCTGCTCGCGCTCACCCGGCAGGGGCGGCACCACTACTACCGGCTCGCCTCGCCGCTGGTCGGGCAGATGCTGGAAGGCGTCATGGCGGTCGCGGCGGTCCAGCTCCCGCCGCGCCGCCGCCTGCCCTCGCGGATGGACGCGGCGATGCGCACCGCACGGACCTGCTACGACCATCTGGCCGGTCGCATCGGCGTCGGCATCAGCGACGCGCTGGTCGCGCGCGGCCATGTCGTGCTCGGCGAAGACGGCGGCGAGGTCACCGCGGCGGGCGCCGCCTTCCTCGCCCGGTTCGGCATGGACATGACCGCGCGCGCCGCACCGCAGCGCCGGTTCTGCCGCCCCTGCCTCGACTGGAGCGAGCGCCGCCCGCATATCGCAGGAACCGTCGGGGCCGCGCTGTGCCGGCGGTGCATGGAGCTTGGCTGGATCGAGGCCCGCTGCGACACCCGCGCGCTCGCGGTCACACCGACGGGCCATCGGGGATTGCGGGAGGTGTTCGGGATCAGCCTCGCCGATCCGCCTGCGTTGGACGCGGCCTGATCCGGCACGCCGCCGCCGCTACATCCGCACCAGCGCGGAGCCCCAGGTAAGCCCGCCGCCCAGGGCTTCCAGCAGCACGAGATCGCCGGCGCGGATGCGCCCGTCGCCCACGGCTTCGGCCAGCGCCAGCGGCACCGAGGCCGCCGAGGTATTGGCGTGCCGATCCACCGTCACCACCACCCGCTCCGCGGGCAGGCCGAGCCGCTTGCCCATCGCATCGATGATGCGCAGGTTGGCCTGGTGCGGCACCAGCCAGTCGACGTCCCGCCGGGTCAGCGCGTTCGCCGCCAGCGCCTCGTCGACCGCCTCGGCGAGCCGGACCACGGCGTGGCGGAACACCTCCCGCCCGTTCATCACCAGGGTGCCGGGCTTGTCCGGCTGCCCCACCGCGCCATCGACATACAGGATATCGCCCAGGGTTCCCTGCGCGTGCAGATGGGTGGACAGCACGCCCCGGTCGATCGATCCCCTGCCTTCGCCGGCCCGCAGGAACACCGCGCCGGCGCCGTCGCCGAACAGCACGCAGGTGCCGCGGTCCTGCCAGTTCATGATGCGCGAATAGACCTCCGCGCCGATCACCAGCACCCCGCGCACCTGCCCGGACCGGATCATCCCGTCCGCCACCGACAGCGCATAGACGAAGCCGGCGCAAGCGGCCGACAGGTCGAACCCGAACCCGCCCGGCACGCCGAGTGCCGCCTGCACGCGCAGCGCGGTGGCGGGAAACGCCTGATCGGGGGTCGAGGTGGCAAGCAGGATGGCGTCGACCTCTCCGGGTTCGGCGCCGGCCCGGGCCAGCGCGGCGCGGGCCGCTGCGGTCGCCATGAACGCGCAGGTCTCGTGCGCGGCGGCGATATGGCGCTGGCGGATGCCGGTACGGTCGCGGATCCAGGCGTCCGAGGTTTCGAGCCGCGTCGCCAGTTCCGCGTTGGTGACGATCCGGGCAGGCAGATAGCCCCCGACGCCAGCCAGAATGGATCGAACGGGCATCGGATATGTCCTCAGGCCAGGCGTGGGAAACGCGGCGCGCGGAAGGCGGCCGACGGAATCGAAGGGGGACTCGACAGGCGTGCGGCGGCGGGGCTCACGACGCGGTGGCGAGCTGGGCACCGCCACCGTTCTTATCCCAGAACGGTCCGGATTTCGTGATGCGGGCCAGTCCCTCGCGGATCTGCTCGTTGAAGCGATGCACCACCATGTCCATCGCGACATCGACGGCGTGGGCGAATCCCTCGGCGTCGGTGCCGCCGTGCGACTTCACCACCACGCCGTTCAGCCCGAGCATCACCGCGCCGTTGTAGCGGCGCGGATCGAGCCACTCCCGCAACCGTTCCAGTGCCGGACGGGCGAGCACGTAGGCAATTCGCGCGGCGATGCTGGAGCGAAACACCATGCGCAGCAGGTCGCCCACCAGCCGCAACGCGCCTTCGCCCGTCTTGAGCGCGACGTTGCCGGTGAACCCGTCGGTCACGATCACGTCGGTGGTGCCGGCGGTGATGTCATGGCCCTCGACGAAGCCATGGAACTGCGCGGCGAGCGGGCTCGTACGCAGCACCTCGGCGGCCTCGCGCACCCGGTCGTCGCCCTTGAGTTCTTCTGAGCCGACATTGAGCAAGCCGATCGAAGGACGCGTGAGGCCGAGCACGGTGCGGGCGAAAACGTCGCCCATCACCGCGAATTCCACCAGGTTGCGGGCGTCGCAGGCGACGTTGGCGCCGAGGTCGAGCATCACCACGTCGCCACGCGCCGACGGTCCGATCGCGGCCATGGCCGGACGGTCGATCCCCGGCAGGGTCTTGATGATGATCTTGGCCAAGGTCAGCAGCGCCCCGGTGTTGCCGGCGGAAACCACGCCCGCCGCCTCGCCGGAGGCGACCGCGTCGATCGCGAGACGCATCGATGCCGAACGCAGCCGCAAGGCCGCGGTCGGCTTCAACGCGTTGCCGATCACATCCGGCGCATGGCGCAAGGTGCAGGCGGCCGAGGCGCGGCGCAACGAATTCAGCAGCGGTGCGACCTTTGCCTCATCGCCGACCAGCAGGAAGCGGGCACCAGGATGCCGCTCGGCGGCGATGTCGAGGCCGCGAAGAACCATCTCCGGCGCATGATCGCCGCCCATGGCGTCAATCGCCAGGGTGAACGGCTCGCTCACCGCCGCCCGGTCCGCCCGCCGCCGCCTGCTCGCCGCGCCCGCGGCTCAGGCGCGGACGACGCCCTTGAGGCGGTCGCCGGCCGGCGCCACTTCGCGGCCATCGTAATAGCCGCAATGGCTGCACACATGGTGCGGGCGCTTAAGCTCGCCACAATTCGGGCACTCCGCATGCGCCTCGGTCGGCAGCGCATGATGGCTGCGACGCATGCCTCGCCGGGAGGGCGAGGTCTTTCGCTTCGGTACGGCCATGGACTCGCGCCCTTCTGGTAGCGGTGACAGGCGCGCGGCCGGCGCAGGCCGGATCGGCTGTCACACGTTGGTCAAGGAATGAGCCGCGGCGTCTAGCAGAGCAGGGGGGCATCGGCAAGGGCACACCAAAGCAGATCGGGATTTCGTCAGGCGGGCGGCGCGGCTGCATCCCCTGGGTCATCCCCCTTGGTTACCCCACCCGGCTCAGGACGGCCGGCGGCGCGCCGCAAGGGATGCGAACGGCGAGCTGGCCACCGGCCGGCCCGGAGCATCGCCATCTGCTCCCGGCTTGCGCGGATAGGGATCGAGCGCCAGAGCAAGCTGCTCCGCCGCCGCCTCACCAAGGTCGAGACGCCCGTCGGCGAACGGAATCTCGTCCACCGCCTCGGGATCCGGATCGTCGCACTCGGTGCCGGCAGGAACGAAGCGAACGGCGAACGCCTCCTCCACGGTGGCCGGGAATTCCTCGGCCGAAACGACGCAGACCTGCACCAGTTCGGCGCGCAGGTGTCCGTCGGCCGTGATCGCGCCGCCCGGCGCCGGCCGCAGCCGGAAGCGGCAGGTGAGCGCGTGGATCGCCGGCAGGCCGAAACGGCGGGCCAGCGCGGCGCATTCCTCCGGGTTGGCCACCACGGCGGTCTCCTGCCCCTCGGCGGGGATGCGCGCGGCCAGCAGGGGCCGATGCAGCTCCACCCTCATCGCGTGGCCTCCGTCCGCGGCAGAAACCCGGCGGCGCCGGCGACGAACCGGTCGAGCGGCTGGCCGCGCAGGTGGCCCGCATCGGCCAGCGCGCGCGCGGCCAGCACGGCGGCGGCCCCGTCCGGCGGGGGAGCGCCGCGCCACACGTTGCGTGCCAGGGCGTCCGCGAGCGCCGCAGCGTCGCCGGCCGCGAGCGCGGCCCCATAGGCCAGGGCGCGGCCGTGAAAGGCATTCCACATCGCCCGCATCTGCCGCGCCATCGAGGGGTCGCCCACCCCGCTCTCCCGCAAGCTACGGTCCATGTCCCGAAACATGGCGTCGAACACCGACTGCGCCAGGGCCGGTCCGGGCTCGGCATCCCGACGCAGCCGCTCGATCAGCAGGATCACGAACAGGCTGAGACTGTCGAACCGCCCGTCCAAAGTGTCCGGGACGCCGAGATCGGCGAACAGCGACGGGGCCCGCGCCGCGGCGACGGCGCCGGCATAAAGCGCCGCCGCGGCGTCCCGATGCGGGTCCCGCCGCCGCAGGAGAGAGCCGAGAGCCGCCATGGGCACGCCATCCCTTCCGATCGATGATTCTCCCACCCTAACCCAGAACGGTGCATCGCCACACCGGTTGATCCCGCTTGCTCGATCCCGCTGGTCGATCGCCCGCCGGACACAAGACCGCGCCATCGGCGACGCCGCGATTGACAGCGCGGATGCGTCGTGAGACGCCGCGGCCTGGTAAGCTCGGAGCTGCGGTCCGGCGACCGCGTCGCTTACCGGGGGTTGAAGTGTGTCGTCGTCGCTGTCTCTCCGCCGTCCTGCCGTCGCGCTCTGCCTTGCCTTGGCGCTGGGCGGCTGCAGCCTGTTCGTGCCGCCCAAGCAGATACGCGGCAACCGGGTCAGCCCGTCGGAGCTGAGCCAGCTCGTCCCCGGCACCACGACCGAGGCCGGGGCGCGGGAGGTGCTGGGCTCCCCCACCGCCCACGACACGTTCGACCCGAACAACTGGTACTACATCACGGAAATGACCCGGCCGGTGATCGGCGGCACCCATGCCGTGCTCGACCAGGACGTGGTGGTGTTGAGCTTCGACACCCATGGCGTGCTCGAGAAGATCCATCGCATCAACCGCAGGGACGCACTGGCGGCGCCGATCGTCGCCCGCACCACGCCGTCGCCCGGCAGCTCGGCCAGCATCCTCCAGCAGCTGCTCGGAAATATCGGCAGCGTGGGCCCGGGCGTAGGCGCGGGAAGCGGGGGCGGCAGCGGCACCTCGATCGGTGGCGCTCCCTGACCGGGTGAGCGCGGCGGCGTCCTGGTGCAGGAACCGCCCTCGTCTCCCGATCCGGTCGCGCTGGCCGTGTTCGTCCCGCCGCTTCCGGGACCAGGCCAATCCGGTGGCCGCGCCGGTTCCGGGATGCCGCGCGGCGGCGCGCGCCACGCCGCGCGCCGGTCAGCCGGCCACCTCCAGCGCTTCCGCCGCTTCCAGCCAGGCGGTCTCGGCCGCTTCGGCCGCGCGCGCGATCTCGGCCAGGCGCGCGTTCGCCGCGGCGATGTCCGCGCCGCGCCCGGGAGCATAGAGCGCCGGGTCGGCGAGCTTGGCCTCGATCCGCGCGCGCTCGGCGGCGAGGCGCGCCAAGGCGGCCTCCGCCTCCTTCGCCTGCCGCCGCAACGGCGCCAGCGCGGCGCGGGCTTCGGCCCGTTCGCGCCGGTCCTCCTTGCGTCCGCCGGTCTCGGTCGCCGGCCTTGGGCGGGCGCGCTCGGCGAGCAGGGCGCGGTAGTCCTCCAGGTCGCCGTCGAACGGACGCACCGTCCCGTCGGCCACCAGCCACAGGCGTTCGGCCACCAGCTCGACCAGATGCGGATCATGGGTGATCAGCAGCACCGCGCCCTGGAAATCGGCCAGCGCCTTCACCAGCGCCTCGCGCGCGTCGATATCGAGGTGGTTGGTCGGCTCGTCCAGGATCAGCAGATGCGGCGCCTCACGGGTTGCCAGGGCCAGCAGCAGCCGCGCCTTCTCGCCGCCCGAAAGATTGGCGACCGGCGTCTCCGCCCGGTCCGCGTCCAGCCCGAAGCGGGCGAGCTGGCTCCGGAGCTGGGATTCCGTGGCGCGCGGCAGGGCCCGCGCCATGTGCGCAATCGGATTTTCCGCCGCGGCCAGTTCCTCCGTCTGGTGCTGGGCGAAATATCCGACCCGCAGCCTGGGCCCGCGCCGCACCTCGCCGGCCAGCGGTTCCAGCCGCCCGGCCAACAGTTTGGCGAAGGTCGACTTGCCGTTGCCGTTGGCCCCGAGCAGCGCGATACGGTCGTCGGTGTCGATCGCCAGCGACAGGCCGCGCAGCACCGGCGCGTCGTCGTAGCCCGCCGCCACCCGATCCAAGGCCAGGATGGGCGGCGCGATGCGGGCCGGCTCGGGGAAGGAAAAGCGGGTCGGCGTGTCCTCGATCACCGCCTCGATCGCCGGCAGGCGCGCGAGCGCCTTGATCCGCGACTGCGCC
>JAGWSV010000037.1 GCA_028869315.1 Rhodospirillales bacterium
GCCGCCGCCCGCCAACCCGGCGCGCGATACCAACCCGCTTTGATGTTGACCCATGAAGGATGGGTCAACGCGGGCTGGTATCGAGTCTTTTTTTGGCGCGCCGCCGCCCGCCAACCCGGCGCGCGATACCAGCTTGCGGAACGGCTGGAAGAGTCAGCCATTCCGCAAGCCGGTATGAGATTTTGTTTTGCACGGCATCCTTGTCGGCGTGCGGACGCACGTGTTTGTCGACGATGCCGAAGGCCCGGTGTTGTCCCCTCCCGCCAGGGGCGGGAGGGGACCGAACCCCGTCAGCCGAGCTCGATCACCGCATCGGCGGCGAACGCGCCGCCGCCTTCCGGCATCGCGAAGACCGGGTTGAGGTCGATCGCGCGCAGGCGCGGGCCGGCCGCCGCGGCGAAGGCCGAGAGCCGCGCGAGCATGGCCGCCAGCGCCGCCACGTCCGCCTTCGGCCGGCCGCGCGCCCCATCCAGCAGGGGAAAGCCGCGGATCGCGCGGATCATGTCCGCCGCGACGTCCTCGCCGAACGGACAGCGGCGGAACACCACGTCCTGCAGCACTTCGACGAACACGCCGCCGAGGCCGAACATCGCGATCGGCCCGAACACCGGGTCCTGGTGGATGCCGAGGATGCACTCCACCCCGCCGCGCATCTGCCTGGCGACCAGCACGCCCTCGATCCGCGCCTGCGGGGCGGCGGCGCGGGCGCGCGCCATCAAGGTGGCGAAGCCGGCGCGCACCGCCGGCGCGTCGGCGACGTCGAGCAGCACGCCGCCGATCTCCGACTTGTGGAGGATGTCGGGCGAGAGGATCTTGAGCACGACCGGAAAGCCGAAGCCTTCGGCCGCGGCCACCGCCGCCTCGGCGGTCGCGCAGGCGGCTTCCGGCGCCGCGGCGATGCCGGCGGCGGCCAGGATGCGCTTCGCCTCGGCTTCGGTGGGCGTCGTGGCGGGCAGCACCACGGGCGGAACGGCGGGCGGCGGCGCCGGCGGCGGGGCGGCGAACGCGGCGCCGAAGCGGCCCATGGCGGCGATCGCGGTCACCGCGCGGGACGGATCCTCGTGGCAGACCCAGCCATCGGCTTCCATCGCGCGGACCGCCGGTTCCGGCGCGATCGCCGACAGCACGTAGAGCCGGTCTGGGTATTTCGCCCGCACCGCGTTCAGCCGCTCCAGCATCGCCGGCCAGCGGCGCGAAGAGGCGACCATGGTGAAGAAGCCCAGCACCGAGCTGTAGCCGCCCTCCTTCACCATCGTTTCGAAGAACGGTTCCAACAGGTTCAGGTCGTTGCCCACCTGCGCGGTGGCGTCGACCGGGTTGCGCGGGGCGCAGAACGAGACGAGGGATTTCAGCTTCGCCTGCGCATCCTCCGGCATCGCCGGCATCGCCAGCCCCGCCTGCTCGGCGACGTCGGAGACGAGAACGCCGGCGCCGCCCGAAAGCGTGATCATCCCGAGCGTGTTGCGGACCGGATAGATCCGCCGGGTCGCGGTCTGCGCGATGTCCAGCATCTCTTCCGAGGTCCGGGCGCGGTGGACGCCGAATTCGGCCATCACCGCTTCGGTCACCGCGTCGTCGCCGGCGATCGAGGCGGTGTGCGACTTCGCGGCGGCGCTGCCGAGCGCGCTGCGGCCGACCTTCATCATCACGATCGGCTTCCGGGCGGCGCGCGCCGTCGCGAACGCGGCGAGCAGGCCGGGCGCCTCGCGAATGCCCTCGATATAGGCGGCGATCACGTCGACATCCGGGTTCTCGGCCAGCCAGCCGATGCATTCGCCGACCGTCACGTCCGCCTCGTTGCCGGTCATGATGCAGAGCGAGGCGCCGATGCCGCGGTTGCGCGCCAGCGTGTAGAGATGCGTGCCGTAGGCGCCGGACTGGCTGGCGATGCCGATGCGGCCCGGCACCGGCCAGCCGGAATCGAACGAGGACGAGAAGGTGGCGTAGTACCCCGTCCGCCCGTCGAACACGCCGAGGCAATTAGGGCCGAGGATGCGCATGCCGTGCGCGCGCGCGGCGGCCACCATGCGGTCCTGGGCGGCCTGGCCGGCGGCATCGACCTCGGCGAACCCCGCCGTGAACACGAGCGCCGCCTTGGTGCCCCGCTTGCCGAGATCCTCGGCGGCCTGCACGGCGAGCGCGGCGGGCACGGCGACGATGGCGACGTCGGGCGTTTCCGGGAGGTCGGCCACCGACGGGTAGGCGCGCAGCCCCTGCACCTCGGTCCGGTTCGGGTTCACCGGGTAGAGCGCACCCTGGAAGTTCTGCGCCTTCATATACGCGATCGGCCGGCCGCCGATCCTGGCGGGATCGTTGGAGGCGCCGAGAATGGCGATGGAGCGCGGGGCAAGGAGCGGCGTCAGGCCGGCAAAACGGCCGGTCCGGGCCGCAGCAAGGCTGGAAGGCATGGACGGTCCCTTGAATTTTGTCCGGGAACCTGCCGTTCCCGCGCCAAGCAGTTTGGTCCGGAGAACCCGGTTGGGGCAAGCTTGCGCGGCGACGCTGGCCTTGCCGGATCGGCAGGGCTTCACATGGGCAGCCAGGATTCCAGGTCCGTGCTGACCCTTGCCGACGTCCCACGGCCATCGGGGCCTGCCTCGCCAGAACCCGCCCCGTCGGTGCACCACTCGTGATCGGAACGATACCGCCGCCAGACCGGCGCGGTCTTCGACCGAGGCCGACGCCCGCCCAGGTGGCCATTTCCAGTTGCCCTGAATCTGATATAGACCGCCCAGTGCCCCAACGCGCAGATAGCGTTGTCATGCATCGGGACACTGGCTTTTTGTTTTCAGTGGCCTGCTGGTCCCTGAAATGTGACGGCATTTCAGGGGCAGGACACGAGCGACCCAGGATTTGCGGTGGTGGCCCCGCCAATCGACGGGCGGCAGCCTCTGTTCGCATTCGACTCATGGAGATTTTGATGAAGCGAGGAGCCGCGGAGTCGGGACATTCAGGCGGCGCGTTGGTCGGCGGGGGTGGCAGACTTGCTGTCGCCACGGCAGGTATCCTGATGGCCTGTCTGCCCGGCCCGGCTTGGACGGGTCGCAGAGGGCGCTTTGCCAGGGACTTGGTGACCGGGCGCCGGCCGGAAGCCTCGTGATGAGGGCGCGGGCAGATCGGCCACGATTGCCTCCATTCGCACCCCCCTTGGCACCTCCGATGGCCGATCCGGGCGCCGGCGATGACCGGCCTCCTGTGCAGGAGGGTCCGCGGGGGCGCGTCATCGCGGCGCTGTTTGCGCCCCGGCCGCTTCCTCTTTTGCTGCTCGTGGCGTTCGCGATCGGTGCCGTCCATGCAGCCACGATGTTCGCGCCACGCTTCGTTGCGGGCCTGCCCGGATTTTGGACCTTCCCGCGCGGTATCGTGGCCGGCGCAGCGGTCGATACGGCCCAGTTGCTTGTCGGGTACCTGTATCTTCTGCAATCACCGTGGACGTTGCCTTTGCTGCACGTCGGAAACATCTTGCCGCCCCACGGTATCAACGCGCTCTGGCTGGATCCCGTGCCCTGGCTGGCATTGGTCGGCCGGGGAATCTACGATGTCACCGGACGCATTCCCAACCTGCTCGGCGCCTATGTCTTCCTGGCTTTTTCGCTGCCGGGGGTGGCGATGACGTGGCTGCTCTCGCGTGCCGGCCAGCGCAACCTCCTCGCCGCCGTCGGTGCTTCGTTGCTGGCTGACGCGGCACCGTTCCTGTTGCAGGAATGGGGGCATGTCGCCTTATGCGGCCAGGTCCTGACGATCTTCGCCTTGGCGCTGTATCTTGCCTCGCTCCAACGCCCCGACAGCGGCCGCATAGCGGCGGCGTGGTTCGTGTTGCTGGCGGTGGCTTTCCTGACCCACCTCTATCTCTTTGTCATGGTGGGCGGCATCTGGGTCGCGGGTGTCATGCAGCGCGGGCTGAACCGCGGGGGCGCCGGCCGCCGCCTGATGCAGGAGGCAGTGGCCGCGGTCGGGCTGATCCTCGCCATAGGCCTGCTCACCGGTATCCTCTCGTGGCAGGACCGTGTCGGCGGCACGTCAGAATTTGGGCAGTTTTCGCTCAACCTCGGGTCTCCGTTCGTCCCGCAGCTCAGTGGCGTCATTCCGCCGCTGCGGCATTACTGGATCGGGATGCATTCGCAGGTCCTCGGCTACCTGGGATTGGGCGCGCTGCTCGTTCTGGCCTGTGCCGCCCCGGGGATGTTCGCCTGGTTGCGCGAGCGCGGGCGTCATCATGCGGCGCTGCTTGTCGTGCTAGCCGGGTTCTACCTGTTCGCGCTGTCCAACAAGGTCACGCTTGGGTCGCACGTGCTGCTGCACGTCGCGTTGCCGTCCGCCCTCGCCTACATGCTGGGGGCGTTCCGCGCGAGCGGAAGGTTTTTCTGGCCGGTCGGTTATGCCGCCTTGGTGTTTGGGGTGTTGATCGTCCTGCGCCGCTATCGACCGGGTGTCGCAGTGGTAATCTTGGGTGTCGCCGGCCTCTTGCAAATTGTCGATGTCGCGCCGCTGCGCCAGGAAGTTGCCGCCAGTGCGCGGGCGGCGGTGCCACCGGTCGTGGATCGGGCGGCGGTGGACCGGCTTCTCGCGCGTGCGCATGGGGTCATGATATTTCCAAGTTTCGCCTGCATCGGCGCAGGTCTCGACCCGCAGCGGACCGACCACCTCCAGCATGTAGACATGGAAATCCAGCTGCTGGCGGCGTGGCGGGACCTGCCGACCAATTCGGCGAAGACCTCGCGGGATATTTCGACCGATTGCCGACAGGAGGCGCAGCCGGCGCGGCTCCGTCCCGGCGTGGCGTATTTTTTCACCGCCGGAGGGCTTGTGCCGCCGTCGTCTGCCCCCGCGGGCGCCTGCCGACGGATCGGCATGCTCGAAGCCTGCCTCGTCCAGGATCATCCGTAACGATCTGCGGGGGCACATATCCCCCGTACCCCTACCCCTCCGGGGGATGGAACGTGATCGCCTGCGCCCCGCTCCAGAGGGTCAGCTTGCCGAGGGCGGTCAGGTTCTCCCGCCCCTCGACGATCGTCAGGAAGTGGTTGCCGGCGAGCTGGCCGACCTTGCTCGCGAACCGCGCCGCACCGTAGCCGAGCAGGATCTCCGTCTCGCTCACCCCGCCGGGATGCAGCAGGATCTCGCCCGGCGCCGGGTAGCTGGTGGCGTTCTCGAAGCCGACGCCGAAATCGGTGGCGCCGAGCGGGATCCAGCAGGCCTCCCCGCTCCAGCGGACATGGATGATCCGCTCGCTATAGGGCAGCAGGTCGCGGAAGCGGGCGCAGGTTGCGGGCGCCGCCGCCTCGAAACGGGCGCGGAACGCATACGGGCCGGCGGTGATGCGGATGGTGGACATGACGGCAGGTTAGCGGCCGGCGCCGGCGCCGCGCAATCGCCCATCGCCGATGCGGCGCCCGCTGGCGGGCAGCGCGGGCGCTTGGCGATCTCAGTCGTCGCGTCGCCAGTCCACGTGCAGGAAGTAGCCGTCCTCGTCGTATTTGAAATCGAGCGTGCCGTCATAGGCGCGCGCCAGCGCCTCGCCGATCCGCCGCGGCAGGTGGATATCGGTGGTCGTCACCGTGATCCGGTCGGCGGCGGCGGCGACGTTCATGATGCGGTTGAACGGGTGCTCCGGCTTCTCGATCTCCTCCTGGCGGCGGATGACCGTCAGAAGCTCGGCCTGGTGCGCGGCCAGGAAGCGGCCGGTCAGCACCACCTCGCCGGCGGGAAACCCGTCATTGATCCGGTGGCACGCCTGGCAGAGGTCCTTGTGTGCGCCGGCCGGCGGCTCGCCCCACTGCCAGCGGCCCTGCCGGTACACCGCACCGCATTGCGGGCAGACGGTCGGTTCGGCCAGCTTGCCCGCCCGCTTGTACGGATCGGTGACGGTGCGGTCCTGCGCCCGCCCGCCGCGCCGCGGGCCGGCGGTGGGTCCGGAGAGATTGGCGGGCAGGGTCATGCCGGGCGCTCCTTTCGCATGGCCTCGGAAGGTCCGCCCCGCGCCGGCGGCGATGCCGGTGGCCACGGGGACGAAGACCCGCCGGGGATCGCGCGAAGCATCGGCGCGGCCGGGCGGCTGGACGTTGATCTGTGTCAAGCGGCGGCGATGTCGCGGCGGTTCCGTCACCGCGGCGCCGGTCTTGCCCGCCCGCCGGCGAAGCGCCCGCGGATCGGCCGCCCCGCGGCGCCGCAAGGTGACGGCCGGCCGCGGCGGGCCGGCGCCGGGACGAGGGGGCGGAGACCTTGCCCCGGCGGGCTCTCCGCCCGCCGCTTCCGCCCTGGTGCGCCTGCGGTCCCGCGGACCGAGCGGGCGCCGGGGTCACACGGTCTTCAGGAACTCCGCCAGCTTCACCGATGCCGTCGGCTTGTCGGTCTGATCGAGCGCGGCGAGCTCGGCCGCCAGCCGGTCCATCGCCGCCTCGTAGATCTGGCGCTCGCTGAAGCTCTGGTCCGGCTGGCCGGCGTTGCGGTGCAGGTCGCGGACCACCTCGGCGATCGCCAGCGGATCGCCGGAGTTGATCTTTGCCTCGTATTCCTGCGCGCGGCGGGACCACATGGTCCGCTTGATCCGCGCCTTGCCCTTCAGCACCGCCAGCGCCTCGTCGAACATCGAGCGGGTGGCGAGCTTGCGCAGCCCGGCGGTGCGCGCCTTGGCCACCGGCACCCGCAGGGTCATGCGGTTCTCTTCGAAGGTGATGTGGATCAGTTCGAGCTTGTGGCCGGCGATCTCCTCCACCGCGATGCGCTCGACCTTGCCGACGCCGTGGGTGGGATAGACGACATGGTCGCCCTCGACGAAATTCTCCGCCTTGGCCAGCGGGCGCGGCGGCGGCATGGGACGGCCGGATTGCAGCATCGGGCGGGCGCCCGGCCCGCCTGCGCCACTGCTTGTCCCACTGCTTGCCCCATTGCCTGCCCCACTGCTTGTTGCCCCGCTGGCCGGCGTGGAACCGGCAGCGGCCGCGTTGTCGCCGCGTGCGGCGGCGGGGGGGGAGGCCGTGGCATGACTCTGTGCGGCCGGCGCGTCCGCAACCGGCGCGTCGGGGGTTGGCGCGTCCGGGGTGGGGGCCGGCGCCTGCTCGGGCGCCATGAGGCCAGGGCGGCGTCCGGCCGGCGACGGCGCCGCGGTGGCGGCGTCCGGCATGGCCGGGCCGTCGGTGGCCGCCGGGGACGACGCGGCGGCACGGGGCGAGGCCTTGCCGGCGGCCGCTTTGCCCTTGGTGGCGGTGGCCTTGCCCGCTTCCTCCGTCGCCGGGCGCGCCGCGACGGTCACGCCGGCGCTGCCGGCAGCCTTGTCCTCAACCACCTGGTCGCCAACGACCTTGTCCACCGTCAGCCCATCCGCGGCGGCACAGGCGGCCCGTCGGGGGGACGCGTGCCCAGGGGATGTGTCCCCGGACGCGGGCCCGGAGGACGCGTGCCCAGGGGATGTGTCCCCGGACGCGGGCCCGGAGGACGCGTGCCGGGGGGCCGCCTTGGGCCGGGCCGCCGGCCTGGCTGCCGCCGGAGCGGCGGCTTTGCGGGTCACCGCCGGCGCCCCGGCCTCGCTCCCAGGCGTGTGCGCATGCGCGCTCGTGCGGGACACGACCTGTGCGGACGGCTCGTTCGCGGACGGGACTTTCCGATTGGCCGATCCGGCGCCTGCGGCCGTTGCCTTCATGCTGGACACCTCATTCAACTCTCCAAACGCGCGACAAACCGATGACGGCAGGCCGCATCGCCGCGAAGCACCTTCTCCCCCGCTGGAACGGCTCCGCTGGAACGGCTGTGCCCGCCGGAACGGCTGTTTACGTGCGCCGATCGGTCAGCCCCGCGGCCACGATCCGCGGCCGCGCATCTGATTCCAACCATACACCACGATCGTCATATAGCATGCCGTCCCACGGTCGTCATGGGGGGGCGTCATGGGGCAGCCGACCCGGCCGCGGCGCAGGCAGGCGATTCCGGACGGACGGCGCTGCCGCTTCGGGCGCCGCCCCGCGCCGCTGAGTGCCCGTTCGACACCCATCGACTCGACCAGCGGTGTCGAACGGACCCTCAGGCTTTGCTTTGATCGGCATCTTTGTCAGCGTGCTGACGCACTGATGTGCCGACGATGCCTCAGGGGGTGCCGGGCTCGGGGGACATCAACTCGGCCTTGCCGGGCTTGTCCTTCCATTCGTCGGCATCGGCCGGCGGCTCGCCCTTGCGGGTGATGTTCGGCCACAGCGCGGCGTAGGTGCGGTTCTGCTCGACCCAGGCGGAGGCCTTGTCGTCGCTGTCGGGCAGGATGGCCTCGGCGGGGCACTCGGGCTCACACACGCCGCAGTCGATGCACTCGTCCGGATGGATGACGAGCATGTTCTCGCCGACGTAGAAGCAGTCCACC
>JAGWSV010000038.1 GCA_028869315.1 Rhodospirillales bacterium
CCCTACCTCCTCGGCTCGCTCCGCAAGGGGCTGGAGCTGCTCGACTGCTTCGCCCGCCGCAAAAGCTGGAGCCTCGCCGAGCTCGCCGCCGAACTCGGCCAGCCCAAGCCCACCGTCTTCCGCCTGCTGCACACGATCGAGACCTTCGGCTACCTGCACAAAGATCCCGAAACCGGCCGCTACTCGCTCGGGATGCGGCTGCACACATTGGGCTCGGCGGCGGTGCGCCACGCGCAGTTGCGCTGGCAGGCGCTGCCGCCCTTGCAGGATCTCGCGCAGGAAACCGGCGAGACCGTGCACGTCGGCATCCTGTATGATGGCGAATCGATCTGCGTGCAGGCGGTGGACGGCACCCGCCTCGTGCGCATGCACGCCTTCGTCGGCAAACGGACGCCGGCGCATGCCAGCGCGCTCGGCAAGGCGCTGCTCGCCTATCTGCCGGATGCCGAGGTCGAGGCGTTCGCCGCAAGCGGCCTGGCCGCCCACACGCCGCACACGCTGATCGATCCCGCCGCCCTACGCGCGGCGCTGCACCAGGTGCGCGCCCAGGGCTACGCGCTCGACGACGAGGAAATGGAGCTGGGCCTGCGCTGCCTCGGCGCGCCGATCACCGACCATACCGGGCGCCCCTGCGCCGCCGTCGCCGTTTCGGTGCCGGCGATGCGCATGGATGGCGCGCGCATCGCCGCGCTGGTGCCGCTGCTCAAGGCCACCGCGGCGCGCATCTCCCGCATGCTCGGCGCCCCGACCATGCACGACGCCGCCTGAACCACACGATATGCCAACGGAGCGTCCGGATCCCGGACAACGGAGACCAGAATGGACCGCAGCGAACGCGCCGTGATGAACGGCGCCGATATCATCGTCGATTTCCTGGTCCGCCAGAAGGTGCCCTATCTGTTCGGGGTCTGCGGGCACGGCAATGTCGGCTTCCTCGACGCCGCCTTCAAGGCGCAGAACCGCATCCGTACCATCTCCACCCACCACGAGCAGTCCGCCGGGCACATGGCGGACGCCTATTTCAAGGTGAAGAACGAACCGGTGGCGACCTTCACCTCCTGCGGTCCCGGCTCGGCCAATATCGTGATGGCACTGGCGGCGGCGATGATGGACAGCTCGGCCTTCTTCGCCATCACCGGCAACGTGCCGACCAGCCAGTTCAACCGCATGCCGTTCCAGGAAACCGGCCGGCACTACCAGGGCGATTTCCCGTCCGTCGTCCGCCCCTACGTGAAGCGCAGCTACCAGCCGACGCGGGTCGACATGGTCCCGCTGGCGGTACGCCAGGGCTGGGAGCTGATGACCTCCGGCCGCCCCGGACCGGTCAATCTCGACGTGCCGCTCAACGTGTTCGTCGAGGAGGCGGAAATCACTCCGCCGGCGGCCTCGGCCCGTATCCGCAACGGCGCGCCCGGCGATCCGGAGGCGCTGGCCACCGCGCTCGACATGCTGCGCGCCGCCGAGCGGCCGGTGGTCATCGCCGGCCAGGGCGTGCTGCTCGCCGAAGCCAGCGCTGAATTGACCGCGTTCGCCGAAGCGATGGACCTGCCCGTCGTCACCAGCCCGAACGGCAAGGGCGCGATCAACGAACGCCACGACCTTGCCTTCGGCTCGATCGGCCGCAACGGCACCTACGCGGCGAACGACGCGACGAAGAATGCCGACGTGATCCTGGCGCTCGGCTTCACCTTCGACGACCGCGCCACCAGCGCCTGGCTCGACGGCTACACCCTGTCGGTTCCGCCCTCGCGGCTGATCCAGATCGACATCGACCCGAGCGAGCTCGGCCGCAACTATCCCGCCGAGCTGCCGATCCTGGGCTGCGCGCGCGCCAGCCTCGGCTGGTTCAACGCGGCGCTGCGCGCGCGTCCGCCCGCAGCGTCGGCGGCGCGGAGCGCCTGGCTGGACCGCCTGCGCCACGGGCGCGACGTCTGGCGCCGCTACCAGGACGGGCTGGCGGGGTCCGATCAGATGCCGCTGCGCCCGGAACGGCTGATGCAGGCGCTGTCGCGTGCGGTGCCGGCAAACGCCATCGTGGCGAGCGACGTCGGCGTGCATCACAACTGGATCATCCAGTTGTTCGACGCGCTGCGCCCGCGCCAGCTCATCCATTCCTGGGGCTTCGCGGCGATGGGCTTCGCCACCTCCGGCATCCTCGGCGCCAAGCTCGCGGCGCCCGACCGGCCCTGCGTCGCGGTGGCCGGGGACGGCTCGTTCCTGATGACCCCGCACGCGCTGGCAACCGCGGTGGAATACGACATCCCGGTCGTCTGGGTGGTGTGGAACAACCGCGGCTACTGCTCGATCCGCGACATCCAGCACGGCATGTTCGCCGGGCGGGAACTGGCGACGAGCTTCCAGCACGATGGCTCGCGCGCGCTGTACAGCCCGGATTTCGCCGCGCTCGCGAAATCCTTCGGCGTCGCGTCGCACACCGTCGGCCATGCCGGGGAACTGGAGGACGCGATCAAGACCGCGATCGCCGCCAACCGCCCCTATCTGCTCGAAGTGCCGGTGGAACGCGAAATCCGGCCGATCGGCACCGGAAGCTGGGAGCTGCCGCCGCTGCCGCAGCCGGAGCCGAACTTCCTCAAGGCGCTCGCCGCCGCCGGGCTGTCGCTGTAGCTCCGGCCGGAAGGGAGATCCCCGATGCACGAACGCAACGGCGCCACCATCCGCAACATCGCCGAGGTGCTGTGGCAGACGCCGCCCGCGCATTACGACGCGCATTCGAAAATGCTGGTCACGCCGGAGACGGCGCCGACCCGCCGGTTCGACCACCGCATCTCCTCCTACCAGCCCAAGGGCTACGTCGCGCCGCACACGCACAAGGTGCAGGAGCAGATCTACCACGTGCTCGACGGCGAGGGGTTGATGGAGCTCGACGGGGAGCGCAGCGTGGTGCGCGCTCACGACGTGGTCCACATCCCGCCCGGGGTGGAGCACGCCATCTACAACACCGGTCTGCGCGACCTGGTGTTCCTGGTGATCACTTCGCCGCCCACCGACGACTGACCCCCGGGGCGGGTCGCGCCGCGGGCGTGCCACGGAGGAACGCATGCCCGAGCTCGCCGGCCAGATCGCCCTCGTCACCGGCGGCTCGCGCGGGATCGGCCGCGCGACCGCGCTCGCCTTCGCCACCGCCGGCGCCGATATCGCCTTCTGCCATCTCGACGACGACGATGCGGCGGCGGCGACCGCGGCCGAGATAACACGGCTCGGCCGGCGGGCGCTGCACCGCTCGGTCGACGTCGCCGATACCAGGGCGGCGCGCGCCTTCGCCGCCGAAGCCGCGGGCGGGCTCGGCCCGATCGACATCCTGTTCAACAACGCCGGGATGAACATCCGCAAGCCGTTCGAGGACTACACCGAAGCCGAGTTCGACCTGCTGTTCGCGGTCCACGTGAAGGGCATGTTCTTCATGGCGCAGGCGGTCTACCCGGCCATGCTCGCGCGCGGGTGGGGCTGCATCATCAATGTCGCCTCCCAGCAGGCCTTGGCGGGCGGCGCCGGCGCGGTGCCCTATTCGGCGGCGAAGGCGGCGATCATCGGCTTCACCCGGGCGCTGTCGCGTGAGGCCGCGCCGCGCGGCGTGCGGGTCAACGCGATCGCGCCCGGCCCGATCGACACCGACCTCGTGCGCCAGAACCCGCAGGCGTGGCAGGACGCCTTCAAGGCCCGGCTGCCCGCGCGCCGCTTCGGCCGGCCGGAGGAGATCGCCGCCACGGCCCTGTTGCTCGCCGGCCCGCAGGGCGGCTTCTATGTCGGCGCCTGCCTGTCGCCGAACGGCGGCGACGTGATGCATTGAACCCGGCAACACAGGAAGCAACGCATGGAACTGCACATCGACTACTACGCCTCGCTGAACTCCCCCTGGACCCATCTCGGGGCGGCGCGGATCGAGGCGATGGCGATGGCCAACGGCGCCACCTTGCGCATCTACCCGGTCGATTTCGGCACCATCTTCCCGCAATCCGGCGGGCTGCCGCTGCCCAAGCGCGCGCCGCAGCGCCAGGCGTACCGCATGATGGAACTGAAGCGCTGGCGCGATCACCTCGGCATTCCAATCGTCCTGGAACCGGAATTCTTCCCCGCGAAGGAACTGCAGGCGGCCTGCTGCGTCGTCGCGCTGCGCGAGACCGTCGGCGACCAGGCCGCCGTGCGCCTCGCCCACCGCGTGCTGAAAGCCTTGTGGCAGGAGCAAAAGGACCCCGGCGATCCCGCCACGCTGGCCGGGCTGATCCGCGATGCCGGGCAGGACCCGGAACGGCTGATGGCGCTCGCCGCCGAGCCGCGCTGGGCCGAGCGGCGCGCCGTGGACACCGCGGCGGCGCTGGCGCGCGGCGTGTTCGGCGCCCCCAGCTACGTCATCGGCGGGGAGATCTTCTGGGGCCAGGACCGGCTGATGTTCGTGGAGAAACGCCTCGCCGCCGGCTGATCCCGACCCCGCCCACCCCGTGAAAGGAGGCTCGCCATGCCGCCGACCGTCGCCGTGATCGCCCCCGGGGCCATGGGCAGCGCCGTCGCCGCCCGGCTCGTTGCGCATGGGGTGGAAGTCCGCACCGCGCTCGACGGCCGCTCCACCGCCACCGCCGCCCGTGCTGCCAAAGCCGGCATGCGGGCGGTGGCGGCGGCGGACATCGCGGCCTGCGACATCATCCTGTCGATCGTGCCGCCGGCCCAGGCGGTCGGGCTGGCGGAGCGGATCGCCCCTGCCCTCGCCGCCGAGCGACGCAAGCCCGTATACGCCGACTGCAACGCGGTGAGCCCGGCGACGGTGGCGCGGATCGCCGCGGTGCTGGCGCCCACCGGCTGCGCCTTCGTCGATGGCGGCATCATCGGCCCGCCCCCGGCGGCGGACGCGCACGCCACCCGGATCTACCTGTCCGGACCGCAGGCCGGGCGGGTCGCGGTGCTGGGGGGATACGGGCTCGACCTGCCGGTGCTGGACGGGCCGGTGGGCTTCGCCTCGGCGATGAAGCTCTCTTATGCCGGGATCACCAAGGGCTTCACCGCGCTCGGCACGATGATGCTGCTGGCCGCCACGCGCGCCGGCACCGCCGCGCCGCTGCGGGCGGAACTGGAACGAAGCCAGCCCCAGCTTCTCGCCTGGCTCGTCCGCCAGGGACCGCGCATGCCCGACAAGGCCTATCGCTGGGTGGCGGAGATGGAGGAGATCGCCGCCTTCACCGCGGAAGACCCCGCCGCCGCCGCATCCTTCGCCGCCGCCGCGCGGCTTTATGCGCGGATCGCCGCCGATCGTGCCGCCGACGGCACGGAGACCGCTGCGCTGCTGCGCGTCCTCGCGCCCGCTTCCTGACCCACCCGACCCGGGAGACCGCCATGCCATCCGGCATCCATCGCTTCCCCGACATGGACCGCGTAGTCTATGGCGAAGCCTTCGACCTGGCCGCGTCGCGCGAGGTGGAGCGCCTCGGCGCCCGCGCCGTGTTCGTGCTGGCAAGCGGCACCCTGTCGCGCGAGACCGACCTGGTCGACCGGCTGCGCGCCGCACTCGGCCCGCGCCTTGCCGGCGTGTGGACCCGCATGGCGCCGCACACGCCGCGCACCGACGTGGTGGACGCCGCCAACGCCGCGCGGGCCGCGCGGGCGGACCTGCTGATGACGCTGGGCGGCGGGTCGCTCACCGACGCGGCGAAGATGATCGGGCTCTGTTTGGGCAACGACGTGACCACGCCGGCCGGGCTCGACGCGTTCCGCGCCCGGATCGAGGCGGACGGCACCACGCGCCGCCCGCCGACCCGGCCGCCGGGGGTGCGGGCGATCGTGATCCCAACCACGCTTTCCGCCGGCGAATACACGTTCTTCGCCGGCTGCACCGATACCGAACGGCACGTGAAGGAAAGCTACGGCGAGCGGCTGATGGTGCCGCGCGTCGTGATCCTGGACCCCGCGATCACCGTGCACACGCCGGAATGGCTGTTCCTGTCCACCGGCATCCGCGCGGTGGATCACGCGGTGGAGGATTTGTGCGCGATCAATGCGCAGCCCTATTCAGATGCGACCTCGCTGCACGCGCTGCGGCTGCTCGGGCGCGGGCTCGCGGCGGTGAAGGCGGACCCGGCGGATGTGGCCGCGCGGCTGGATTGCCAGATCGGCGCCTGGCTTTCGGTGGTGGGCTCGCAGAACGGGGTGGCGAAGGGGGCGAGCCACGGGATCGGCCACGTGCTGGGCG
>JAGWSV010000291.1 GCA_028869315.1 Rhodospirillales bacterium
CTTCACCAGCTTCATGATCGGCTTCACGGCCGGCTTGCGTGCCTTCACCGCCGCCGTGCTGGGCGGGATCGGCAATGTGCCCGGTGCGATGGTGGGCGGCTTCGCAATCGGCCTCATCGAGGCCTACAGCGGGCAGTTCATCGCCACGGAATGGGCCGACGTGATCATCTTCTCGATCCTGGTGCTCGTGCTCGTGTTCCGTCCGGCCGGTCTGTTCGGCCGCCTGGCACCCAGCAAGTCCTGATCCGGAAAGGCCGCCCCATGTCGACCGCTTCCGTCTCCGCCGCGCTCGCGCGCCCCTTCGCCGGCATCTCGGAAGAGCGCCGCCGCGCCATCCTCACCACCCTGGTGGCGATCTTCGCCGTGCTGTTTCCCCTGGTCCATAACGACCAGGGCGATATCGACAGCATGGCGAACGCGGCGATCTTCGCCTCGCTCGCCCTCGGCCTCAACATCGTGGTCGGGTTCACCGGGCTGCTCGATCTCGGCTATGCCGCCTTCTTCGCCATCGGTGCCTACACCTACGGCATCCTGAACTCGTTCCAGCTGCACCCGGACTGGAGCAGCTTCTGGGTGGTGTTCGAGCATCTCGGCCTCGTTGCCAAGTTCCCCGGCTCCGCCGGCGGCTCCGTGGTGCATTTCACCCTGTCGTTCTGGATCGGCCTGCCGCTCGCTGCGCTGGTCGCCGCGAGCTGCGGCGTGGTGTTCGGCGCGCCGACCCTGCGGCTGAAGGGCGACTACCTGGCGATCGTCACCCTCGGCTTCGGCGAGATCGTGCCGATCGTGTTCCGCAACTGGGCCAGCCTGACCAACGGCGCCGCCGGACTGAACGGCGTCGGCGCGCCGCACCTGCTGGGCTACAATTTCGGCGTCAATGCCACGCCCTACTATTACGTGGCGATCGTGCTGGTCGGGGTGCTGATCTTCGCCTCCATCCGATTGCGCGAATCACGGATCGGCCGGGCCTGGATGGCGATCCGCGAAGACGAGATTGCCGCCGGTGCGATGGGCGTGAACCGCACCCGCTTCAAGCTGCTCGCCTTCGCCACCGGCGCCGCCTTCGCCGGGCTGACGGGCGTCCTTTTCATCGCCAAGCTGCAGACCGCGACGCCGGACATGTTCGACTTCCCGGTCTCGGTCATGATCCTGGTGATGATCGTGTTCGGCGGCATCGGCAGCGTCTGGGGCGCGGTCGCCGGCGCGGTGATCCTGCAACTGCTGCAATCCTGGTGGCTGCCCCAACTGAGCTCCCTGGTCGACTCGCTCGGCCGGGCCATCGGCAGTCCCTGGCTCGCCAATCTCGACTTCACCCAGGGCATCGAGCTGATCTTCGGCATCATCCTCGTGTTCATGATGCTCTATCGCCGCCAGGGACTGATTCCGGCCTATCGCCCGCCCTCGGCGCTGAGCTTCGAGCAGCAGCACGCGGTGGTGCAGCGCGGCTTCGGCGAGCTGAAACTCTCCGCACTCGGCAGTGCGGCCGGCGAGGACACCTCGCTGACCATCCGTGGTGCGACCGTTAAGTTCGGCGGACTGACGGCGCTGAACGCGGTCGATATCGACGTGCCGACGGGCGGGGTCGTGGCGGTGATCGGTCCCAACGGGTCGGGCAAGTCCACTCTGTTCAACGTGATCACCGGCCTCGTGCCGGCGGAATCCGGCTCCATCCGCTTCCGCGGGGAAGAGATTCTCGGATTGCACGACTACCAGATTCTTGAACGCGGCATTGCCCGCACCTTCCAGAACATCCGCCTGTTCCCGACCCTGACCGTCCTGCAGAACGTGATGATCGGCCAGCACGCGCGGCTGCGGACCGGCCCCCTTGGCGCGGTTCTGCGGCTTCCCGGGACCCGACGGGAGGAGAAGGCGGCCATCGACTGGGCGATGGAGATCATTGCGATCTTCGGCAACCGGCTGACACCGCGCGCAGGCCAGTCGGTGAGCGGGCTGTCCTATGCCAACCGCCGGCGCACCGAGATTTCCCGCGCGCTGGCGTCGCGCCCGAAGCTGCTGCTGCTTGACGAGCCAACCGCCGGGATGAACCCGGCGGAGACGCTGGAACTCGCCGAGCAGATCAAAGCGCTGAAGGAGCTGGGCCTGACCGTGCTGCTGATCGAGCACAAGCTCGACGTCGTCACGACCTTGGCGGATACGGTCTATGTGCTCGACCACGGCGAGGTGATTGCCTACGGCAAGCCGGACGAGGTGCGCCAGAACGAAGAGGTGCTGCGCGCCTATCTTGGGCGGAACGCGCAGGCCGCCACCGCCGGCACCGTGGAGGCCGAACATGTTGCTTGAATTCAAGGACATCGACACCTATTACGGCGACCTCCACGTCCTGAAGAAAGTCAACTACGAGATCGGGCAGGGGGAGATCGTCTCCCTGCTGGGCGGCAACGCCTGCGGCAAATCGACCACCATGAAAACCATCATGGGCGTCGTGCGTCCTACCCGGGGCACCGTCATCTTCGATGGGCAGCCCATCGAGAAATTGCCCACCGCGGAGCGAGTGAAGCGCGGCATCGCCCCGGTCCTCGAAGCCCGGCGGCTGTTTCCGCGCATGACCGTGTACGAGAACCTGGAGATGGGCGCCTACCTACGGGCCCGCGGCCCCGAGTTCGACGAGGATCTGGAACGCGTCTACGCGCTTTTTCCCCGCGTGAAGGAGCGGCGGGACCAGATCGCCGGAACGTTGTCCGGCGGCGAGCAGCAGATGGTCGCAATGGGCCGAGCGCTTATGGCCCGCCCGCGGCTGCTCTGCATGGACGAGCCCTCGATGGGGTTGTCGCCGCTGTTCGTCGAGCAGGTCTTCGAGGTCATCCAGCAGATCAACAAGCAGGGCACCAGCATCTTCATGGTGGAGCAGAACGCCAATATGGCTCTGCAGATCGCCCACCGTGCCTATGTGCTGCAGACCGGCCAGGTGGTGCTGAGCGGAACCGCCGAGGAGATGCGCAGGAACCCGCTGATCCGCGAGGCCTATCTGGGCGAGATGCAGGTCGCGGCGGCATAGGGCGCAGCGGCGACGGATCCGTCTGGCACGGGACCCTCGGCTATGGTGCCGGCCTGTGGGCCTACCTCGATGATGATCGGGGCCGGCTGGCCGGTTCATGGCCGGCAGCGGGTTGTTTGATCGCGTGACCCGCCTCTCTCGCTGCAGGAACCAGATGATCTCGCCCCCTGTCGATGGCGACCCGACCGGATAAGCCTGAACGCCGATCGGTGCGCGCCTGGGGCGCGCACCGATCGGCAGTCTGCGACGAACTGGAACCGTGGGGCGTGCGTCGGTTCGGCCGGCGCCTCATCCCGTTGCGCGGGCCGACGACGGCAGGGCCAGCACCTGCCCGGGCCGGATCATGTCGGGCGAGGCAAGGCGCGACCGGTTGACGCGATAGATCTTGTTATAGGCGGAGCCGGTTCCATAAACGCGCTCGGCGATGCGCCAGAGCGACTGGCCCGGACGAACGGTGATCGTCTGGTTCGAGGCGGTGCGGCGGTACAGCGCCGGCAACCGGATGGCCTCGCCCGGGCGGATCATGCGGGCATCGGCAATGCGACCCCGGTTGGCGCGATAGATTGCCTGATAGGCGCTCCCGCTGCCATAGGTTGCCCGGGCGATCTGCCACAGAGTCTGGCCGCGACGTACTACGATCCATCGGGCCGGCGCCATGTCCAGCCGGGCGGTGCCATGCACCAAGCTTGACCGGACCTGGCTGGTCGTCAGGCCCCGGCGATCGACCTGGTTCGCCGCGAGCCGGATATGCGTGCCATCTGGCGGACGAACGAGTGAGGGGGGTATCGGCAGGGCCGGCGGACGAAACGCAAGGGCCGGCGGCGTCAATCGTGCGACCACCACCGGCGGCGCGGTGCGTGCAGGCGAGGCCCGCAGCGCCGGTACGGTCCGCGGCAACGCCGGGGCGGCGCCTGGTTCGGGCACCGTGGGCGCTTCGACCCGCATCAGGTTCGCGCGGATCGCCGCGTCGGCAAATCGCGCATCCCTGGTCGCGACACGGGGCGACATCGGACGGGCGGCGAGCACGGCATCACGCGGCGCCGTCGGGGGCGCGACAACCCTGGGCGACACCGTCTTGGCGACCCTCTCCACGGCCGGCGACACGGCAGCGGCAGTCATCGATGTCGCCTGCATCGTAGCGGGTACCGGTTCTGGTGCCGCGACAGAGGTCAGGGCGGCGACGCGGACCGGCGGCGCCCAGGCGGCGGGCCGCAACGCCGTCGTGACCGGCGCGACCACCGCTGCAAGCAGGGACATGGTGCGTGCGGAACCGATGCGCGCGACTTGCAGCGCCGCGGTGGCGGAGGGTGCGACCATTGCCCGAGTGGCGGGGTTCTGCCACCCCACCGCGACGATGCCGGCCAACATCACCGCGGCAAGGGCGGTTGGCAGAGCATATGGCTGGCTGGTCTGGTTCAGATCGGACATGTCTCGCCCTCTGCACGGTTTCGGTGTGGTCGCTGCCTGACCGCCTGAGGTCGAGCGAGGAAATGTTGCCGATGCATTGATTACAAACCGCTTTCAACGCGTATCCTAAAAAAGAGAAACATCCCCGATTGAGGTCCTGAGCTGGACGGTTCAGGCAGGCCGGAGTCTCTCCCGCGGCGCTGATGCGCTGGCTTGCCGGCGGGGTACTGCGGTCCGTTCGCTGCGCCGAGGCGGCGTACGAAAGCGTGCGAATGCCCGGGAAACCAGGGCGCGGGCGCGCTCACGCCCTGCTGTTCCGCGGGAAACCCGGCCGCGTGGCGCAGAGTCGTGCCGACCGCGCGGCCATTTCCACGGCGATACTCGCCAGCGTGGCGTGCCGCCAATGTCCCCGCTTGTCGTCGTTGGGATCGGGGCCCACTCCGAGGGGGGGCTGGCGGGACTGGAAGAGGCAATCGTAAACCCGTCTCCCATCCTATTATATAGACGCGCTGCACTGGAGTTTGCGCATGCCTCGCCGGAGGCAGGAGGCGTGCTGGACGCCTGGTCCGCGCGCGGGCGCCGCCGGACGTGTGGATCATGATCGGACCAACCCGCCACCACCGTGATCCAGCGTGTGACGAACGCAGGCGGCATCGGCGTTGTCTTCCTGTCGCTGCCGAGCCTCGTTCGGCGCGCCCCAGGGGCATCGGATCATATCAGCAGACCAAATTATTACGCCGTCTGCGTCGACTGCTCGGGGGACGTCGATGCCACTGCGGTCGCCCAATGGCGTGACCCGGTGGGGCCGATGATCGCCACGCCGCCGTTCCCTCTTCAAGCCGCTCCCGGTCTGGCGCATCATCGCCCGGCAGGAGCACGTGCCGGTCTTTCTCGTGTCCGGCACGACGCCGGTGCAGGGCTTGCCCGATGACAGCCGGTCCGCGGTTGCGTGCGGTTCCGGTCCCGTCAGGGCCGGGCCGCAGCGCCGGACCCCACCCCACCCCACATCCCCCGGCTCTGGGGAGAGGAGACAGAACGCCCATGCTACCGGTCCGCAACCTCACCAAACAGAAGCTCGCCGAGGGCAAGCTGGTGCT
Organism: Rhodospirillales bacterium; assembly: GCA_028869315.1. GTDB lineage: Bacteria > Pseudomonadota > Alphaproteobacteria > Acetobacterales > Acetobacteraceae > JAJZVS01. The sequence goes on from JAGWSV010000291.1 coordinate 5,518, forward strand.
CGGCTTCCTGGTCCATCACCTGCGCACCGTCGCGGTGCCGCTGCTCGCCGCCGCCACCGACCACGACTTCCTGTTCATTGATACCGAGCACGGCGCGTTCAGCCTGCAGGAAGCGACCCAGCTTTGCCTCGCCGCACTCTCCACCGGCGTCACCCCGCTGGTAAGGGTCTGCGCTGGCGCGCTCGACGAGGCGACACGGTTGCTCGACAACGGCGCGCTCGGGATCGTCGTGCCGCATGTCGATACGGCGAAGCAGGCGCGGCGGATCGCCGAGGCGTTCCATTACCCGCCCGCCGGCACGCGAAGCTGGGGCGGGCCGCCGCCCGCCTATCTCTACCAGGCGCCGGCGGACGTGGCGGTGGCGCAGGCGGCGATCAACGGCCAAGTCCTGACGGTGGTGATGCTCGAGACGGCGGAGGCGGTGGCGAACGCGGCCGACATCGCCGCCGTGCCGGGGATCGACGTGCTGCTGATCGGTAGTTTCGACCTGACGACGGATCTCGGCGTCCCCGGCCAGATGGGCCACCCGAAGCTGGTCGCGGCCTATGAAGCGGTGGCGGCGGCCTGCCGCAGGCACGGCAAGGTGCTGGGCATGGGCGGGATCAACGGGCAGGGGGATGCGACGCGCTATATCGGCATGGGCGCGCGCTTCGTCACCAATGCCTCCGACCACGCCTATGTGGTCGAAGGCGCGCGCGCGCGAACCGCCTTCCTGCGTGGCGTGAGGCTGGAGGTCCCGGCGGCGCGGGCTCCGGCCGAGAAGCCCGGGCGCGCAAAGAAGACCGCCAAGGCGAAGGCCACGGCGGCGGGATAGGGGCTATCGCGCGGCCGGGTGCGGCGCCCGGCTGCTCGCTTCTGGGACCGTCGCCGCCGATGCGCGGCGCCATCGGCCGCGAAGCTTCCCGCGCAGCGCCCGGCCGAGCGCCACCGACTGCACGATCTGCCAGGGCTGCGACAGATGGTCCGGGGTGTCGAAGAAATCCGCCCGCGGATAGAGGCTGCGGCCTGGCAGTTCCAGGAACCCCGCGCCGTTGCGCAGATAGAGCGCGCGGATCGTCCGGCGGGTCGCTGGGCGCATCGGGTCGTCGCGGAATTCCGTTGGCAGGCCCCCGATCGCCCGCACCCCGTGCGCGCGGCACCAGCGCAGGAACCGCACGATCAGCCGGGTGCCATAGCCGGCCTGGATCTCCGCCGGCGTGGCGCGGAACGGGTGGGCGCCGGCAAGCACGGCGCGGTAGGCGGCGGCGAGTGCCGGCGTGTGGCTGGTGTGGTCGCCCCAGGCGTTGGTACGACCCTCTGCCGCGGCGCGCGGATCGTGAAAGCCGCCCGCCACCAGCGCCCGCTCGATCACCGCCATCAGCGCATAGCGTAGGTCGAAGGAGAACGCCGCCGCCACCCAGCGATCTGGCGGCAGGCGAGCCAGGGTGCGCCAGTCGTGACGGAACATGATCGAGGCATCGGGGCCGAGATCGGTGGCAGAGCGGGAGCGGACGTATTGCGCTTCCTCCATCGGCAGATAGACGGTGTCGCCCGACTGCAAATGGCGTTCCCAGCGGGCGAACAGATAGTCAAGTCCGATGCCCACCGCGACGCCGCCGTTTACGCAGGGCTCGCCGACGATCGGTTCGATCGTTTCGCAGCGATGCGAATAGGGGCCGTTGGAGCCGGCCAGGATCACGAGCTTCGGGCTACCCACCGCAGCGGCGCGCGCGAGCTTCATGTCGATCTGCTGGCGCAGGAATCCGTAAGCGAGCGGCCGGTCGAGCACGAAGCCGAACAGCGCCGCATAGAGCAGCAACGACGCGGCACAGGCGACGAACAGCCGCGCTACCGGCCCGACGCGCGCCCGCGCGGCCGCGCGAGCTTGGATCGGGGGCAGGGTGCGCGCGACGACCCGTTCGGCGACCCCCGCCATCAGAACCGGAAATATAGGAAAGGCACCACTTTGGGCGCGAAGAACAGGCCCTGGATGGTCAGCGCGAAGCTCGCGATCAGGGCAAGGCTGCGCGTCCGTTCGGACATTTCATGCACATGCGGCAGCGCCAGCACGATGACCCAGCCGAGCGCGAGGCAGGCCGACACTTCCGGGAAGCTCAGGGTCCGAGCCGCGCCCAGATGCGCGAGCAGCGGCACCGGCCGGACCACGAACCCCAATGCCGACAGCCCCAATCTCTGCAGCCAGCGCAGGATCATCGCCGGCAGCGCGACGCCGTGCAGCCCGGCCATGCCGCCCAGCACAGAGAGCGCGGAGCCCATCCCCGTGGCCCGGAACGGCACCCATGCGGCCACTACGGCGAGCAGGGTCAGAGCCTGCGCCACTGCGCCCGGCAGCCTCGTCCCGGTGCGCCGCCAGGCGGCATGGATCGCCAGGAACACCCCGTGCAGCCCGCCCCACAGCACGAAGCGCCAGGCCGCGCCGTGCCAAAGCCCGCACAGCAGCATTGTCAGCAGCAGGTTGCGGGCGCGTTTCCCTTCGCCGCAGCGTGAGCCGCCGAGCGGGATATAGAGGTAATCCCGCAGGAAACCGCCGAGCGTGATATGCCAGCTTCGCCAGAAGCCGGCGATGTCGCGCGACTGGTAGGGACTGTCGAAGTTCAGCGGGAAGCGCACGTTCAGCATCCGCGCGAGCCCGATCGCCATGTCCGAATAGCCGGAGAAGTCGAAATAGATCTGCAACGCATAAGCCAGCACGGCGTACCAGGCGGAGAAGAAGCTCAGCCGCGCGCCGTGCGCGGCGGCGTTGAAGCCGATATCGGCGAAGCGCGCGAACATATCCGCGAGCACCAGCTTCTTCGCCAGCCCGAGCAGGAAGATGGTCGCGCCGTCGCACAGCGCCTGCCGCCGCGGGCGGGCGATGTCGGGGGCCAACAGTTGCGGAATGATTTCCGCCGGCGGCACGATCGGCCCGGCGATCAGGTGCGGAAAGAACGCGACGAAGGCGGCGTAGCCCAGGAACCCACCATCCGGGCGGGTGCGTCGGCGGCTGTCGGCCAGGAACATGATCTGCTGGAAGGTGAAGAAGCTGATCGCCAGCGGCAGAAAGATGTGCAGTTCGGGGGCTTGCGCGCCGAACGCCGCAGCGATGCTGCGGGCGAGAAAGCCCGCATATTTGAACCAGCCGAGCAGCAGCAGGTTGGCGGTGACCCCGAAGGCGAGCCAGCGCCCGGCGGCGTGTTCCTGCCGTGCTTGCGCGAGCGCCAGCAGATGCTGACCGATCGCGTAGTTGGCGATGATCGAGCCTGCCAACAGCAGCACGAAAGGCGGGTTCCACCAGCCATAGAAGAACAGGCTGGAGCCGACCAGGAATCCGAGCGCCACGCGTGCTCCGCCGATCCGGCCGAGCAGGAAGTAGCCGGCCAGTACGGTGGGGAGGAAACCGAGCACGAAAGATTCGGAATTGAACAGCACGGCGTGTCCCACAACGGTTCCAGGCAGTCTCCGCCGCGCTGGCTAAGCGAAGGTAAACCGCCCCGGCGGCGGGCAAGGCCAGGCACGCGGCCGACGCTCCCGCGTAGTTGAAGCACCAACCCGTCATCATCGTGCTGATCGTCGTATCGATGCTGACCGCAGGGTCGAGCCGACCGATGCCGGACTAAAGTCACCCGCCTTGCGGGTCAGGTCGGCTGCGATCAGCGGCAGCATCAGCCCAAACACGCCGTCGCTCACGTCGTCCGGCGCCTCGAGCCCGATCCACGCGCGTGCGCCGGAGAGGGAGGCAAACAGCGGCCCGTGCCGCGTTAGGGCGGCGAAGTCGAGGCCGAGCAGCCTCGGCCGGCCGACGCGGCTTGTGTCATGCCCCCGCCCCAGGGCTACGCCGCTGCAAGTACGGCCTGCGGCATGATCTCCGATGCCGGAAACCGCCCATCCGGGCACCCGGCCGCGGTGTGCCACGCCGTTCAGCGCCAGTGGCAGCAGTGCCGTCTTGGCGATCTGGAACAGACGACCGGGACGGCGAAGGTGCGAGGTGCAGCTCGAACAAGAGTTGCCATCGCCGCCCTGCGCGGGCGGGATAGACGCGGTGGTGCAGCATGGCCGGATGGTCGATCGTCCGCACGACCAGCACGGCGGTGACCGGGAATACTGCTCGCTCCGACTGCCACGTGGCGAAGCGGCCGAGAAGCGCCGCGGTGCCCACCGCGCTGAGCGTGGCAAAGCAGGCATTGCTGCCGAGTTGGGTGCTGAACCCTGCATGCCCGCACAGGCCCTGGGGTCGGCGCTGCGACGGCTGGGGTCAGAATGTTCGCGGCCGTCGCGTGTCCAATCCGCGTGGACCGGATCTGGGCAGCGAACCCGGCCCCCGGGGGCGCCACCGGATCGCCAGCAGCAGTGCGCCGAATGTGGCCGCGGCCGGGCCCGCGCCCGTGATGCCGCGCCTGCCGGGCGTTTGGGCGGCCCGTGTCTCGCCCGGCAGCTTGGTCACGGTAGCGGCAACGGCGCCGATGCCGAGAGCGAGGCGATATCTGTCTGGCTCTGGGCGAGTCCGGCCAGGAAAACGCCGGGTTGAACGGCCCCGACCGCGTCTGCATCGCGGCCAGGACGACGTTCAGCACCTTTAGGCGGGGCTGTCCGGTTCTGGCGCGGTCGTCAGGCAGGGCGCAAGGCTCGCTCGAGAGGGTGGCGGCGAGCGCGCCGGGATCGCTGGCGCTGTTCGTGGGCGGTCTGCTGCTCATGCCCATTGCTTCGAAAGCGTGCCGGACCGGAACCGGCGAAGCCGGTCCAGGGAGGTCGGCCCCGCGACGCACGCCCGTGGCTCGCCGGCTTGTGACCAGCATGTCGTGCAGGACGTCTTAGCTGTTCGAGGATTGGCTGGAACGGTCTTGCGCCGTCACCGGCAGATTGGGAGCCGAAGGGAGAATGCACATGAGGACAGGACGAATTGCAACTATGCTTGGCGCGATGGCGCTCGGAATGGCCACGATTGGGCTGGGGCCTGCGCTGGCCCAGTCGGCGGGCAGCGGAGCCGCCGGAATGGGGCACGGCATCGGCATGACCAGCCCGCACGACATGCCCAGGACGGGCGCCATGCCCAGGTCGGGTCAGACGAGTTCTCCCACGTCAGAGGGCCAGATGGGGCGCGGCGAAGGCATGAATACCCGCCATGCCAACCACGCCCGCATGGGGGCCACGATGCATGAGCATCCCATGAACCGGGAGATGGAGTCCCGCATGGCCAGGACCGATCGTGGGCATGCCGAGGTCGATCGGCTGAACCAGGAAAGCCTGCGGGCGGCGCGCAACCATCAGCGCTTCGACCCATCGGGGGCACGCTGACCCAGCGGCGGCAGGCCGGGCAACCGGCGAAGTGCGGGCCGTTTCTGTCGTCTTGCCGGTTCCCGCTTTGCCGGTCGCCGACAGGACTGGTCCTGGCCGCACTTCGCGCGCAGACTTCCTTCCTGGCCACGCGGTAACGGCTGAAACAGGAGGGAACCCATGCAAGCTGCGGTGTTGCACGAGGTAAATGCGCCGCTCGCGATCGAGACCGTCGAGATCGAGAAGCCCAGGCGGCGGGAGGTGCTGCTGCGCACCGCCTTCGCCGGGCTCTGCCACTCCGACCTGCATTTCATCGAAGGGCTCTATCCGTTCCCGCTTCCCTGCGTGCTGGGTCACGAGGGCGCGGCGGTGGTGGAAGCCGTGGGGGAGGACGTGACCTACGTGAGGCCGGGTGATCACGTCATCACCTGCCTGTCGGTGTTCTGCGGCGAGTGCGCCCAATGCGTCACCGGACATCCGAATTTGTGCGAGAATACCGAGGTGAAGCTGCTGCCCGGCGCGGCGCGGCGGCTGCGCTGGAAGGGCGAGGTGCTCAACCAGGCCTTCAACCTTTCGGCGTTCGCCGAACAGATGCTGGTCCACGAGCACGCGGTGGTGAAGATCGACCCGACGATCCCGCTCGACCGTGCTACCTTGATCGGTTGTGGCGTGATGACCGGGGTCGGTGCGGTGTTCCACGCCGCCAAGGTCGAGCCGGGCAGCACGGTCGCGGTGATCGGGTGCGGCGGCATCGGGCTGTCGGCGGTCAACGGCGCGGCGATCGCCGGAGCAGAGCGGATCATCGCCATCGACACCGTGGCCTCCAAGCTCGAACTGGCGAAACAGATGGGGGCGACGGACACGATCAACGCTTCCAACGCGGATGCGGTGGCGGCGGTGAAGGACCTGACCGGCGGCGGCGTTCCCTATTCCTTCGAGGCGATCGGCACCAAGGCGACTGCCGAGCAGTCCTTCGCCATGTTGCGTCCTGGTGGTACCGCGACGATCATCGGCATGATCCCGTTCGGCACCAAGATCGAGCTACACGGGGCCGATTTCCTGCGCGACCGCAAGATCCAGGGCACCTCGATGGGCGGCAATCGGTTCCGCGTCGACATGCCACGGCTACTGTCGCTGTGGCAGCAGGGCAAGCTGAAGCTCGACCACCTTCTCTCCGGACGGTTGAAGCTGGCCGAGATCAACGAGGGATTTGCAAGGTTGAAATCCGGCGCACCGGTGCGTCAGTTGATCGATTTCGGCGTCGCCTGATGGTTGCGATCGGGGCAGCCTCAGCGCTGCCCCGATCGCGACCCGCGTGCGGCCTGAACGGGCTTGCGGCCCTTGCCCGGCTCAGCAGGCGTCCCCCCCTTGGGGGATGCCGTGGAGGCGGTGCTCCCCGGCGGCTTGCCCGCCTGGCCCGCGACGTTGCCGGTCGTGGACGCGGCCGGCGCCGGCTTCGCGCGCACATGAGCCTGGGCGACCGGTGCGGCCTCCCGGCGCAGCCGGTGTTCTCCCAGGAACAGCAGGATCGGCGCGGCGATGAAGATCGAGGACGAGGTGCCGACGACGATGCCGAACAGCATCACCCAGGCGAAGCCGGAGATGGATTCGCCGCCGAACAGCGCCAGCGGCAGCGACGCCAGGAACACCGTCATCGAGGTGCCCAGGGTGCGGTTCAGCGTCTCGTTGATCGACAGATCGATCAGTTCGCGCAGCGGCATGGTTTTGTATTTGCGCAGGTTTTCGCGCACCCTGTCGTAGACCACCACCTTGTCGTTGGTGGAGTAGCCGAGCACGGTCAGGATCGCCGCCACCATCACCAGGTCGAAATCGAACCGCGTGAGCACGAGGAAGCCGATCGTCTTGGTGATGTCCAGCACCAGGGTGACCACGGCCCCCACGGCGAACTGCCATTCGAACCGGAACCAGATATAGACCAGGATCATCGCCAGGCTGATCACCAGCGCCAGGACGCCGTTGCGCAGCAACTGGGCGGAGACGGCGGCGCCGATTGCGTTGGTGCGGAGGATTTTTGCCCCCGGAACCACCTTGGCCAGCGCCGCGCGGACCTTGGTCACGGCCGCATCGGTCGCCTGCGCGGTCGGCTGCACGCCGAGCCGGATCAGCACCTGATCGGCCGCACCGAAGCGTTGCACGCCTTGCTGTGGGAGATTTTCCGCGGTGAGCGCGGCGCGGATCTTGCCGAAATCGGCAGGCCCCGGCGTCTTCACCTGCATCACGATGCCGCCCGAGAAGTCGATCCCCAGATGCAGGCCGGGATGGAAGAACAGGACGAGCGAGGCGGTCGACAGGATCGCCGAGACGATCAGCCCCATGTAGCGCCCGCGCATGAACCGGATGCGGGTGCCGTCCGGAACCAGCCGGAACATCGGACGAAGGAGACGGGAGAACAGCATGGGGCTTACACCGGCAACAGGCGCGGGCGGACGGCGATATACCAGCGCGACACCAGGAGCCGGGTCAGCATCCAGGCGGTGAACAGGCTGGTGGCGATGCCGATCGTGATGGTCACGGCAAATCCCCGCACAGGGCCGGAGCCGAAGACGAACAGCATCACGTGGGCCAGGAACGTGGTTGCGTTGGAATCGAAGATGGTGCGGTAGGCGCGCTGGAACCCGTGCTCCAGCGCTGCAAGCGGCGGTCGTCCGTTCTTCTGTTCCTCGCGGATGCGCTCGTTGATCAGGATGTTCGCGTCCACCGCCATGCCCAGAGTGAGCAGGATGCCGGCCATGCCGGGCAAAGTCAGCGTTGCTTGCAGCAGCGACATCACCGCAAGCATCAGAACCAGGTTCACCACGAGGGCGAGGTTCGCGAACCAGCCGAACATCCCGTAGAACACGCCCATGAATCCGACGACCAGCAGGAAGCCGGCGCCCAGCGCGATGGCACCGGCGCGGATTGAATCCGCCCCAAGCTCGGGCCCGATCGAGTTCTGCTCCACCACCGTGAGCGGGGCTGGCAGCGCGCCGGCACGCAGCAGCAGCGCGAGGTCGGAGGCCGAGGCGGCGGTGAAGTTGCCGCTGATCTGGCCGGAACCGCCGAGAATCGGCTCGCGGATCACCGGCGCGCTGAGCACCTTGCCGTCCAGCACGATCGCGAACCGGCGGCCCACATGGGTGCGGGTGATGTCCCCGAAGCGCCGGGCGCCGACGGAGTTGAAGGTGAAATTCACCACCCATTGGCCGTTCTGCTGATCGGTACCGGCGCTGGCGTTGGTCAGGTCGCCGCCGTCCACGTCCACCCGGTCGTAGACCGCGATTTTCTGCTTCGGATCATCCTGCATCGGCAGGAACGACACGCCGGGCGGCGGCGTCGCGCCGGGGGCGGCCTGTTCGTCAACCAGCTGGAAGGTCATGTGGGCGGTCTTGCCGAGCAACTGCTTGATCCGGTCCGGATCGCCGATGCCTGGCAGCTGCACCACGATCCGCGAGCTGCCTTCTCGGGTGATCTGCGGGTCGACGACCCCGGTGGCGTCGATTCGTCGGCGGACGATTTCGATCGACTGCTGCACCGCCGCCGTCGCGCGATTGTTGAGGGCGACCGGCGACAGGGTGAGGGTGACGGCGCCGTCGGGCTCGCTCGCGATCTCGATGTCGGCGACGCGCGTCTGCGGATCGATGCTGATCAGCGGATGCAGCACCCGCAGCGCGGCGCTGAGCTGGGCCGGATCGCGCAGCCGCAGCAGCACCTGGTGGTGCGCGAGGTCGGCGGTGAGCGAACGATAGAAGATCGGGTTGCTCGCCGAGGCGTTCCGCAGCGCCTGGCGCACCCCGTCGAGCAGGCCGTTCAGCCGCTCCTTCACCACCGCTTTCATGTCGACCTGCATGAGCAGGTAGCTGCCCCCTTGCAGGTCGAGCCCGAGATGCACGGTGCGCCACGGCAGCCAGGGCGCCGGTGCGGACATCATGTTCGGGACGCACAGCACCCCCCCGAGCAGGCAGATACCCAGGATGATCGTGGTCTTGAGGCGGCTGAAATACATCATCGCGCGGCTAGCGTCCTTGTCAGTCACCATGAGCCAGGGGCCCGAGGTCGGCGGCCCGTGATCGACGGCGGGCCGGGCGGCGGCGGGCGTTATAGGCGAGCGGCGAGAACGCGCGAAGGCCTGCCGGCTCAGCCAGTGGGGTCTCCCACGAACTGCTCCAGCCAGTGGATCGTGTAGTCGCCACGCTGGAACCCGGGATCGTCGACGATTCGGCGGTGCAGTGCCAGGGTCGTCTCGATCCCGAGTACCGCGAATTCGTCGAGCGCGCGGCGCAGCCGGGAGATCGCGGCGGCCCGGGTGGGCGCGTGCACGATCAGCTTCGCCACCATGCTGTCGTAATAGGGCGGCACGACGTAGCCGGCGTAGAGCGCGGAATCGACCCGCACCCCGAGCCCGCCCGGGGCGTGGAACGCCGCGACCCGGCCGGGGGACGGGAGGAAGCTGTCCGGGTCCTCGGCGGTGATGCGGCACTCGATCGCATGGCCGGCAAAGCGGATGTCCGACTGCTGGTAGCCCAGCGTCTCCCCATCGGCGATGCGGATCTGTTCACGCACGAGGTCGATGCCGCAGACCATCTCGGTGACCGGGTGCTCCACCTGCAGGCGCGTGTTCATTTCGATAAACGCGAACTGCCCGTCCTGGTAGAGGAATTCGAGCGTGCCGGCGTTGCGGTAGCCGAGCTTGGTGAGCGCAGCGGTAACGGTCGCGCCCATGTGGTCCCGCGCGGCGGGCGTGAGTGCGGGGGAGCCGGCTTCCTCCAGCAGCTTCTGGTGGCGGCGTTGCAGGGAGCAATCCCGCTCGCCGAAATGCACCACCGCGCCATGCGCGTCCGCCATCACCTGGAATTCGATATGGCGCGGGCGGTCGAGGTATTTCTCCATGTAGACGGCATCGTTGCCGAAGGCGGCGGCAGATTCGGTGCGCGCGAGGCGGAATGCGTCCTCCAGGTCGGACGGGGACTGCGCCACTTTCATGCCGCGCCCACCGCCGCCGGCGGCGGCCTTGATCAGGACCGGGTAGCCGATGCGTCCCGCGACGTCGCGCGCGGTCGCGAGGTCGGGCACTTCGCCGTCCGAGCCCGGGACCAGCGGCACGCCGAGGCCGCCCATTGCCGCCTTGGCGGCGATCTTGTCGCCCATCATGCGGATATGCGCGGGCGACGGGCCGATGAAGGTCAGGCCGTGCGCTTCCACCATTTCCGCGAACCGGGCGTTTTCGGAGAGAAATCCATAGCCAGGATGGATCGCGTCGGCGCCGGTGATGGAGGCTGCGGACAGGATGGCGGGGATGTTGAGGTAGCTGTCCTTCGCCGCCGGCGGGCCGATGCACACGCTCTCGTCCGCCAGGCGCACATGCATGGCTTCCGAATCCGCGGTGGAGTGCACCGCGACGGTGCGGATGCCAAGCTCGCGGCAGGCGCGCTGGATGCGAAGCGCGATTTCGCCGCGATTGGCGATCAGGACCTTCTGGAACACGTCATTCCCCCGGGGGTCATTCCAGTATCATCAGGACCTCGCCATACTCCACCGGGGAGCCGGAGGCGACGAGGATGCGGCTGACGGTACCGGCTTTGGGGGCCTTGATCTGGTTGAAGGTCTTCATCGCCTCGATCAGCAGCAGGGTCTGCCCGGCCGAGACGGACTGGCCGACGCTGACGAACGGGGCCGATCCGGGTTCCGGGGACAGATAGGCCACCCCGACCATCGGGCTGGTCACGGCGCCCGGATGATTGGCGGCCTCCGTCGCCGCAGGAACGGCCGCCGGAGCTGCGGGTGCGGGGGCGGGCGCCGCCACGCGGGTGACCAGGGCCGCGCCCTCCACCGGCACAGGGGCGCGGACGACGCGGATGCGGCTGTCTTTCTCCGCGATTTCGATCTCGGTCAGTCCCGTTTCGGTCAGGATCGCGGCCAGGGCGCGAATCGCATCCGGGTCCATGGGGACGCGGCTCATTCTTCAACCCCTACGAGATTGGCCATGGCGGTCAGGGCCAGAGCGTAGCCCTGAATGCCCAGGCCGGCGATGACGCCGACCGCAGCCTTGGAGACGAAGGAGTGCTGACGAAACTCCTCCCGCCGGTGGATGTTGGTAATATGGACCTCGATCACCGGCAGCTCGGCCGACAGCAGCGCATCCATCAGCGCGATCGAGGTCGTGGTGTAGCCGGCCGGGTTGATGACGATCCCCGCGGCCCGGCCCCGGCATTCCTGCACCCAGGACACCAGCTCCCCCTCGCCATTGGTCTGGCGGAAATCGATCGCGAGACCGAACTGATCGCCGGTTTCGGCGCAGAGCTGCTCCACATCGTCGAGCGTGGCGGCGCCGTAAAGCTCCGGCTGCCGCAGGCCGAGCATGTTGAGGTTGGGGCCGTTGAGGACCGCGATGAGCGGCCTTGATTCCACATCGGACATGGGAAGCCGGGTAGCACAGGCGATCCCGGTGGTCCATGCCGCTGCCTTCGCGCACCAGGCCTATCGCATTTGGCCGAGGACGGATCGGGCGAACGCGTCGGACCAGCCGGAGCGTTTTCGCTTGCGGCGAATGGAGATGTCGGAGCGGGCGGTTCGCAGGAC
>JAGWSV010000292.1 GCA_028869315.1 Rhodospirillales bacterium
CGGGGGCGACGGTGGATTCCAGCAGTTGCGCGGCACCGCGGATGCCCGAGAGCGGGTTTTTCACCTCATGCGCCAGGATCGCCGCCATGCCGGTGACGCTGCGCGCCGCGCCCCGGAACGCGAGCTGCCGGTCCAGCGCCCGGGCAGCCGAGGCGTCCTGCAACACCAGCACCAGCGACCCCGGCTCTTCGGGCAGTGGCGCACCCTGCACGGTGATGCCGGGCTTGTGCAGGCGCGGGCTTTCCAGGGTGAGGTCGTGGTCGGAGACGGTCGCTTCGTGCGTGCGCACCTGATCGAGCAGCAGGAACAGCGGGTTGTCCGCCGGCACCAGGTCGGTCAGCCGCAGTTGCGCGAGATGGGCGGTGGAGACGCCGAGGAACTGTTCGGCGGCGTGGTTGGCGAAGCGGAACCGGTTCTCGGCGTCCAGCACCACCATCGGCACCGGCAGGGCGCTCAGCAGCGCCGCCGCGTCCGGACCCGCGGGCCGCTCGCGCACCCGGCCGATCGCCGCCCGCAGCCGGCTGGCGACGGCGCCGCTCACTCAGGCCGCCTCGGCGGCGGGCACCGGATCGCGGGCCGGCGGGGTGCGGACGGCGCCGGCGGCGATCAGCCGATCATAGAAGCGGTCGATCAAGGCAAGCACCGCGGGCACCTCGCTCAACCCGTTCACCGTGGCGCGGAATTCGGCCGAGCCGGGCAGCCCGCGCGAATACCAGCCGAGATGCTTGCGCGCGAGGCGCAGCCCGGCCTCGGTGCCGAAATGGCTCAGCATCGCCGCGTAATGCGCGACCAGCAGGGCTTTCTGCGCCGCCAGCGAGGGCTCGGCCTGGCGCTTCCCGCTCCGCAGGAACTGCGCCACCTGGGCGGGGAACCAGGGGCGGCCGTAGCACCCGCGCCCGATCATCACCCCGTCGCCACCGGATCGGGCGAGCGCTTCGGCCGCGTCGTCCTCGGTCAGGATGTCGCCGTTCACGATCACCGGCAGGCGGGTGGCCTGCTTCACCTCGGCGATGAAATCCCAGTCGGCGGTGCCGTTGTAGAATTGCTGGCGGGTGCGGCCATGCACGGTGACCATGCGGATGCCGGCCGCCTCGGCGATGCGCGCGAGCCGCGGCGCGTTGCGGGTCGCATGGTCCCAGCCGGTGCGCATCTTGAGGGTGACCGGCACGTTCACCGCCCGCACCGTCGCCTCCAGGATCGCGCCGGCGGCGGCCTCGTCACGCATCAGGGCGGAGCCGGCGGACTGGCCGACCGCCACTTTCTTCACCGGGCAGCCGAAATTGATGTCGATGAGGTCGGCGCCGCGGTCCACCGCGAGCCGGGCGGCCTCGGCCATCGCCCGCGGCTCGCAGCCGGCGAGTTGCACGGCGCTGATGCCGCCGGCGCCGTCCACCTCGGCCATGCGCAGCGTGTTGCGGTTCTCACGGATCATCGCCCAGGAGGCGATCATCTCCGAGACCACCATCCCGGCGCCCTGCTGCTTGGCGAGGCGGCGGAACGGCAGGTCGGTGACGCCGGACATCGGCGCCAGGATGACCGGGGTATCGATCCGCACGCCCCCTCCCAGCGCGATCGAGGCGAGCGCGGGAGAGGGCGACGCGCCCCGGCTGAACGCGATCGGCGCAAGGCCGCGCGGCGCGGGTCCCGACGCTGTGGTTTGCGAACGACACATGCCCATGATTTGGGCAAGATAGCGCCACATAAGGGGCAGAGCAATGACCGGTCGCGTGGCGCGGCGGTGGAACGCCGCCGCGCCGCGCGCTTAGGGCCCGTTCGACAACCATCGAATCGATCAGCGATGTCGAACGGGCCCTAACACTTCGTGTTGATCGGCATCTTTGTCGGCATGCTGACGCACTTATTGGCCGACGATGCCTTACGCCGAAGCGGCCACCTTTGCTTCGATCCGGTCCCAGATCGCCGCTTCCAGGCAGGCGCCGTCGAACCGGTCGATCTCCTGGATGCCGGTGGGCGAGGTCACGTTGATCTCGGTGAGGTAGTCCCCGATCACGTCGATGCCGACGAAGAGCAGCCCCTGCTCGCGCAGGGTCGGGCCGATCGCGGCGCAGATCGCGCGATCGCGCGCCGACATCGTGCACTTCTCGGCCCGGCCGCCGACATGCATGTTGGATCGCGCCTCGCCCACGGCGGGAACCCGGTTGATCGCGCCCATCGGCTCGCCGTCGACCAGGATGATGCGCTTGTCGCCCTGCCGCACCGCCGGCTCGTAGCGCTGGATCATCAGCGGCTCGCGCGAGCGGGCGAAATGCATCTCCAGCAGGGAGGCCAGGTTCTCGTCATCCGGCTTGATGCGGAACACCCCTGCCCCGCCGTTGCCGAACAGCGGCTTGACGATGATGTCTTCGTATTGCGTACGGAACGCCCGGATCGCCTCGATGTCCCAGGTGATCAGGGTCGGCGGCATCAGTTCCGGGAAATGCGTCACCAGCAGCTTTTCCGGCGCGTTGCGCACCGAAGCGGGGTCGTTCACCACCAGCGTCCGGGGATGGATGTGCTCCAGCAGGTGGGTCGCGGTGATGTAGGCCATGTCGAAGGGCGGGTCCTGGCGCATCAGCACCACGTCCATCGCGCCGAGGTCGAGCCGCTCGGGCGGGCCGAACGCGTAATGCGCGCCGGCCACCCGCTGCACCGTGACCGGCCGGCCGCGTGCGAACAGCCGCCCCGCGCCGCCCGGCGCGCCTTCGTGCAACGCCATGTGCCGCACCTCGTAGTGCCACAGCGCATGGCCGCGGGCCTGGGCTTCCAGCATCAACGCGAAGGTCGAGTCGGCATCGATGCTGACGCTCTCGATCGGATCCATCTGCACGGCGACGCGCAGGTTCATGGGGTGCTCCCGTATGACCGTCTTGGGGGGCCCGAGCCCCCGTCTTGCGTGGTCATAACGGGCGATCGGCATTAAGGCGAGGCCGCGGGCGGCCGGGGCCGAACCCGGGACGGGCCGGCCCCGCGGCCGCCCGGCCGGTGGAAACCGCCACCGCCCATATGGAAGCCGGCGGCGACCGATGCTAAGCCGGCGCCGAAACAAGGAGCCGAAACATGGAAGATCGCTGCCTCGGACATCGGTATCTCTGGGGTACCCTGGGCCGCGCCGAACGCGACGCGTCGTACAACAACTCCGCCGCCGTCGCCGACAGCCCGTCGCTGAACGCCGAGCGTGAGGCGCGCTCGGCGGTGTTCCGCGCGGCGCACGACGAAAAGCTGGACCTGGCCTATGGTCCGCGACCGAACAACCGGATCGATCTCTATCCGGCCGCTGATCCGGCGGCACCCTGCCTGGTGTTTCTCCACGGCGGCTACTGGCAGCGCAATTCGCGCGAGCAGTTCGCCTGCCTGATCGAAGGCCCGCACGCACGCGGCTGGTCCGCCGCCCTGCCCAGCTATACCCTGGCACCCGACGCGTCCTTGACCGAGATCGCCGAGGAAGTGACCACCGCGCTCGACTGGCTCGCAACGCACGGGCCGGCGCACGGCATCGGCGGCAAGCTCGTGCTCTCCGGCTGGTCGGCCGGCGGGCATCTGACGGCGCTGGCCATGAGCCATCCGGCCGTGGCGGCCGGGCTCGCGATCTCCGGCGTGTTCGAGCTCGGGCCGATCCGCGATACCTATCTGAACGACAAGCTGATGCTGACCGACGGCGAAATCGCCGCGCTGTCGCCGCTGCGCCTGCCGGTGGTGCAGAAACCGCTGGCGATCGCCTACGGCACCGCGGAACTGCCACCGCTGGTCGCCGACAGCCGCGACCTGCACGCACGGCGCGCGGCGGCGCACGCCCCGGGCGCGCTGATCCCGGTGGCCGGGGCCGACCACTTCACTATCGTTCTGGAGCTGCAAAAGCCGGACGGCGTGCTCACCCGGCAGTTGCCGGCGCTGCTCGGCTGATCGGTTCAGCCGACCCGCAGCAACCGCACCCCTTCGCCCCGCAACCACGGCACCGCCGCGCCGGTGTGCGGCGTCAGCCGCTCCACCAGCGCCCAGAAGCGCGGGCCGTGGTCCATGTGCCGCAGATGCGCCACTTCATGCGCGGCGACGTAGTCCTGCACGAACTCGGGCGCCATCACCAGCCGCCAGGAGAAGGCGATCGAGCCGTCCGCGGCGCAGCTCCCCCAGCGGCTCCGTGTGTCCTTCACGGTGATCCGTTTTGGGATCATGCCGATCAGCGCCGCCTTCGCCAGCGCGGCGGCGCGCAGGCGCCGCAACGCCTCGGCGCGGAGGAAATCCGCGAGCCGCCGGGGCAGGAATTCCGCACGCCCGGTCACGCAGATCTCGTCGCCGTCGCACCAAGCCACGCCGCGGGCCGCCGGCAGGTGACGGATGCGATGCGGCCGGCCGAGAAACGGCACGGTGGCGCCATCGGCGAACCGAACCGCGCTGGGCAGCGCGGCCAACCGGTCGGCAACCCAGTCCGCATGGGTCATCAGCAAGGCGACGCCGGCGTTGCGTCCGGCACGATTTGGCAACGTCACCACCACGGTGCCATCACGCGGGTCGATGCGCAGGCTCACGCGGCGCGCGCGGCTGCTGCGCCGCCACGCGACCTGCGTCGGACCGTTGGGCAGATCGACGGTTTCGGCGTTCGGAACGTCCATCCTGCCGACAAACCGCCAAGCATCCCGATTCGTCAATGGCAAAATCGACAGGCGTCGCCGAACCGTCTTGCCGTGTTGGCGAAATGCCGCAGTCGGCGCCGTCAGAATGCGGCGCGGATGCGCCCCCAGCCCTCGATCGCCTGCTCGCGTCCCGGCAGGATCTGGATCGCGAACTGCGTGTAGCCGGCGTCGCGCAGCGCGCCGATACGATCCCGCAACACGTCCGAGGTGCCGGTGAACGTCGTCTGGCGGATCAGTTCGGCGGTGACGAAGGGCCGCTCTTCCGGCTTCACGAACAGCAGATGGCCGCGATGGTTCTGCAGATAGCGCGCCTC
Source organism: Rhodospirillales bacterium (assembly GCA_028869315.1). GTDB lineage: Bacteria > Pseudomonadota > Alphaproteobacteria > Acetobacterales > Acetobacteraceae > JAJZVS01. The sequence continues at coordinate 4,943 of JAGWSV010000292.1, forward strand.
CGCCGGCGCGAAGCCGCGGGCGAGCGCGACATAGCCGGCGACTTCCTCGGCCACTGCATCCGGCACCTTGGAGGTGTTGGGCAGCCCCGCAATGGCCTCGTCGGCCGCCCGATGCAGCAGAACAGCGGCGCGCGGGCCGGCTTCCGCGAGCGCGCGGGGCGAATCGAACGGCTCGCCGGGTTCCAGGATGCAGCCCAGGGCAAAGGCGGTCGCCTGCAATGCCGCGGACGCATGCCCGGCAGCGGCCCAGGCCGCCTGCATCGCCGCCAGTTCGGCGCCGCCCGAACTCGGCACGCCGATGAAGTTCAGCCAGCCGGCCCCGAGTTTCGCGGTCAACGCGCGCGAGCGCGGGCCGTAGGCCGATACGTGCAGTCCGACCGGATCGCGCGTGTTGATCAGGCCAAGCTCCGGGTTGAGGAACCGCACCGGATGCGCGGCGCCCTCCATCTCGAAGGCCACGGTCTCGTTAGCGAGCAGGCCCATCACCTGCCGGATGTACGTCTCCATCGCCTTCAGGGTCATGGCCGGGAAGCCCATCGCCCGGCGCGCGGTGAAGCCCGTGCCGACGCCGAAATCGATCCGTCCCGGCGCCAGCGCGTTCAGCGACGCGAAGGCGCCGGCGGCGACCGGCGCGATGCGGTTGGACGGTACGAGGACCCCGGTGCCGAGGCGGATGCGCCGCGTGTGCACCGCCGCCGCGGCCATCGCGACGAAACAGTCGGCGCACAGCATCTGGGTGTCGTAGAACCAGGCGTGGGTGAAGCCGAGTTCCTCCGCCCGGGCGACGATCTTCCAGGAATCTGCCGCGCTCGGAACCGCGATGCCGAAATCCATGACCACCTCCCCCGTCAGTGCAGCGCCGCGTTCAGATACGACAGATCGAGATACTTCATCGGATTGTCCAGCACCTTGTGCGGCGTACCGTATTTTGTCCGCAAGGTCAGCACGAGCTTCACGCCGTCCATGTCCGGCGTGACGTTGCGGATGAACCCGTCCTTGGGCGCAAGCAGGATGTTCAACGTCTGCTCGGCCAGCGGCGGCGTCATCGACCGCAGGTGCGCCACCAGGATCGCCGCCGCGACGCCGCGATTTGCCGGCTTGTAGAGCCAGTCGATCGCCTCCTTGTAGGCGCGGATGAAGCCGATGACCTCCTCGCGGTGGGTCACCGCGAAGGCGCGGCGCACCGCCGCCACCTCGCCCATATACGGCCCCAGCGCGTCGCTGACCCGCGCCAGCACGTTCATGCCGTGCGCCTCGCTCAACAGATCGAACGGCGTGATCTGGATCGTCGCCGCGTCGTTCTGGTCCTTCAGCATGTCGAGATAGCGGTACAGCACCCCGCCTTTCTTTTCGAATTTCACGTCGCCCGGCTGGATGCCGTGCTTGGCGAGCAGGTCTTCCAGCACGAAGGCGAAGCCGGTGGTGAGTGCGTCCACCGACAGCGTCTTGCCCTTCAGGCTCTCGATCGTCGTGTCGGGTTTCTGCGCCACCAGGGAGAGGAAATAGTCGTCCGCGCCGAGCACCGCGACGACGTCGGGATTGGCCGGCACCGGCCATTCGCCCTGGCCCTCGTCATAGGCCACGACATTGTCGAGCGCCGTCATCGCCAGGTCGTACCTGCCGGCGATCAGATTCGACATCTGGTAGATGGAACCGGGCGTGTAGGTGATATGCACGTCAAGCCCCTGCTTGGCGAAATATCCCTGCCGCTCCGCCACCCACAACGGCAGGTCGGTGCCGCCGGCAAACGTGATCACCGAGAACGGATGCAACGGATGCGGCATCGGTGCCGGCGGCGGGGCAACGGGCGACGGGGCAGCGGGCGACGGGGCGGCGGGCGCCGGCGCAGCGGTCGACGCGGCCGCAGGAAGCGGGGCAGCCGCGGCGGCAAGTCCAGGTGCGGCGCAGGCCAAGGCCAGCGCCAGCAGGTGGCGGAACGGCGGACGCATGAAGATCCTCCCCGAATGCGGTCGCGGCGTGGCGGTCGCCCGACCAGTATAGCAGGCGCCGCCGCCGCGTCTGCCCGGGTGATCGCGCCGCCCCCCGGTTCCGCAGGCGATCGAACCCGGCAACCGGCCGGCGCCGACCTGCAAACACGGACACGACCGCCGCGGCGGCCGGTTTGACGCTCCCTGAGGAGGCCGATAGCGTCGCTCCCCGACCATGGCCGCAACAACGACGCCCTTGCTGAGCGTGCAGGACCTGCGGGTCCGGTTCAGCACCGACGAGGGGATCGCCGACGCCGTCGACGGCGTGAGCTTCGAGGTCCGCGAGGGGGAGACGCTCGCCGTGGTCGGCGAATCCGGGTCCGGCAAGTCGGTCAGCAGCCTGGCGGTCATGGGCCTGGTTCCGCGCCCGCCCGGGGAAGTCGTCGGCGGCCGGGTTCTGTTCCGGGGCCGTGACGGCGACGTGCGCGACCTGCTGCGCCTGCCGCCACGCGCGCTGCGCCGCATCCGCGGCGACGAGATCGCGATGGTGTTCCAGGAACCCATGAGTTCGCTCAATCCGGTCTATACGCTGGGCGAGCAGATCGCCGAGACGGTGCGCCTGCACCAGGGCAAGGAGCGGCGGGCGGCGCTGCGCGTGGCGGGCGAGATGCTGGCGCTGCTCGGCATCCCGGACCCGGACGCGCGGCTCTCCGCCTATCCTCACCAGATTTCGGGCGGAATGGCGCAACGGGTGATGATCGCCATGGCGCTCGCCTGCCGCCCGCGCCTGCTGATCGCGGACGAACCCAGCACCGCGCTCGACGTGACGATCCAGGCCCAGGTGCTCGATCTGATCGCGCGGATGAAGCGCGAGATCGGGATGGCGGTGCTGTTCATCACCCACCATCTCGGCGTGGTGGCGGAGATCGCCGACCGGGTGGCGGTGATGTATGCCGGCCGCGTGGTGGAGCAGGCGCCGACCGCGGCGCTGTTTGCCACCCCGCGCATGCCCTACACCCAGGGGCTGTTGCGCTCGGTGCCGCGCCTGTCCACCGGCTGCGCCGCTCCGGCGCGGCTGGAAGCGATCCCCGGCGAGGCACCGAGCCCGTTCCGCCAGCCGGCAGGCTGCAGCTTCGCTCCGCGCTGCGCCCACGCGCTGCCCGGCACCTGCGACGCCGCCGTACCGGCCATGGAGGCGTGCAGCACCGACCACGCGGTCCGCTGCGCCCGCTGGCGGGCACTGGCGGGGGTGCCGGCATGACCGACGTGCTGCTGGAGGTCGAAGGCCTGCGCAAGACCTTTCCGGTGCGCCGCGGACCGTTCGGCCGCGGCGGCGGCGCGGTAAGGGCGGTGGACGGCGTGAGCTTCGCCATCGGACGCGGCGAAATCCTGGGCCTGGTGGGGGAATCGGGCTCCGGCAAAACCACGGTGGGGCGCACGGTGCTGCGTGCGCTCGCCCCCGACGCCGGCCGCATCGTCTTCGACGGCACCGACATCGCCGGGCTGGACGCGGCGGGACTGCGGCCGTTTCGGCGCCGTATGCAGCTGGTGTTCCAGGACCCGTTCTCGGCGCTCAATCCGCGCCTCACGATCGAGCAGGCGCTCGCCGAGCCGTTGCTGATCCACCGCCTGGCGCCGACGCGCGCGGCGCGGCAGGAGCGGGTGGCCGCGCTGCTCGCCATGGTCGGGCTGCCGGCGGCGGCGATGCAACGGTTTCCGCACGCCTTCTCCGGCGGCCAGCGCCAGCGCATCGGCATCGCCCGCGCGCTGGCCTGCGAACCGGACTTCATCGTGGCCGACGAGCCGGTTTCGGCGCTCGACGTATCGATCCAGGCCCAGGTGGTGAACCTGCTCGCCGATCTGCGGGAGCGGCTGGGGCTGACCCTGCTGTTCATCGCCCACGACCTTGCGGTGGTGGAGTATATCGCCGACCGCATCGCCGTGATGTATCTCGGCCATATCGTGGAGATCGCGGAAAGCCGGGCGCTGTGCCGACGCCCGCTGCATCCCTACACGGCGGCCCTGCTCTCCGCGGTGCCGGTGCCCGACCCGGCGGCCCCGCGGCGGCGCATCGTGCTGGAAGGCGACATGCCGAGCCCGGCAAACCCGCCCTCCGGTTGCCCGTTCCGCACCCGGTGCCGCCACGCGCTGCCGGCCTGCGCCGACGCGCGGCCGGTGCTGCGCGAAGTGGCGCCGGGACGGTTCAGCGCCTGCATCCGCGACGACATCGTCCCATCGGAAGCGCCGGAGGAGCGGCGGCGCGATTGAAGCCGTGCGACGATGTGCCTAAGGTTTCGCAGGATGCCGACCGGTCGTGCCGGCACCCGCGCCGTCCCGTCGAAAACCACCGAAGGACAAGATCGATGCCATCCTGGACCATCCGGCTGCTGGGTGCCTGCGGGGTCGCATGCAGCCTGCTGTGGGCCGTGCCGCCGGCACGGGCGGCCATCGGCGACAGCGCGCAACACCCCCTGGTCGTCGCGTTCAAGGGCGGGGCGACCACGCTCGACCCGATCATGCGCAGCGAGACGACCACGGAATCGTGGCAGCGCAATATATTCGATACCATTACCATTCTGAACGCGCAGGGCAAGGCGATGCCGCGCATCGCCGTGGCGTGGAAGAGTCTCTCCCCGCTTTCCTGGCAGCTCACCCTCCGCGCGCGCGTCGAGTTCCAGAACGGCACGGCGATGACGGCCGAGGATGTCGGCCAGTCCATCATGGACGCGGCAAACAATCCGAAATCGCAGATGCGGGAGTTCGTGAACGACGTCACCGGCTTCAAGGTGGTGAACCCGACCACCATCGACGTCGCGTTCAACCGGCCGGATCCGCTGTTTCCGGTCCATCTGTCGAGCATCCCGGTGATGCCGGAAGCACTGATCAAGAAGGAAGGGCGGACCGCCTTCGCCGCCCATCCGATCGGCACCGGCGCCTATCGGTTCGTGTCCTGGCTCGCCGAGGACCACCTCGAACTGCAAGCCTGGAAAGGCTACTGGGGCAAGCCGGTCGCGTTCAGGTTCGTGCGGCTGGAGAGCATTCCGAACGGGGCGACCCGGCTGGCCGCCCTGCTGTCGGGACAGATCGAGATCGCCGAAAAGATCAACCCGGACGATTTCAGGCGGGTGAAGACCAGCGGCCGGGCGCACATCACGTCGGTCTCCGGCGACCGCACCATGTACCTGGCGATGGACGACTGGCGCGCGACCGGGTCCCAGGGCATGGAGCGGGGGAAGAAGAACCCGTTCCTCGACCTGCGCGTCCGCAAGGCGGTCTACGAGGCGATCGATATCGGCTTGCTGCGCGACAAGATCTTCAACGGCGCCGCCGCGATCGCGACGCAGTTCATGCCGCCGCTGATGGAATCCTACGATCCCGCGCTGAAGCGCTTCCCCTACAGCCTGGCGAACGCGAAGCGGCTGCTGGCGGCGGCCGGGTATCCGCACGGCTTCACCGTGCGCCTGGATGCGACCAACGACCGCTATCTCGAAGACCAGCTGGTCGCGCAGGCGCTGGCCGGAATGCTGCAGGAGGTCGGGATCACCGTGAAGGTGAACGCGATCCCGAAGGCGGTGTTCTTCCCGCAGATGAACCGCGGCGACTTCACAATGTACCTCGCCGGCTGGGGCAGCATCGACCCGCTTTCCACCTGGAACTCGATGTTCCATTGCCGGGACAAGACGCTCGGCTTCGGCCACGTCAACCGCGAGCACTACTGCAGCAAGGCGGGCGATGCGCTGATCGCCAGGGCGAGCAGCAGCTTCGACGACGCCACCCGCGTCAAGCTGGAACGTCAGGCCTACGCGCTCGCCGACCGGAAGGACATCGCCTACATCCCGCTCTACTACCAGGACGAGATCGCCGGCGTCGCAAACGACATCGCGTGGCAGGAGCGTCCGGATGGGCTGATCCTGGCCTGGCAGATGCAGCGCAGGCCGATGGCGGAGAAATAGCCCTCCGCGATGGGTCGATTCCTGCTCACGCGGGCCTCGCAGGCGCTGTTCACCTTGTGGGTGGTGGTCAGCCTCGTGTTCCTGCTGATCCACGCCACCGGCGATCCCATCGCCGTGCTGGCGCCGCAACAGATGAACGCGCACGAGCGGGCGATCCTGCGGGCCGCGCTGGGCCTGAACCAACCCCTGGCCGTGCAGTACGTCCGCTATCTGGCGGGGGTGCTGCACGGCAATCTCGGCGTCTCGTACTATAGCGGCCAGCCGGCCATGCGCCTCATCCTGGAGCGTGTGCCGGTCACCCTGGAACTGGTCGGGCTGTCGATCGGCATCGCCGTCGTGCTCGGCGTGCCCTTCGGCATCTGGGCGGCGGTCCGGTCGGACCGGCTGGCGGACCGCCTGCTGCGCAGCCTCTCGGTGCTCGGGTCCTCGGTGCCCACCTTCTTCCTCGGCATCCTGCTGATCTACGTCTTCAGCGTCGCGTTCAACATCCTGCCGGCATCCGGCGCCGGCGGGCTGCGGCACTACGTGATGCCGGCCTGCACGCTCGCCTTCTTCCGCATCGCGCTGTTCACCCGGCTGGTGCGCAGCACCCTGCTTGAGACGCTGAGCCAGAACCACGTGCGGACCGCGCGCGCCAAAGGCGTGTCCGAGCCGGTGGTGATCCTGAAGCACGCGCTGCGCACGGCGCTGCTGCCGCTGGTGACGGTGTTCGGCCTGCAGTTCGGACAACTGTTCGCCGGCGCCGTGATCACCGAAACGATCTTCGCGCTGCCGGGAATGAACCGGATGGCGCTGCAGGCGCTGTACCGGCTCGATTTCCCGATCATCCTCGCCTACGTGCTCGTGGTGGCGGCGATGTTCGTGACGATCAACTTCCTGGTCGACGTCGCCTACGGGGTGCTCGACCCGCGGGTGCGCCGCCATGGGTAGGTTCTCCCGCCCGCCGGCCGCCCCCGCCGTCATCCTGCTGCTGCTGGTGCTGGCGGCGGTGTTCGCGCCGCTGATCGCGCCGCACGACCCGGAGCAGCAAAGCCTGCTGATGCGGCTGACCCCGCCCGCCTGGGTGCAGGGGGGCAGCTGGCGCTACCCGCTGGGGACCGACGGGCTGGGCCGGGACGTCGCCTCCAACATGATCTACGGATTGCGGGTCAGCCTGCTCGCCGGCATCGTCTCGGTCGCGATCAGCGTGGTGCTGGGCGGCGTGGCGGGGCTGCTCGCCGGCGCCGCCGGCGAGGGCTGGTTCGACGCGGTGCTGATGCGGCTGGTGGATATCCAGTTGTCGATCCCGGTCGTGCTGATCGCGCTCGCCGTGCTGGCGCTGACCGGGCGCGGCCTCGGCAAGGTCATCCTGGTGATCGGCCTCGTCGGCTGGGCGCAATATGCCCGCCTGGTACGCGCAAGCGTGATGGCCGAACGGCAGAAGGACTACGTGCTGGCGGCGCGGCTGCTCGGGGCCTCCCGGCTGCGGGTGATCTTCCGTCACCTGCTGCCGAACGTGCTCGGGCCCCTGTTCGTGCAGGTCTCGGTCGACATTCCGCGCGCGGTGGAGCTGGAAGCGTCGCTCTCGTTCCTCGGTCTCGGCGTCGCCGTCACCACGCCCTCGCTCGGGCTGCGCATCGCGCAGGGCTACCAGTACCTGTTCAGCGGCGCCTGGTGGCCCTCGGTGCTGCCGGGACTGGCGCTGGTCCTGCTGGTCCTGTGCGAGAACCTGATCGGGGACTGGGTGCGCGACGTGCTCGACCCGCATTACCGCCGCCGGCGGAAGCCTGGCGTCCCGCCCGCCCCGGCCACCATCGAAAGCACCGTCCCATGACCGCACCCGATCCTGCCGCCGCCGCCCTTGCCGCCGCCGCCGCCCGCGCGATCGCGCTGCGCCGCGACCTGCACCGCCATCCGGAACTGGGGCTGACGGAATTCCGCACCGCCAGCCTGGTCGCCCGGCGGCTGCACGAGCTCGGCCTCGGCGTGCAGCTCGGGCGGGAGGTGATGGACAGCGCCAGCCGGGTCGGCCTGCCGCCGGAAGCCGAACTCGAGCAGGCCTATCGCCGGGCCGAGGCCGAGGGCGCGCCGGCGGAATTCCTGCCCGCTCTGGCCGGCGGCCACACCGCGGTGATGGGCACGCTCAGGGGGTCCGCGCCGGGCCCGGTGGTCGCGCTCCGGGTGGACATGGACGCGCTGCCGATCCTGGAGGACGACACCCAGGCGCACCTGCCGGCACGCGAGGGCTTCGCGTCCGCCCATCCCGGCGTGATGCACTCCTGTGCGCACGACGCCCACACGGCCATCGGGCTAGCGGTGGCGGAGGTGCTGGGCGGCATGCGGGAGCAGCTTGCCGGCACCGTGAAGTTCATCTTCCAGCCGGCGGAGGAAGGCGGCCGCGGCGCGCTGCCCATGGTGAAGGCCGGCGTGGTCGACGACGTGGACCATTTCATCGCCATCCATTTGGGCACCGGCGTGCCGAGCCGCAGCTTCCGCCCCGACGTGTTCGGCCATCTCGCCAGCGCCAAGCTCGACGCGACGTTCCGCGGCCAGGCCGCGCACGCGGGCGGCAACCCGGAAGCCGGGCGCAACGCGCTGCTTGGCGCGGCGACGGCCGTGCTCGGGCTCTACGGCATCTCCCGCCACCGGGCGGGGCGGTCGCGGGTGAACGTGGGCACCCTGCACGCCGGATCGGGACGCAACGTGATCGCCGACACGGCGGTCCTGCAGCTGGAGGTGCGCGGCGAGACCGCCGAGATCACCGACTACATGCTGCAGCGCGCCGAGGCCGTGCTGCGCGGTGCGGCGGCGGCGCAGGAGCTGGAGGTGGAAATCCGGCTGGTCGGCCGCACCACCACCGCCGAGTCGGACGCGGCGCTGGCCGCGCGTGTCGCCGCGGCCGCGGCCGGGCTGGAGGGCGTCGCCGTCGACCCTGCGCCGCACCACACCGGCGGCAGCGAGGACGCCACCTATTTCATGCGCCGCGTGCAGGAGCGCGGCGGGCAGGCGATCTACGCGGTCGTCGGGTCCGACCTTCCCTCCGGCCACCACACGCCGCGTTTCGATATCGACGAGAACGACATCCCCTGGGCGATCGAGGCGCTGGCAAAATCCGTGCTGGCGCTCGGCCGGGAGGGCTGACGCCGCCGCGGGAGGATTTCCACCCTGGCGTCCCGCTGCGCCCCGCACGCCGCCGCGCCGCCGGCCGCCGCCAATCTGGCAAGGGGCGAGCGGGATTTGTATGACAGACGCCACGACGCAACCGGAGCCGCCCGCCATGGCCGAGCAGTACGACCTGTTGATCCGCAACGGCACCGCCGTCGTGCCCTGGGGCATGACCGCGACCGATATCGGCGTGCGCGAGGGGCGCATCGCCGCCCTCGGCGTGCCGGCGGACGCCACGGCAGACGCAACGATCGATGCGGCCGGGCTGCACGTGCTGCCCGGGCTGATCGACCCGCACGTGCATCTGCGCGACCCCGGCGATCCGGCGGTGGAAACGATCCCGACCGGCACCAGGGCCGCCGTGCTGGGCGGGCTGGCGGCGGTGTTCGACATGCCGAATACCGCGCCCTCCATCACCGACGCCGAGCGGCTGGCCTGGAAGCAGGACTACGCCGAGCATCAATCCTGGTGCGACATCGGCCTTTATGTCGGCGGCACCAAGGCCAACATCGCCGAACTGGCCGAGCTGGAAACCGGCCGCGGCGTCTGCGGCATCAAGATCTTCGCCGGCAGTTCCACCGGCGACCTGCTGGTGGAGGACGACGAGAGCCTGGAGCGGGTGATGCGCTCCGGCCGTCGCCGCATCTCCTACCACAGCGAAGACGAGTACCGGCTGCAGGCCCGCAAGGGCATGTTCCACCGCGGTGAGCCCTATGCCCGCCACATGGAGTGGCGCGACGAGGAGACCGCCTTCCTCGGTACCCGGCGGCTGATGGCACTGGCCCGGCGGACCGGCCGGCCGGCCCATGTCCTGCACGTCTCCACCGCGGAGGAACTGTCCTATCTCAAGGATTTCCGCGATGTCGCAACCTGCGAGGTGCTGCTCAACCACCTGACCCAGATCGCCCCCGAGGCATACGAGACGCTCGGCGGCTTCGCGGTGATGAACCCGCCGATCCGCGGCCGGCGCCACTACGAGGCGGCCTGGGCGGCGATCGCCGACGGCACGGTCGATACCGTCGGCTCCGACCACGCCCCGCATAGCCGCGAGAAGAAGACCCTGCCCTGGCCCGACTGCGCCGCCGGGCTGACCGGGGTGCAGACCATCGTGCCGGTGATGCTCGATCACGTCAGCGCCGGGCGCCTGTCGCTGCCCCGGCTGGTCGACCTGATGTGCGCCGGCCCGGCCCGGGTCTATGGCGTCGTCGGCAAGGGCCGGCTCGCCGCCGGCTATGACGCCGACTTCACCCTGGTCGACCTCAAGCATCGCCGCCGGATCGAGGAAAGCTGGATCGTTTCCCCCTGCGGCTGGACCCCGTTCGCCGGCATGACCGTCACCGGCTGGCCGGTCGCCACCATCGTCCGCGGCCGGGCAGTGATGCGCGAGGACGAGGTGCTGGGCAGCCCGCAGGGGCGGCTGGTGCGCTTCGCCGGCTGACCCTTCCCAAGGCTTTGACGCACGCCATATTCCCGGTGATGATCGGGTTGTAATATCGACCGGTGAGCCGACTGGCATGCGCGCGCGGCTCCCCTCTCTGGTTGGGCATTGCCCGCCTGCACGCCCGCGCCGCGTCGTGCGCCGATGGCCGGGCGAAGCCCGGCCGGGACGGGGCGGTTCGGACCCGCGTGATCCCGATGCCGTCGCCGCGCTGCCCGCACCGGTCGGTATCGGTGTGATAAGAAAAGGGGGTTGGAGCGATGCAGAGCGCGTGCGCAGCCGTTTTGAAGCGGTTCATCCGTCACGGGCGGCTTCGGGTCCATTGGCCCGACGGACAGGCGCAGGACTTCGCCGGCCCGCCCGGGTCGGGTCCCGAGGCCGCGGTCCGGCTGCACGATGCCCGCACCGTGCGCGGCCTGGTGCTGAACCCCACGCTCAGCGTCGGCGAATCCTACATGGATGGCGGGCTGGAGCCGCTCGGCTGCCCGATCTACGACGTGCTCGACGTGCTGATGACCAACCTGATGGCGAACGGAGACGGTCATCCGGCCGCCCGCTTCGGCGCGGCCGTGGGGTGGGCCCGCCGGCGGCTCGACCAGTTCAATCCGGCCGGGCGCGCCCGGCGCAACGTCGCCCATCACTATGATCTGAACGGACGGCTCTACAGCCTGTTCCTGGACCGCGACCGGCAATACTCCTGCGCCTATTTCCCGCGCGGCGACGAGACGCTGGAAGCCGCGCAGGCGGCCAAGAAGCGGCATATCGCGGCCAAGCTCTGCCTCGACCGGCCGGACCTGTCGGTGCTGGACATCGGCTGCGGCTGGGGCGGCATGGCGCTGACCCTGGCGCGCGACTTCGGTGCGAAGGTGCTCGGCATCACCCTGTCGGTCGAGCAGCTGAACGAGGCGCGCGCCCGCGCCGCGGCCGAGGGGCTGCAGGAGCGGGTGCGGTTCGAGCTGCGCGACTACCGCGCGGTGAACGAGCGCTTCGACCGGATCGTCTCGGTCGGCATGTTCGAGCATGTCGGCGTCGATCACTACCGCGCGTTCTTCGAAACGATGCACCGCTGCCTGAACCCGGACGGGGTGGCGCTGCTGCACGCGATCGGCCGCAACGAGCAGCCGGGCAGCACCAATCCCTGGCTGACGAAATACATCTTCCCGGGCGGCTACTGCCCGGCGATGTCGGAGGTGCTCGCAGTCAGCGAGCGGTCCGGCCTGCTGCTGACCGATATCGAGATCCTGCGCCTGCACTACGCCGAGACGCTGCGCCACTGGCGCCGGCGCTTCGCCGCCAACCGCGACACCATCGCCTCGCTCTACGATGAGCGGTTCTGCCGGATGTTCGAATTCTACCTGGCCGGGTCGGAGATTTCATTCCGGCGCGAGAATATGATGGTGTTCCAGATCCAGCTGGCGCATCGCCAGGAGGCCGTACCGATCACCCGCGACTACATCGCGGCGGTCGAGAACGCGGTGCCGCGGGACCGGCGGGTGTCGGCATAGGCGCCGACCGCCGGCGGTTGCGTTCGCGCGCGTCACAGCCCGAACAGGCGCCGCGCGTTGTCCCCGGCGATCGCGGCGCGCGCGGCCGCGTTCAGGGTGCCGGCGGAGGCGAGGTGGCCGATCGGATCGGATTCGCCCATGTCGAACGGGTCGTCGGTACCGATCAGCAGGCCATCGGCGCCGAACAGGGCTGCCTGCGCGTCCTGCTGGTGCGGGGTGAACGCGATCGTGTCGAAATAGACCCGCTTCAGGCAGAGGGGCGGCGCTTCGGGCCGATCAGATCGCGCCGTCGCGGCGCAGCCCGGCCAGCGCGTCCGGCCCGACATCGCAGAGCCGGCCAAGCAGGTCGGCGGTGTGTTCGCCAAGCAGCGGTGGGCGGCTGACCGTGACCGGGCTCGCCGAGAGCTTGATCGGGCAGCCCACGGTCTGATAGCGGCCGCGGCCCGGATAATCGACGTCGACGATCATCTCGCGCGCCCGCAGATGCGGATCGGCGAGCACTTCGCCGGTATCGAGGCAGGCGCCGCAGGGCACGCCGGCCTCGCCCAGGATCCGCATGACCGCGTGCTTGTCGCGCGCAGCGGTCCAGGCGCCGACGATCGCGTCCAGCGCCGCCCGGTTCTCCCACCGCGCTTCGGGCGTGGCGAAGCGCGGGTCGTCCGCCAGCTCGGCCCGGCCCATTGCACCAAGCAGCGCCGGCCACATCTGCGGCTGGGCGTAGATGTAGACGTAGTCGTTCGTCCCGCCGGGCGCGCACGGATAGGTGGTGCCCGGAACGTTGCGGCCGAGCTGGTTGCCGACCCGCGGCGGCGGATGGCCGAAACGCTGGTGGTCGCGCAGGCTGACCCGGATCAGGTTGACCACCGCATCCTGCATCGAAACCTCGACCAGCTGGCCCTCCCCGCTCGCATGGCGCTGCTGCAGGGCGGCCAGGATGCCGATCGCCATGTGCATCCCGGTGCCGGAATCGCCGATCGCCGGAAAGGTGTAGGTCGGCGGATTGTCGGGAAAGCCGGTCACCGCCATCGCCCCGCCCATCGCCTGGGCGATCGGCTCGAAACTCTTGAACCCGCGATAGGGGCCGTAGGTGCCGAACCCCTTGATGGTGGCGTAGATCAGGCGCGGATTGCGCGCGTGCAGCGCGTCCCAGCCGAGACCGAGACGATCGAGCGCGCCGGGGCCGAAATTCTCCACCAGCACGTCGGCCTGGTCGATCACTTTCCGGAACAGCTCCTTGCCCGCCTCGGTCTTGAGGTTGAGGGTCAGGCTCTGCTTGTTGGCGTTCAGCACCAGGAAGAACAGGCTGTCGCCGTCGCGGTCGGCCATGTTGCGCCGCGCGATGTCGCCGCCGCGCGGATCTTCCAGCTTGATCACTTCGGCGCCCAGGAACGCCAGGATCTGCGTGCAGGCGGGGCCGGCCTGGTTGTGCGTCATGTCGATGACGCGAATGCCCGAAAGCGCCTGGTTCGTCGCCATCACGTCTCTCCCCCCTATCCGCCGCTGGGGCCGGACGGTAACGGCGCAGACGATCGGGGGCAAACCCGGCCGGAGGCGCGCCCGGCCGGTGCTGCGCTCAGCGCAGCGCGAACCCCATCGCCGCGAGCGCGGCGCGCATCCGCTCCCGCCCGCGCAAGGCGGCGACGTCCTGCACCCGCGCCGCGCATTGGGCGGTCCAGTCGATCTCGCGCATGCCCTGCTCGCGCTGGAAGCCGCGCAGCGTGGCCTCGTAGCCGGCGATCGCCGCGGCGTCCGGCGCGGCGCGGTATTGTTCCCGATGCAGCACGACCTCGTGCGGCAGGCGCGGCTTCACGTCGCTGCCGGCCGCCGTGTCGGGCCAGCCGATCGCCATGCCGAACACCGCGAACACGTGCGGCGGCAGCCCGAGTTCGGCCGCCACATGTTCGGGATGGTTGCGCATCGCGCCGACATAGACCCCGCCGAGCCCGACCGATTCCGCCGCGGTCAGCGCGTTCTGCGCCGCCAGCGCGGCATCCACCACGCCGACGATGAACGCTTCCAGGTACTGCGTGCCCTCCGGCGCCGGCCCGCGGGCGGTGGCCAGGGTGTCGATCCGGTGCAGATCGGCGAGCCAGACCAGCAGCAGCGGCGCCTGCTCGATGAAGCCCTGCTGGCCGGCGAGCTGGGCGAGCCGCGCCTTGCGCGCCCGCTCCTGCACCGCCACCACGCTCCAGAGCTGCAGGTTGGACGAGGTGGAGGCGGACTGCGCCGCCGCAACCAGCAGCTCCAGCATCCCTTCAGGCAGCGGCGCCGGCAGGAAATGCCGGACCGACCGGTGCGCCAGCATGGTGGCCAGCACGTCGTTCCAGGCCGGCGGCGGCGCGGCGGGGGCGCGATGGCGGCGGGACAGCGCGTCAGCCGCGGCGGCAGGCGCGGCAGACAGGATCGCGGCGGGCAGGACGGCATCGGGCACGGGTGGGGCTCCGCAACGGTGATGTCAGGGGGTTCGTTCCCCAGGTTCGGCCGGCGCGCGGTTTCAGGCAAGCGCCGGTTGGGCGGGCGGCAACGGCCGGGGCGCTTGCCCTCGCCCGCGGCGCGGCCGATATGCGGGCGGGATGAATTACCGCCACGCCTTCCACGCCGGGAACTTCGCCGATTGCATGAAGCATGCGCTGCTGGTCTGGCTGCTCGATGCCATGGCGCGCAAGCCCCGGCCGTTCTTCGTGCTCGACACCCATGCCGGCCCGGGCTTCGCCGACCTCGACGCGGAGCCGGCGACCCGCACCCAGGAATGGCGCGCCGGCATCGGGCGGCTGGCCCGGGACATGCCGCCCGACGCGCTGGCGCGCTACCTGTCGGTGGTCGCGCGGCTCGGCCGCTATCCCGGCTCCCCGGCGCTGATCCGCGCCCTGCTGCGGCCCGGCGACCGCCTCGCCTGCTGCGAGCTGCATCCGGAGGACCATGCGCTGCTGCGCCGCCGCTTCGCCGTCGACCCGCAGGTAGGCGTGCACCGGCGCGACGGCTACGCGGCGCTCAAGGCGCTGCTGCCGCCGCCGGAGCGCCGCGGCCTGGTCCTGATCGACCCGCCCTTCGAGGACGCCGACGAGTTCGCCACCCTCGCAGCCGCGCTGCAGACCGGCCTCGCCCGCTTTCCCGCCGGCGTGTTCGCCGCCTGGTACCCGATCAAGCACCGGGCGCCGATCCGCGGCTTCTTCGCCGCGCTGCAGGAATCCGGGCTGCGCGACCTCGTCGCCGCCGAGCTTTGGCTGCGCGCGCCGCTCGACCCCACGCGGCTGAACGGCTGCGGCCTGCTGGTGGCGAACCCGCCCTGGCGCTTCACCGAGGAGGTGCCGCCGATGCTGGACGCCCTGTGCGATCGCCTCGCCGAGCGCAATATGGGCGAGGGCACCGCGCTGATCCGGCTGGCCGATGAGTAGCGCCGCGCCGCAAGCCGCCGCACCGGGGGCGGCGGCGTCCGCCGGCCCGCCGCCCGTCGTCGTGCTGGGCGCCGGCGCCTGGGGCACCGCGCTCGCGATCCAGGCCGCGCGCGCCGGCGCCGCCCCCGTGTTGCTATGGGCGCGCGACCCGGTTCGCGCCGCCGCGATCGCCGCCACCAGGGAGAATCCCCGCCTGCCCGGACGGGCGGTCCCGGCTGCCGTGCGGGTCACGTCGGAGCTGCCGGACCGGGCCGCGGCCTGGCTGCTCGCCGTGCCGATGCAGCACCTGCGGGGGGTGGCCGCGCGCCTCGCGCCCGCCGCGCCGCTGGTGTGCTGCGCCAAGGGGGTGGAGGCCGGCACCCTGCGCCTGCCGCTGGAAATCCTGGCCGAGCTGCACCCCGGCGCCCGGGCCGTGGTGCTCACCGGTCCCAACTTCGCCCATGAAATCGCCGCCGGCCTGCCGGCCGCCGCGGTGGTCGCCGGCGCCGACGCCGCGCTGCGCGCCGCGGTCACGGCGCTGCTCGCCAGCCCGACCTTCCGGCTCTACGGCAACGACGATCCGGTGGGCGCGCAGCTGGGCGGAGCGGCCAAGAACGTCATCGCCATCGCCGCCGGCGCCGTGATGGGCGCCGGGCTGGGGGAAAACGCGCGCGCGGCGCTGATCACCCGCGGGCTGGCCGAACTGGGCCGGCTCGCGGTGGCGCTGGGCGGGCGGGCCGAGACGGTGATGGGGCTGTCAGGCCTCGGCGACCTGCTGCTCACCTGCACCGGCGCGTCCAGCCGCAACTACAGCCTGGGGGTGGCGCTGGGACGCGGCACGCCGCTCGCCGCGGTGATGGCGCAGCGCAGCGCGGTGACCGAAGGGGTCGCGACCGCCCCGGCGCTGGTCGCGCGCGCCGGTGCCGTCGACCTGCCGATCTGCCGCGCCGTGGCCGCCTGGCTGGAAGGACGCATCACCTTGCACGAGGCGATCGCCGACCTGCTGGCGCGGCAGTTGCGCGACGAATAGGCGACGGAGCGGCGACGACAGGCGATAGGACGGCGGCGGCGACAGGCGATACGGCGATGGGCCACGCGGCGATGGGGACCCTGGGCTGGCGGCGCCGATGCTGGCAGGCTGCCCCCGGCCGGGACGCGAACCCGGGCAGCCCGCGCCGGACGGCGGCGGCACGCGCCGCGGAGGAGACACGGATGATGACGAGCCCCCAGCGCCGCACGCCCGTCCGGGCGCGTTGTCCCGGCCTTATCCGGGTGGCCGCTTCGGCCGGCCGCATGGCGCGCAGGGTTCGCCTGGCGTTTGCGCGCGAAATCAAGCCCGTGCCGACGCCGGCGCGGCAGCGCAAACGGTCGCTGCATGCGGCGGTTGCGGTCGGGCCGCGCGGATCATGCGTTCGGCGTGCCGGCGTTGCCGCCGCCCTCCTGTTCGCCGGACTGCTCGCGGCTCGGGCCGCGGAGCCGGCGAGCCGGCACGTGAACCCCGACGTGCTGTGGCACATCGTACACGACCGCTGCGTGCCGGACCTGGCGCGGTTCCACACCCCCCTGCCCTGCATCAAGGTGGACCTGCATGCGGGCTACGCGCTGCTGAAGGACCTCGACGGCGCCACGCAGGTGCTGCTGATCCCGACCGCGCGGGTGACCGGGATCGAGGACCCGGCGGTACGCGCGCCGGGCGCGCCCGACTATCTGCAGCTGGCCTGGGCCAGCCGCGGCACCGTCTCGGCCCTCGCCGGCCGGGCGCTGCCGCGGCAGGACCTGGCGCTCGCGGTCAACTCGATCGCCGGGCGGACGCAGAACCAGTTGCACATCCATATCGACTGCATCGACCCGAAGGTGCGCGGCGCGCTGGCCGCCAGGCTCGGCGCCATCGGCACGCGCTGGGCGCGGTTCCCGGGCACGCTGCCGGGCGGGCCGTACCTGGTGCGGCGCCTGAACAGCCCCGACCTTGCCGGCGTCAACCCGTTCCGGCTGCTGGCCGAGCAGGTGCCGGGCGCCGCGGCGGCGATGGGCCGCTGGACCCTGGGGCTGGCCGGCGTGCATCTGCCGCATGGCGGGCGCGCCGGGTTCGTGCTGCTCGCCGCGCGCACCGATCCGGCCACCGGCACCGTCGGCGCGGCCGAACGGTTGCTGGATCATGGGTGCGCGGTGGCGCACGCGGCGGCGGAAAACTAGGGCCCGTCGTCAATTCGGTCGCAGCCGCCGACTGAGTTGGAAGGGCAGCACCCTCAGGCGATCAGCGCAGGGAGCGCGTTTCCCGGATGCGAGACGGACAGCCCGCCGCCGCGATCAAAAGGTCTCCATGTGCGACACACCTGCGTCGGACTTGCCAGGTATTTTGTGACCCAGTGAGCTGAAGGGGCGTGTGAAGCAGCCTGCCGCGCCTCGCCCCCGGACCATGCCGTGCATCAGGTCGAGGATCAGCATCATGGTTCCAATAGCAATTGATATCACCGTCCAGAGATAATATCGATAATCACCGGACACGCCAAAGAACAAATAAGTGAGCGCGTAAACGACGCCAGACAGGATCAACGCCCGGGTGACGCCGGAGAACGCATCGTGGCCACCCTTCGCGACCAGCGCAAGCCCGACCAGATCGACGATACCGAGCCCGATCCAGAATGCCGGAATGAACAGGAACGTGGCCTCGAAGTAACGCACGTAATGCAGCATGCCACGCGATAGAAAATTGTTGCCTTCGTACGGGAACCCGATCGTTCGTCCGTCGGAGGCAAGCATGAGCCGGTTCGCCGGCGCGATCGTCGTGTTGAGGAAAAAAAGAACCCTGCTGCGGACATAGCCAATCGGGTCCCCAGCCACGGCCCACATCCAGGTCTCCATTAGCTCGTGCGAGCCCCATAGCTTCTGGCTGAAGAGTCCCTGAACGACGAAGCTGCACCTTGTAATGCCGTAGACGTTGTAGCCCCGGCCATTGTAGCAGGTATGCGCGATTGCGCGGCTTTGCAACTGTGTCCAATGCCCCGGGAAGAGGTTTCGTCCCTCCAGGTGCGACAGAGCACCGAGATCCGCCACGAATATCCCGTCGACGGGACTGTGCGGTTCCGCCGCCAGCACACGGGAAAACCCGATCCAGAGCACGGGAAGACACGCCCAGAGCAGGATCGCCGTACGGATCCGCTTCTTCGTCAGTCCACCGGCTGCCTCGATCAGAATCGGGATGGCAGCGAACCATCCATTGATCCGTGCCAGAACCCCGAGCATGGCGCTCAGCAAACCGAGGAGCGCCAGGACTCTCTGCGCCCTCCGCCCGGACCCCGATGCCATCCGCGCATACAGGACACCGAACGCGAGACACCAGAAGGCGGCGATCAGCACGTCGTTCAAGATAACCCCGGTGTAACCGATCACGTTCGGCAACAGCATCAGAATGCAGATGATCAAGCCTGCAATCGCCGCATGCCGCCTGCACGCGGCCATGGCGATCAGCGCTATGCCGCCCCAGAACAGAACATTGAACAGCACGAGCGGACCTACCGGCCCGGGCAGGATATGAAGCATCAAACGCCAGGCGAATGCCATCAGCACCGGATGGTAGTCATTGTACGGGATCAGCTCCCGCGCCTGATCGTAGACGAACGTCGAATCTGGCAGCATGATGCCGGGGTAGTATGCATCGATGCTCAGCGCCATGAGCGCGAACGCTACGATGACGGCCGAACAGCCGCAGAGAGCGCCGCGATTTACGTGGCGGGGGGTCATACCGTGCCCCCGCATATGCCATGCGCAGCGAGGGCAAGGATGCCACACCATGCCATGCCAACCTGCCTGCAACCGGCCCGTGTTAAATCAGCGGAGTAGAACCGGAGCCGCAGTGCCACGTTGCAGTACCCGCTTTCTGCCGCCCCTGGCAGAAGGTCAGAACCGCACGGGGCGCCGCGCCAGAACACTCCAGCCTTATGTCTGCTCAAACTGGAGTCGTACCAAGCCAACTTCGGTCCCCGCCTCGGCATAGGCTTGCACCTCGAAATGCGTGATATCGTGATCGACCGCAAAAGCGCCGCTCAGACGGAATTCCGACAATGTTACCTCGGCCAGAACCGTAGCGCCGTCGTCCACGATCACCAAGCGCACGATCCCGCGCAGACTGCCATGCAATCGGAGGGTCCACTGTCCCCGGGGCAGATACCAATCCGGTCCGGAGAACACCAGCCCGCCATGTTGCGAGCTGTAGCGCGTGGCCGTCCCGAGTTCGACGCCCCTTCCTATCAGTTGACCGGGATAGACGCAGAACCCAGTACGCTGGAGGCGATCTGGCGATGCTCCACGTACGGCGAGCACGTCCCCGACCCAAGTCCGGTACTGCTCCCGGTTCAAGGGCACCAGGGTCGCATGTGCGCCGACCCCATATAGCACCATGTGCAGCTCGCCAAGGAGTTCACCGACAGGATCCCGCTCCGCCGCAACCTCCAGCTTCTCGAAGAGCATCTTGACGTCCTGTGAACGGAGCAGCACGTTTCGCATTCCTTGCAACACGCCGAGCTCGTGGCCCTCCACGTCGATCTTGACCAGATCGACCGTCATGTCCTGTGGCAGAAAATCGTCGAGCCGCCTTGCCTGCACCGACAACGTGCGCCCAGGCACGGCCGCCGCGCGCGAGATCGATCCCTGGCCCAGATGCGCATCCGGATAGAACAACTGGACCATGCCGTCGTGATCCGACACCGCACATTGATGTACCTTCACGACATTCTCCAGGCCGTTCAACTGGATGCTACGCTCCATTAGGCCGACCAGATCCGGATGAGGTTCGAATGCCAGCACATGTCCACCCGGGCCAAGGCGGTTGGCGAGCGCGATCGCGAAATACCCAACATTAGCGCCGATGTCGAGGAAGACGGTCTCCGGGCGAAGGAAGCTGTAGAGCACCTGGAGGTTCTCCGGCTCCCAAACGCCGCCGTTGATGATCGGCGACGGGCAGCCTAGATCGCCCGTATTCACGAAGATCGGGCTTTCGTCCCTAAGATACGTAAGGACCACGCCTGCCCCGGCATATGACGCGATGCGGTTCTTGATGAACCGGTTTCCCGATTCGATCCGGCGCAAAGCGGCCTGAACGGACGCCATTGACTCTTCCAGCCGGCGTGCCAAAGAGATGCTGGCGTCGTGTTCACCCTGCGCCGTCCCGCTCACCGGGCGAGAGGCCCGAACCTCCTGTACCAAGGCACCAACTTGGCGCAGGAGGTCGTCGCGAAGGCCTGCGATCGCGTCGGCGACAATCAGGTGCAATCGGTACGCGACCCGACGGGTGATCGGCCTGGCCAAGCGATAGACGCGCCGAAGCACAGCATGCGCGCCCCGCTTGACCAGATGAATTGCCCTGCGGCCACCTGGCGCCTCCGGCAGCGGAGAGCTTATCTTATCGCCTATATTCGGTATGATACGGGATTTGTCGTCATCGACGCCGGGTTGCGTGGCCTCGCGCACATGCTTGCGCGGCAGAACCTGAAGCAACCGCGTCAGCAGCGCGGTTTCATCGAACCGCGTCCTGAACGCATGCTCGGTACTGATGATCGTCTGCTCGATCGCTTCGCGCGTCAGGGACACGATACGGTCAGTCAGAACCGCCGTATCGAATCGCCACGACGACACGATCGACCGCTCGTTGTCGACCACCGGGACCGGTTGGGCCGGGAGCAGCCATCCGGTTACACCTTCCGACACCACCTCGTCATGCGGTGCAGCATCGAGCGAGATAATCGGGGTACACCGGGAGGTCGCCTCGTAAAACCCAAGTCCAAGCCCCTCGTGAGACGGGACCTGAATGCTGACGTCATGTGATTCATAAAGATCGAGGATTTCCGCTCGCGATATTCTTCTGTCGAGTATGTTGATGCGGTCGGGAATGGGACCCTGGTAATAGGTCGACACGGGATCCATCGACGTCACAGTCAGTTCGATATCGTTCCGAAAAAGCAGCGCCTTCCTGAAAGCGTCGATAACCTGAGACGTATTTTTCCGATGGTTTGGATTGTGCCCGGCGACATGCAGATAGCGGATCCGCTCCCGCGATGCCAGCCGCCGGCGCTTCGCCTCCACGCGGTCATGGGACAGGGGTTGACCGAACCCGTGTCCCAGGAAGGCGCCATTGTGCACACCGGCCTCGGTCAGCACCCGCTCCGCCAACCGCGTGCAGTAGAGTGTCGATGACAGGCGATTATGGTACGGAATTTCATCCTTGATGACGATCTCCGCCATAGGAATCGCGCAAATCGTCAGATTGTCGACCCGCAGCGCAAACAAGCGCTCCCAATTGGGGGTCCAGCAGATTTCGGGAACCAGCAGCGTGTGCACGTCGTTTGCAAGGATGAACTGGGTCAGCTCGTAGACCGTAACCTCTTCGCGGCTGTTGAATGAGTAATAGACGGAAGTCGCGCTCCCGGGAACGCCCCAATCGTCGGAGTCCGTCTGAGCGAGCAGAGCCTTGCCAGCCGCCGAATACGGCTGAAAGGAGAAGACATGGACCTTGTACCCTACGCTTCGAAGCAGTTTGGAATAGGTATGGCAGAGGTTGCCGAGACCCTGGTCGGCCCAGACAGAGAAGATGCCGACGTTACGGGTGGCGGCATCGTCGATCAGATGCAACGAATTCGTGATGAAGTCGAACGAATTTCCGCCGAAGGCGCTCTGCAGGTGCGCCTTCTGCGCCGCGCCGATTTCCTTCAGGCGCGCCTCGTCATGATAGAGCTCCCGAATGGTCTCGATCCATCGCGCCGGGTCCTCGGCGAGGAAGACACCGCTGTCTCCGAACATGTAGGGAAGGAAGCCGTTCGACGTGGTCAGCACCGGAATGCCGTTCATGGCTGCCTCGAAGGCGACCCGGCAAAAGGTTTCGTCCACCAAGGTCGGCACGATGACCATCCGTGCAACCCGGAAGAAATCGCGGACGCTGCCGTAGGAGCGCAAGACGCACAAGGGATAGCGATCCATCTCCGCCTTCAGGCGGGTGACGAAATCGGTCTGCTCCGGCTCGCTCTCGATCCCCATGAACGGGATCCGATCGCCCAGCGCCTTGACGCTTTCGAGGAAGATCCTGCCACCCTTGTGAACACAGACGTTGATCTGCAGCACGTAGGTTCCGAGATCGTCCCTCTCGGCCAGAAACTGCGCGGCGTCGGAGATTGGGTGGAGAACCTGGATCTCTTCGTTGCCGTCGAGACGCGCATAGACGTCCTTCATGAACTCCGATGCGACGTATTTCCGAATATGCTTCGACTGTTGGAACGGCGCGATCCGCAACCGGTGTTCGGATAGATGCTGCATGATATGGCGGTTTCCGGCATCCCCAAGCTCGATGAGGCCGTGCCAGAAATGGTATCCGATCAAGGTCGTCAGACGCGATTGCTGCGCGATCTCCATCGCGATATCGTTGGTGCCGCCCTGGGCGTGCATGAGGTCGGGAGTGTATTGCTCGACCGCCCGCAGGACGGCTTCCTTGCTGCAGCCGCCAGCGTAGCGGACGTCAAGGTAATAGGGCGTCTGGGCAACCAGCTCTTCCGTGTACCATCCGAGCTTCGGGTCGAGAAAGCTCACCCAAATGCAACGCACGCCGAATTCGCTCAAAATTCGGCACGTCTGATGCATGAAGCTTTCGCCGCCTCCCATCGGATAGCCGAGATGCGTCGGGATCAGGTATACGGGGATGACCCGCTCTAATGCTTCTACAGTCGATATGAATTCTTGCGGGCCATACCTCTCATGGAGCGCGAACAAATACTCCTGCGCAACCCACGCCAGGCGCAGCAGGATGCTGAATGTCTGGCTCGGCAGGACAAGCCTGATCGACCCCTCGGGATCGGTCGGTCCCAGCGCCGGTCGGGGAAGTCTGTCCATATCGAGTCCGTTTCGTGCCGCAGCGATCACGTTGCATATCGCCTCTGGATCGAGCAGCGGTCGATTCAGCGCCAGTGTATCGGCTTCGTACTGCTTCAGATTCAGGAACAGGTTCTTCTGCGGACAGGCCGTGGCGACATAAGGCAACACCACGGTGTTGATCATATCCAGCCGCTGGCGCAGGATATTGTCGCCCAGGATCCAGCTGTGCGTTGTTTCGGCGCGGCCTCCCAGCACGGTCTCGACGGCCGCCTTCTGAAGCGCCGCGTCGGACCCTGCGATGACCAACCGTGACACGAGAGCAAATGCGGCTTCCGTCATGCCCGTCCGTGTCAGGATGCGTATCGCCGCCAAGGTAGCGTCCTGGTCTTGCTGCAATTCCTTGATAATGGAGGAACTGGCCACCCCAAGACGACCGGACAGGGCGCGCGCCAGCTCCGTGCTGCTTCCTGACCCCGGTTCCAGCAGGGGGATCGACTTGATCATCGAAACGAGCCGCCGTTCCTCGCCCATTCCGTCTCGCAACTGCTCGTTCGCATCCATGCCGTCGACCTGATCTTTTTGGTGTCATTCGCCCATCGCCGGGCCGGCAACCTAACCGGGCAAACAGGCGCGCGCAGAATTGGGATGACGCCCGGCGGGCTGCATGGGCCCCAATCCGGGCAGTCCGCCAGATTCGGGGCGCTCGAACATTGCTTGTACGCTGCCTCCGGTCGGCCACGGGTTCCGGCACTGCAAGCCAGCCGCTGCGACAGTCGCCGCTTTTGCGTCCTGGCGCAAGACGGCGCCGACCAATTGGAACCCGGCGCGCTGCGTCGTGATTGGCGAGCCGGCCGCGCAAATGGGACCGGTTTGCAGGT
The DNA here is from genome assembly GCA_028869315.1 of Rhodospirillales bacterium. Lineage (GTDB taxonomy): Bacteria > Pseudomonadota > Alphaproteobacteria > Acetobacterales > Acetobacteraceae > JAJZVS01. Next base: position 29,017 of record JAGWSV010000292.1, read on the forward strand.
TGGAAACGCCCCGTCCTGCCGTGATAAGCGGAGCAGTCAACGACGATGAAGACGAGACGGACGATTGACGCAGGTCCGACGGCGAGGCGCGCAGGCGGACCGCCCCCCAGGCGGGGCGCCGGCCTTGACGACGTGCCCGCAATCCGCGACCGGGCGCGGCGGCGATCGGCCGTCCTCGTCCGGAAGCCCGGCGCCGGTTCCGCCGCGCCGCTCCTCCAGCCAAGGTGTCAGCCGATGACCGCGCCCGCGTCCCGCACCGTCCATGTCGGTTCCATTGCGATCGCCAACCACCTGCCGTTCGTGCTGATCGCCGGCCCCTGCCAGATCGAATCCCGCGGCCACGCGCTGGAAGTGGCGGCCGCGCTGGCGGAGCTGTCGCGCGATGCCGGCGTGCCGGTGATCTACAAATCGAGCTTCGACAAGGCCAACCGCACCTCGGCCACCGCCGCGCGGGGGATCGGCATGGCCGCGGGCCTGGCGATCCTGGCCGAGGTGCGCGCGGCCACTGGCCTGCCGGTGCTGACGGATGTGCATCTCCCCGACCACTGCGCGCCGGCGGCCGAGGCGGTGGACGTGCTGCAGATCCCCGCCTTCCTCTGCCGCCAGACCGACCTGCTGCTGGCAGCCGGCGCCACCGGCCGCGCGATCAACGTCAAGAAGGGCCAGTTCCTGGCGCCGTGGGACATGGCGAACGTGGCGGCCAAGATCGCCGCCACCGGCAACCAGA
>JAGWSV010000039.1 GCA_028869315.1 Rhodospirillales bacterium
CACGATTACCCCGCGATCGTGAAGCGAGCGAAGAAGGAAGCCGCGGAGATCCATTGGGCGGACGAAACCGGCATCTCCAACCAGGCCAACTACGGCCGCAGCTTCGCGCCGCAAGGCGAGACCCCGGTGATCCCGCGGCCGGCGGCGCGGTTCACGCAATCGATGATCTCCAGCCTGACCAACCGGGGCAAGCTGCGGTTCATGGTCTATGACGGGGCGCTGAAGGCGGCGGTCTTCCTGATGTTCCTGCGCCGTCTGGTAAAGGACGCCGACCGCAAGCTGTTCGTGATCGTGGACAATCTGCGCGTGCACAAGGCCAAGGTGGTGACCGCCTGGGTGGCGGAGAATGCCGATCGGATCGAGCTGTTCTATCTGCCGCCGTATGCGCCGGAGCGAAACCCGGACGAGTATCTGAACAACGACCTCAAGCAGGCGCTCGGCCGGCGCAGCACGCCCATGGACAAGGCCGCGATGAAGGCGGGGCTGCGATCACACATGCAGGGATTGCAGCGCCGCCCCGCGAAGGTCCGCTCGTTCTTCCAGGCCCCCGACGTCCGCTACGCAGCCTGATTGCACCATGATACCTGTTTGGGTGCCTGGTTAGTAAGTTGATGCTTGAGGTGTGTTGATGGACGGAGTGGTCGAGATCATCACGGGGCGGGAGCGCCGTCGTTGGAGCACGGCGGAGAAGCTGCGTCTGGTGGCGGAGACCCAGGAGGCTGGCACGACGATCGGCGCCGTGGCGGCACGCCACAGTGTCTGCGAGAGCTTGTTGTTCACCTGGCGGCGACAGGTGCGCGAAGGGGTTCTGACAGCGGCGCAGGCGCCGGTGTTCATGCCGGTGCACATGAACGATGCAGCGCCGATGGCGTCACCGGTGCTCGCGCCACGAGCGGTGCGCCCATCTCCTCCAGCGCGCCTCGCCACGCCGTCCGGCCTGATCGAGATCGAGTTGGGCAACGGACGACGGTTGCGCGTCGGCAGCGACGTGAACCTGGCCGCCTTGCGGCGCGTGCTGGCGGCGCTGCGCGAATGATCCCGATCGCGTCGGGCGTTCGGGTATGGTTCGCGAGCGGCCATACGGACATGCGTCGTGGAATGCGGGGTTTGGCCGTGCAGGTGCAGGAGGGTCTCGGGCGCGATCCATTCGCGGGCGACGTCTACGTCTTCCGTGGCCGCAACAGTTCACTGATCAAGGCGATCTGGCACGACGGCATCGGCTTGTCGCTGTATGCCAAGCGACTGGACCGCGGCCGCTTCATCTGGCCGCAGAGTGTGGATGGCGCCGTGGCGCTGACCGCCGCCCAGATGGGTTATCTGCTCGAGGGAATCGATTGGAGAAACCCGCAGCAAACCTGGCGGCCGCAGGCTGCCGGGTAGGGCAAAAATCGTAGGCTGAAGCGGAGAAAACAGTACCATTTGAAGCCGATTCGTGATTCGATCCGGATCATGGACGCTGCCTCCGACGCCCTGCCGGACGACATCGCGACGCTGAAGGCGGCGCTGCTCGCCGAGCGTGCCCGGGCCGATATTGCCCAGGCCGAGGCCGCGGTGGCGCGGGCGCGGCAGTCCGACGCCGAAGCGCTGGTCGCGCGCCAGCAACTGGAGATCGAGAAGCTCCGGCGGGAGATCTATGGCCCGCGCTCCGAGCGGACGCAACGCCTGCTCGACCAGATGGAACTGCAACTGGAGGAACTGGAAGCCGCGGCCACCGAGGACGAGCTGCAGGCCGAGAAGGACGCGGCCAGGACCACGGCGGTGGCGGCATTCGTCCGCAAGCGTCCCGCGCGCAAGCCGTTCCCCGAGCACCTGCCGCGCGAGCGCGTGGTCGTGGCGGGGCCGAGCGCATGCAAGTGCTGCGGCGGCGCACGCCTGTCCAAGCTGGGGGAGGATGTCACCGAGACGCTGGAGGTCATCCCGCGGCAGTGGAAGGTGATCCAGCACGTCCGCGAGAAGTTCACCTGCCGCGACTGCGAGGCGATCAGCCAGGCTCCCGCGCCCTTCCACGTCATCCCGCGCGGGTGGGCGGGGCCGAACCTGCTGGCCATGGTCGCCTTCGAGAAGTTCGGCCAGCACCAGCCGCTGAACCGCCAAGCCGAACGTTACGCCCGGGAGGGCGTGCCGATTAGCCTGTCCACACTGGCCGACCAGGTCGGCGCCTGCTGCACCGTGCTGGATCCCCTGTTCAAGCTGGTCGAGGCGCATGTGTTCGCCGCGGAGCGGGTGCACGGCGACGACACGACCGTGCCGGTGCTGGCGCGCGGCAAGACCGACACCGGTCGGGCCTGGGTCTATGTCCGCGACGATTGTCCGTTCGGCGGCCCGGCGCCGCCAGCCGCCGTGTTCTACTACTCTCGCGATCGCACCGGCGCCCACCCGCAGGGCCATCTGGCCGGTTACCGTGGTATCCTGCAGGCCGATGCCTTCGGCGGCTACACGAAGCTCTACGACCCCGGCCGCGACCCACGGCCGATCACCGAGGCGGCGTGCTGGGCGCATGCGCGGCGAAAGTTCTTCGTGCTGGCGGATCTGGCCCAGAGCGCGCGGCGCCGTGCGCAGGGCAAAACGGCCACGTTCATCTCGCCGGTGGCTCTGGCCGCCGTGCGCAGGATCGACGCGCTGTTCGACATCGAGCGCGCCATCAGCGGCAAGACGGCGGCCGAACGCCTCGCTGCCCGCCGCGAGTACAGCGCGCCGCTCATTGTCGAGTTGCACACCTGGATGCAGCAGGAGCGCGCCAGGCTGTCGCGCCACGACGATGTCGCCAAAGCCATCGACTACATACTCAAGCGCTGGGCCGCGTTCGCACGGTTCCTGGACGATGGCCGGATCTGCCTGACCAACAACGCCACGGAACGGGCGCTGAGGGGCATTGCCCTGGGACGTCGCTCGTGGCTGTTTGCCGGATCGGATCGCGGCGGGCAGAGGGCGGCGAAGATGTACAGCCTGATCGTCACTGCCAGGATGAACGACGTCGACCCCCAGGCGTGGCTCGCCGACGTGCTTGCCCGCATCGCCGAGCACCCCATCCAAAGGATCAAAGAGCTGCTGCCCTGGAACTGGAAGTCAGCAAGATTGCGGGTGGAATCCGAGGCGGCCTGACCATGCAGCGCAACAAGGTCCACCACGTCCACACAGTCGGCAGCGTCGCCAAGCGACTTGGCGTCGAAGAACGCCTCATTCACGAGCTGACAGTCGGCCTGGAGCCCGAAGATGGCGTCATCTGGGTCTATGGCCTCGACGATGACGATGGAACAATGGCCTTCACCGACGACGGCATCGACGAAGTTCAGCTCCTCCTCGACGAATATCGCCGCGTGCCACCCTCAAAATCCTGACAGCGTCCCCACGGCGCTCACCGGATGGGTAGGAAAATACGCGGTGGCCGCGTGACAATACAAAACGGGCCGGATCAGGTCGACACGGCGTTCCTGCTTCGTAGCTTGAGCCAAGTTGGCCCAGCCAAACCGGTTGGCTACTTGCCGCTCCAGACAATCAAAGGCGCCTCCTCGACGCGGCGAGTGGAACTGTGGCCATTGCTGGAGCGGCGCGACCACCACCGGAGGTAGCATGGCCCGTTGCCACAAGCAGTTTCTTTGTTCGGTTGGAGCGCCGTTTCTTCGTCCCGGCCTGATCCTCCACAGGGCGCCGCACGCAGCCGCGGTCAAGAATGGCCGTAGGCCATCGCGTAGCGACGCGCAGCGTTCTTGACGGCGGCGAGCACGGCGTCAGGCTTGAGGCAGGCGGGCCGAGCCGCCGCACCCCGCAGTCCGATCGCGCATTGCGCGGCATGCGGTGCCAGCCCGCACGGGACCCTCTGATTATGCGGAGCACCGCCATGGCAAGCAGCGACGTCTTCACCCGCGACGGCGGCCGATGGGGTGTCGGCCAGCTCCACCGGTTGCTGACCCGTCCGACCTATATCGGCCGGCACGAGTTCAACAAGCGCAGCAAGGCCAAGCAGATCAAGCCGGCCGCCGAGGTGATCCCGGTCGAGGTGCCGCCGTTGATCGACCGCGCGACCTTCGACGCGGTGCAGGCGCATCTGAAATCCCGCAACCCGAAGGTCACGCCCGCCCGCGTGGTCAGCGGGCCGACGCTGCTCACCGGCATCTGCTTCTGCGCGGGCTGCGGCGGGGCCATGACCATCCGCACCGGCAAGGGGGGGGCGCTACCGCTACTACACCTGCTCCATCGCCGCCCGGCAGGGCGCCACCGGCTGCGCGGGCCGATCGATCCCGATGGAGAAGCTGGACGACCTCGTGGCCGGCCATCTGGAGCGGCGCCTGCTGGACCCCGAGCGGCTGGAGGAAATACTCGCCACCGTTCTCGACCGAAGGCAGGAACGGGCCGATCGCCGCCGCATCCATATCGCCGAACTGAACAAGCAGGCCGCCGAGGCCGACGCGCAGCGCGCCAGCCAGGCCGTCGAGGGCGCCGGCGCGACGATCACGCCCGCCCATGTTGCCGCCTTCGCCCGCAAAGCTCGCGAGCGCATCCGCCTCCCTGGCGGTGGCTACCGCCGCGACCACCTGCGCGCACTCGCGCAGCGCGTCGAGGTCGCGGATCGCGAGGTGCGGATCATGGGATCGAAGGGCGAATTGCTGCGAACCCCGACCGCCGCCGCAGGAGTAAAATCGGCGGCGCCCGGCGTGCCCAGTTCTGTTCCGAACTGGCGGAGAGGGTGGGATTCGAACCCACGGTACGCATACACGTACAACGGTTTTCGAGACCGTCCCGATCGACCACTCCGGCACCTCTCCCGCGCCGACCGCCTTATAGGTGGCGCCCTCCGGCGAGGCAATCGCTCCGTCCCGCCTTATGCCGGCGGCGGAGCGGTGCGGGCAATCGCCGGCAGGGCCTCCATCCGCTTGAACCACGCAGCCAGTCCCGGTCGTCCGTCCCGCCACGGCTCGGCGCCGAAGCGGAAATCCAGGTAGCCGAGCGCGCAGGCGACCGTGATCGTCCCGATATCCAGCCCGTCCCCGGGCAGCGCGGCTTCCAAGCTGTCGAGGGCGCGATTGGCGGCGCCACGCATCCGCGCCATCGCGGCGTCGCGTGCCGCTTCCTGCGGCCGGCCCTGCTCCATCCGACGGCCCACCGCGGCGTCCAGGATACCGTCGCCGATCGCCTGCAACACCAGCGCGCGCCAGCGCGCTGGTCCGGCCGCGGGGAACAGCGGGGGCGCGCTGCCCAGGCTGTCCAGGTATTCGCAGATCACCGGGCTGTCGAACAGCGCCGTGCCGTCGTCGGACACCAGGCAGGGCACCTTGGACAACGGATTGGCGCCCAGCAACGCCGGCGGCGACTGGTGCGGGTTGGTCGGCACCGTCTCGATCTGTCCGTCCAAACCGCGAAGGATGGCGCAGACCATCACCTTGCGCACATACGGGCTGCTTGGCGAGTAGAACAATTTCACGTCGGGCGTCTCCCTGTCGGACCCTATGGGTCGGAACTGGTCGGTCAGAACTTGTCTTTGGCGGCCCGCAATGCGGCGAACCGGCTCACGTCGGGGGCGCGCAGGAACGGGTTGGCGGCGCGCTCGCTCGCCATCGTGGACGGTACGCTCGGCCTGCCGGCAGCGCGCTGGGCCGCCACCTCGGCCAGGCGGGCACGCAGGGCCGCATTGTCTGCATCCACGCTCAGGGCGAATCGTCCATTGCTCTCGGTGTATTCGTGGCCGCAGCAAACCAGCGTGGCATCCGGCAGCGCCGCCAGCTTGGCAAGCGAGGCGAACATCTCCTCCGCCGTGCCCTCGATCAGCCGGCCGCAGCCAAGCGAGAACAGCGTGTCGCCGGACAGCAGCACCAAGCCGTCGGGGAAGAAGAAATTGATCTGGCCGCGGGTGTGTCCTGGTGTCTCGATCACCCGAGCCGAGGCGCCGCCTAGCGCGACCGTATCGCCTTCCTTCACCGCGCGATCGAGACGCGGCAACCGCCGCGCGTCCGCCGCCGCGCCCACCACCGGCGCGGCAAACCGCGCCCGCACGTCGTCGGTGCCGGCGACGTGGTCGGCGTGGTGGTGGGTAAGCATGATGAGGTCGAGCCGTCCGCCCGCCGCCTCGATCGCCGCAATCACCGGCGCGGCGTCGGTCGGATCGACGATCGCGGTGGCGCCGCTCTGCGTCTCACGCAGCAGCCAGGCGTAGTTGTCCCGCAGGATGGGTACCGGGGTCGCGGTTACGCTCATGGTGGCGATCCTCCTCGCGGGTGACCAAGCCATCAGGTAGCGCGATTGGGCCGCGTGATCCAGTCGCCCCCAATCCCGGCTTTCCCCGCCGTTCGGTCTTGTTGGCGTGCAGCCGCGCCAGCAGGTCAGGGCCCCGAATCCAAGTTCACGTGAGCCGAGCGAGGAGTATCTGATCGAGGCAGGTGGCGGCCCAAGCGGCGCGCACGAGGTTGAGAGCGAAATGCCGCAGGACGGCCATGTTGCGGGTGCCGAAGCCTGTGCGCAGGCGGAACCGGTCTTCTTTGAAGGTGACGTCGAGGACCCAATGCAGGCGGTGTGCGGTTGCGGGCTCTCTCCGCCTCGTTCACCACGCCGCGATGCCGATAGCGGCGGTTGGTGAAACCCCGCGCGTTCGGCACGGCCTCTCGGATCACCTCGCGCTGCCCCGATACGCCTGGTCACCCCACACCCGATCGGACAGCATGCGTCCGATCATCGCCGCGCAGCAGGGCGGGCAGCAGCGTCGCGTCCGCCACGGTGGCCGCCACCACCACCGAATGGATGAGCTTGCTCCGGCAATCGAGGCGGATATGCGCCTTCGTGCCGAAATACCACTGATTCCCCTTCTTCGTCTGGTGCATCTCCCGGTCGCGCGCCTGGGCCGCATTCTTGGTCGAACGCGGCGCGTGGATGATGGTCGCGTCCAGGATCGTGCCCCGCGACAGCAGGCAGTAGATGCGCAGCATCCGTTCCGGACCGACCGGCGAGCGGCCCTTGCCGGAATTCGGGTCGACCGGCTCGATCAGCGCGCACCGCTGCCGCGACGGCACCACGCACTCCATCTCCGCCAGGAACAGCGCCCGGCGCGTCGGCTTGCTGTAGCCGATCGAACCCCGCCGCCGCCCAGGTGGTTTGCCGCATCGCGCGGTACTCCCGCTGTATGGACAGCATGATTCTGTCGGGCGTACCGGTGTCGTTCCGGGAAGGAGTTGATCAGAGATTCCCTGCTCTCATCGCGCTCCAACGGCCATCAATTCGCGAAAAGGTGGCGCTCGGCTGTCTCCGGTCATGCCGAGGGCTCCCGACCGATGCCGCCGGATGGGGAGTCGATGCGTGCGCGGCTCGGTACGGTACGTCGCCGTCGCGGACCGATCCGAAATCGCAACCGGCCTGTCTGCCCCTCACGCCGCTCGCGCTACCCCACCAGCCATCCGGCCACCGCCCCGCTCATGCACGTCGCCAGGGTCCCGGCCAGCACCGAGCGCAGTCCCAGCGCCACCACCTCCGCCCGCCGCTCCGGCACCATCGCCCCGAGCCCCCCGATCAGGATCCCCAGGCTGCCGAAATTCGCGAATCCGCACAGCGCATAGGTCAGAATCAGCCGGGCGTGCGGATCGAACGCCGCCGCCGGCAGGCCCGCCAGGGTCCGATACGCGACGAATTCGTTCAACACCGTCTTGGTCGCCATCAGCGCCGCCGCCGCCCCGCTTTCCCGCCACGGCACCCCGATCAGCCACATCACCGGCCGGAACGGCAACGCGAAGATGCGCTGCAACGTCACCGCGCCGCCATCCCAATGCCCGAGCAGCCCCAGCGCGCCGTTCGCCAGCGACACCATCGCCACCGCGACGATCAGCACGGCGACGATGCCGGCCAGGATCGGAATGCCGTCGAGCGTTCCTTTCACCATCGCATCGAATGCGCCGACGGTCGGGCCTTCGCGTTCCAACCGGACCTGCTCCGCCCCGCCTGGGCCGAACGGCACCATGACCGCGGCCACCGCCAGCGCGGCCGGCGTGCTGATCACCGAAGCCGTAAGGATCTGCCCCAGCGCATCGGGGATCAGGTGCGCCAGGAACGCGGCATAGATCACCATCACCGTGCCCGCGACGCCAGCCATGCCGCAGGTCATCAGCGCGAACAGTTCGCCGCGCTGCATGCGGGCAAGATAGGGCCGCACCAGCAACGGCGCCTCGATCATGCCCACGAACACATGCGCCGCCGCGCCCAGCGCCAGCGCCCCGCCGACCCCCATCACCCGGCGCAGCAGCCAGGCGAACCCGGCCGTGATGCGCTGCATCGCCCCCCAGTGGAACAGCAAGGACGCCAGCGCGCTGATCACGAGCACCAGCGGCAGCGCCTGGAACGCCAGGATGAATCCCGCGCCGGGATGCGCCGGGGCGAAGGGCAGCCGCCCGCCGCCCAGGTAGCCGAACACGAACGCGGTGCCGGCGGTCGTTGCCGCCTGCAGCGCGTTGGCGGCGCGGGTGAGCAGCAGGATCGCGTCGATCGCCAGCGGCACCCGGGTCAGCAGCAGCGCCAGCGCCAGCTGCAAGGCGAGGCCGGCGCCCACCGTACGCCAGGGCACGCGGCCGCGATCCTCCGACACCAGCCAGGCAAGGCCGAGCAGCCCCGCCTCTCCCGCCACGGCATGGCCCATCAGCGCCGCTGGTTGAACGGGTAGTAGGCCGGGAATTCGCCCACCTTGGCCATGTCCACCTCCACCAGCGACAGGCCGCGATGTTCCAGCGCCCGCGCGACGGTGGGGCCGAACCCGTCGGCGCGGTCGACGCGGAAGAACGGAATGCCGGCCAGCGCCGCCAGCCCCGCCAGGTCCGGGCCTTGCAGGTCGGCAAAGAACCGCCGGCCTTCCGACGTGGAGTCCTGAATGCGCTTGATAACGCCGTAGCCGTGATCGTTCATCACCACCACGACCAGGTCGAGCTTTTCCTGCACCGCGGTCCAAAGCTCGCCGACATTGAGGAAGAACCCGCCATCGCCGGTCATGACCATCGTGCGGCGGTCGTTCGCGGCCGCCGCGGCGCCGATCGCCAGCGACAGACCCTGGCCGATCCCGGCGCCCACCGGATAGACGTTCTGGCGCGGGTCGTGCAGCGGAAAGACGCGGTTGCCCCAGGTCGTGTTGTTCTGCGTCACGTCGCGGGCGAAGATCGCGTCCTTCGGCAGAACCTCCGCGAGTTGGCCGGGGAAGCTGGCATAGACGCCGAGGCTGGCCAGGAATTCGTCCCGCGCCTGCGCCTTCATCGCCGCGAAATCGGACTGGAAGGCGGGATCGGGGGCGAAGCGCCCGGCGATGCGCTCGGCAAGCCCTTCCAGCGCCAGCGCCGCGTCGCCGCAGACGAAATACTGGTTCGGATAGGTACGGCCGTTGGCCAGCGGATCGACATCGATCTGGATCAGGGCATCCGGCAGCTTCAGGCTGAGGTCGCCGGTTTCGTGCCCGCGCAGCCGGGCGCCGGCCACCACCATGAGGTCGACACCGCGATAGAACGCGGTGACCGCCGGCATGCCGTTGCCGTGCAGCCCGCCGAGTGAGCGCGGATCGTCCTCCGGCACGATGCCGCGGCCCTGCAGGCTGTTGGTCATGGTAAAGCCCATGTCGAGCAGCTTACGCACCGCCGGCCCGGCGCGCCGGGCGCCGGCGCCAAGCCACAGCATCGGCCGGCGTGCGCGCAGCACCCGCGCGGCGAGTTCGTCGAGCTCCGCCCCCGCCGGCGGGCGCGGCGCGGGAAGCGGCAGGCTGAACCCGTCCAACGCGGCGGGACGCGGGATGGCGGCCCGTTGCAGGTCGATCGGCACCTCCACGCTGACCGGCCCCATCGGCGGCGTGAGCGCCTCGGTCGCCGCGCGGGTCAGCACGCCGAAGGCCTGGGACGCGGAGCGGATGCGGAACGCCGCCTTGCTCACCGAGCCCATCATGCCGAGCTGGTCGTACGCGTCGTGCACGGTGCCCAGCGCGCGGTCGGCGAATTTCGTTGCGGTCTGCCCGGTGATGTGCAGCACGGGGGACGACGCGAACCGCGCCTCGATCAGCCCGCCCACCGCGTTCGCGGCACCTGGCCCGGTGGAGGAGAAGATCACCCCGAGCCCGCCGGACGCGCGCGCGTAGCCGTCGGCCATATGCGCGCCCCCGAGTTCCCCGCGCGCCATCATGAAGCGGATGGTGTTGCGCCGGCCGATCGCGTCCAGCATCGGGATATTGTGGACGGAGGCGATGCCGAAGGCGGTGGTGACCCCGATCGCGGCGAGAAACTCGGCGACCAGGTCGCCCACCGTATAGTCGCTGGCCATGGCTTCGTTGTCCTTCGCGGTTCGCGCGAAGGCTGGTCCGCCCTGCGCCGGCGGTCAATCCGGCTGCATGCGCCCACCGGCGCCGGTGGTGGCGCCGGTCAGGCGCTCAGGAAGCCGAGCCGGTCGGCTTCGAGCACGAGGCAGGTCAGGCTGCCGCCCATCACCGCGCCGGTATCGATGCCGATGCGATTGGGCCGCAGCTCGGGCTTGGGGCGCGGCGTGTGGCCGTGCACGACCACCGCCCCGTGATCGGCCTTGGAGGACAGGAACGGCTCGCGGATCCACAGCAGGTCGTGCGCCTCCTGCTGCTCCAGCGGCACGCCGGGCCGCACCCCCGCATGCACGAACAGGTAGCCGTCGATGCGCCGGCTGAGCGGGCGGTCGCGCAGGAAGGCGAGATGCTCGGGCGGGATGCAGGACCGCCAGTCCTTGGGCTCGGTCTGCCGCGGCACCCCCCAGCTCAGCAGCGCATCGGCGCCGCCATTCGCGACCCAGAGCCGGGCCGCGTCGTCCTTTTCCGGCGCGTCGAGTGCGGCGAGCATCAGGGCTTCGTGGTTGCCGAGCAGGGTGACGGTCTCGGCGATGCCGGCCGGCTTCGGCGCCTGCGCCACGAACGCCACCACTCCGGCGGAGTCGGGCCCGCGGTCGATCAGGTCGCCGAGATGGATCAGGACGGCGTGCGCCACCGGCCGCTCGGCCAGGTCGGCGGCAATGGCCGCGTGCAGGGCTTGCAGCCGGTCGAGGCAGCCATGGATGTCGCCGATGGCGTAGACGCGGAGGTCGGGGGCGAGCGTGGCTGGCGCGGGCGAGAGGTCGAGCATGCGGTGGCGGGTCCTGCCTGCGAGCAGCGGTCCCCGGTAGCATCCGGGGCTGCGGTTGTCCGATCCCGGACAGCGTGCTATTGGCCCGCGGCGGCTGTCCAGATGGGGGATAGTTTAGCGGTAGAACTCCCGGCTCTGACCCGGGCAGCCTTGGTTCGAATCCAGGTCCCCCAGCCACATGAGCTGGTCCCCGAAAGTGGGACCGGGGCGTAAGTGGACCGCACCCGGCTTCTCCCGCCTTCCCATACCGGAGGCTGTCGTCCGGAGTGACAGCGACCCCCATCTTTCGGATGGTCTCCATGATGGTGGTGTGTTCCAGCGACAGGCCGCGCTCCTCGGTCGTCTCCACGAGCTCCCGGAAACCCAGCTTGAAGCGCAGATGCCACCGCACGCACAGCATGATCACCTTGCGGTCGAAGTGGCGCCCCTTGAACAGGTCCTCCAACGCTTGAAACCTGACCATCGCGCCGCCCTCAAGCCCACCAAATTGCCGGCACGATACCGGAGCTTGCCGCTTGCACCAGAGCCCTTGCGGCAAAAGCGCAAGGCCGCCGGGTACGGTGACGTCTTCCTCGCCAGCCGCATCGCTCAAAAGGCATGTTCACCCGATTCCCCCCTTGGCACGAGGGGTCAGGAACGCTGCGACGCTGTCAGCGCTGCATGCCCCATTTGCGTACCGTCTGCAGTTCGATCGTGCGGAACACCAGACCCTCGACCAGCAGCCCGATAACGATCACCGTCAGCAACCCACCGAACACCGCGGCGGTTTGCAAATCGTTCTGATTCTCAAAAATATACCACCCTATCCCCCCCGAACCCGAGGTCGCGCCGAACACCAGCTCCGCAGCGATTTCCGTCCGCCATGCGAACATCCAACCGACCTTGAGGCCAGCGAGAATCGCCGGCGACGCTGCGGGCACGAGGATGCGCATGACGTATCGCCACCCCCGAAGACCACAGTTGCGCCCCGCCATCCGCAACGTGTCGCTAACCGACACGAAGCCAGCCAGGACGTTGACCGCAACCGCCCAGAGCACCGCGTGCACCAGGACAAAGATGATGCTGGCTTTGCCGAGGCCAAACCAGATCAGCGCCAAAGGGAGAAGCGCGATCGCCGGCAGCGGACTGAACATTGCCGTCAGGGTGGACAAAAAGTCCTCCCCGATGCGGGACAGCACGGCAGTGGTTGTCAGCGCCAGCGCCAGAACGATACCGATTCCATAACCGATCAGGAGGGTGCTGACCGAATTCCAGGCGCGCAGCAGGAGCGGGCCGAAGACGAGGGCCCGCCACCACGCGACCATGGCCGAGGTGAAGCTTGGGAACAGGAGCGGGTTGTGCAGGCGGCTCGCGTATACCTGCCAGAGAATTGCGAGAGCCAGCAGGATGAAGCCGCGGCGAATAGCGGGCCGATCGGTGAGCCGCTGCCACCTGCTCCGTTCGCGCGTAATTGCGCCCACGTCGCCCAGGGCGCCCGGCGCGCGTTCGAATTCCGCTCGAACCGGCGGAGTGGTGCGCGTCGTGTCAGGTCTCATCGTCAGCACCGGCTTGCGCCGCGTCGGGCGGGCCTGAAAACAGCATGGCATGAATCCGCCGGTGCAGGCGGTGGAACTCCGGTGACTCCTGGTTTTCGTGAGAAAACTCGTGGGCGTTGAGCTCGGCGCGCACCTGCCCCGGATGCGGCGACAACACCAGGATCCGCGATCCCAGGATGATCGCCTCAGCGATCGAGTGGGTGACGAACACGACGGTAAATCGGAGCTCGTCCCAAAGTTGCAGGAGCTCCTCCTGCATTCGCAATCGAGTCAACGCATCAAGCGCAGCGAAGGGTTCGTCCATCAGCAGGATCGCCGGTCCCATCGCCATGGCGCGAGCGATTGCGACCCGCTGCTTCATGCCGCCCGACAGCGTGTGCGGATAGGCATGGGCGAATTTCCCAAGATGCACCTTTTCAAGAAATACAAGAGCGCGCTCTTTGGCTTCCGCCTTGGTGAACCGCCCGCTGCACGTCATCGGAAAGATGATGTTCCCCAGCACCGTCTTCCACGGCAGAAGCTGATCGAACTCCTGAAACACCATCATTCGGTCCGGGCCTGGCCCACCGATCGGCTTGCCATTGAGCTCGATCGAGCCGTGCGCCGGCTTGAGGAACCCGCCCACCGCCTTCAGCAAGGTTGATTTGCCGCAGCCCGAGGGGCCGAGAAGGATGAAGCGATCGGCCGGAAACACCTGAAAGTCCACCCGGTAGGCCGCAGTGACGACGAGGTTCTTGCTCTTGTACTGCAACGTCGCGCCGCGCACCGCGAGCAAGGGCCCGACGCCATCGCCGACCGGCGCCGCGCGCCCCTCGGGCGGTTGCATGATGGCGGGCCCAGCGTGGGTCACGGAGGCCTTCGGGACTCCGCTCATCCCGTCCGCCGGGTCAACTTCCCGGCTCAGGCCAGACGGCGCTGAAGAAGACGTCCTTCCAGGACGCGGGAAGGTGCTTGATCGCCCCGATACGGTGCATGAACCGCGCGTATTCCATGACGTTCTTCGGTGTCGTGGTGAATTCGACCTGCGGGTTCCGGATGATCTGTTCGATCAACTGCCGGGGCAGCTTCGAGTGCTCCTCCCGCTGATAGATCGCAGCCGCCTGCTCCGGGTGGGCCTTGATGAACCGGTCCGCCGCGTGCAGCGCCTGGAATACTGCCTTGTAGAGCCTTGGGTGCCGATCGTGGAACCGCTGCGTGGTCCAGAGCACGTTGAAGGTCGATTGGCCGCCAAGCACCTGGTAGGAGTCGAGAATCGTGTGCACTTGGGGGTTGGCCAACTCACGCTCGGAGAAGGGCGGGGCGGTGAAATCGCAGTCGATCGTGCCGCTGCGGCTGAGCATTGCCGCCATCGCGTCAGGATGTTTCATTGACACCGTGAGGTGGTCGAGGCGGCCGTAGTGCTTGTCGCCCCATAGCTTCGCCGCCGCCATTTCCAGCGTGACGGCCTGAATCGAGACTTTCACTGCCGGCAGGGCGATTCGATCCTTGTCGGTCAGATCGGCGATCGAGTGCAGCTTCGGATTGGTGGTGTTCAGCAGGTTCGGCATGCTGTTGAGTGCGGCCATCCCGTGAACGTTGGTCAACCCCTTGGTCGCCGACCAAATCTTCAGCAACGGGCCGACCCCGCCGGAGGCGAAATCAAGGCTGCCGGACAGGATCGCGGCGTTCATGGCCGCCCCGCTGCCGAAGGTCGACCAGCTCACGGTCACATTGTCAACGCCCTCAGCCTTGGCGTATTTCTGGATCAAGTGGTTGCGCCGCAGCACCATGAGCGGGAGATATCCGACGCCGTATTGCTGCGCGAAATGCAGCGTCGCGGCGCCAGCGCTTCCGGTGATCCCGGCAAGCGCGAGGCAAGCGGCGACAAGCGGAACCCAACGACGCCGAACTACGCAGGCGACGACTTCAAGCGGCCTCATTGGCGTAATCCTTCCCTTACCTCGCATCGCATCGCGGCAACCCGGCCCCTCCGCCGGCCCCTAGGGACGACCGGCGGGCCGGCGCCGGGGTCAATGACCGAGGCCCGCATCTATTGCCCCCAACCATCCTTCCCGCACAAGGTCAAGGGGATTTCGGCGCTGATGAGGTCACAGCGGCGGCCCATCCTCCGGCGCGGACGCTTCCCGTGCCCGCATCGGCTCGGACCACGACGAAACTCGCCTCCAGGCAACCATAAGGCCAGAACGAACGAAATGCCATCCTGGCCCGCATAAGCGGGGGCGCAACGGTCAACAGGAACTTTGTCGAACGAAAGCAAATGCATACCCACGCCGCCCCGGCTGGCTGCTGCCGTGCTGGTAGCGCTTGGACAGGCGAATTCCCGCTTGTTCTCCCTGATCTGTCCACCCCCTCGCGAATCCCCTCATTTTCGCTGACCTGGGTGTAGGCCCGATTCGGCGGGGTTCTGTAGTCACTCCAACGGGTGAGATGTTGGAGGGACGGGATGGTGAACCTCGATCGGCGGCGGGCGGGGTACGGGGCGGTCCATGCGCTCGTAAGCGAGCTGCATGGCGCTGACCTGCACGCCAAGCGGATCGCATCGCTGGCGGTGGCGATGATCGGGCAGGCACTGGCGCAGGCCCGGCGCTTGGTCACCAGGCATACGATCAAGCAGGTCGACCGTATGCTGAGCAACAACGGCATTGATGTGTAGGACAGCTTTGCCCGCCGGGTGCCGCATCGGATCGGCGAGCGGCGGGAGGTCCTGGTAGCGATGGACTGGACCGACTACGACCACGACGACCAGGCGACGCTCGCCTTGCATTTGGCCGCTGGCCATGGCCGTGCCTCGCCGCTGATGTGGATCACGGTCTGGAAGGATGAGCTGAAGGATCGTCGTAACGAATTCGAAGATGCGTGCCTGCGGCGGCCGGCCGATCTCGTGCCCCCGGGTTGCTGACGCTGTGGGGCGCAGCAGGCGAACGCCTTGGCATGGATCGGCTATTGAAATCAGACACCGGCGGGACGCAAACGCGCTCACCATTGCGGCAGGACTGCCGGCTCTACGAACTCATTCCGACCATGCCCGAGCATCGGCTCGTGCCATTGATCGAGGAATTCGCCCGGGCCGCGTCCAGGGCAGGGTTCTTCGCAACCGTTATCGACACGCCGCAATGAGGGGATGGATGAGGCTGCCAGGCTGGATTGTGGGACCGGAAGCTACGGGTGGTGGCCAAGGTCGAATGACACCCTGGCAAACTGGTTCCGCGTGTCGGGCTCGATCTGCTTCGCGGCTCGAGTGTGACCAATCTCACAGGGCCGCCGGAGCGGGTGACGTTGTCCTGCAATCGGCGCGACACGGTCACGCAATGGATCACCGAGGGCAAAGCCGCGGTGAGGTGGAACCGGCTGCCCGGCAAATCGATGACCGCCAACGCGGCGCGTCTCCAGCTTCACGCTCTGGCCTGCAGCCTGTCCAACTTCATGCATCCACCGTGGCGGCGCATGGGCCGAACTGGCCGTGCCGATCGATGATCGCGCCGACCGATGGGGTGGAAATCCCGGGAATGCTGTCCTTGACGGACCGGACGGGTTTGCCTTGGCCCGGAAACCGGACCATCGTCCCTCCGTCGGCCCCGGTCAGGTGGCCATATAGGAAATGTGGGATCAGGAAACGTCATGCTGAAACGTCTGCTCCGTCCGCTTCTCGCCGCCGGGATCGCGCTCTCGGTCTTGCCGGCGGTCACTCCCCGGATTGCCAGCGCCGCGACGATCACAGTGACGCATTACGGTGCCGCCTTCTATGGCGCGCCCTATGCCGTGGCGCTCAAGAAAGGGTATTTCAAGCAGCACCACGTCGATGTGACTGGCTTCCTTACCTCCACAGGTGGCGGCACCACGGTGCGTAATACGCTGGCGGGAGGCCTGCCGTATGGCGAAGTTGCCTTGTCGGCCGCGGTTGAGGCGATCAATGCCGGGCAGCCTCTGGAAATCATCAACGGCGGCGTCGATACGGTCGCGGACATCCTGTGGATCGCCAAGCCCGGATCGCCGCTGCATTCCATCAAGGACCTGAAGGGCAAGCGCGTCGGCTACACCGAGCCGGGCTCGGTCACCAACATGCTGATCCTGATGGCGCTGAAAGCCGCGGGCATGACGCCGAACGAGGTGCATCTGGTCGCCGCCGGCGGCATCGGCGCCAATCTGTCCGGCGTGCTGAACGGCGCGATCGATACCGGCATGACCGGCGAACCCGTCTGGTCGGAGAACAAGAGCAAGGTCCAGCCGGTGTTCTGGGTGAAGAACGTGATGTCGCCGCGCATGATGCAGACGGTCGGCGTCACCACCCGGAAGTTCGCCAAGACGCATGGCGCGACGCTACGCGGCATCATCGCGGCGCGGCGTGAAGGCGTGCAGTTCATCTACGCGCACCCGAACCAGGCCGCCGACATCGTCGCCGCGATGTATCATGGCAACGCCAAGCTGTATCGCGCGGTGTTCCAGAACTTCGTCAAGATCCACTACTGGGACCAGGGAACGCTCGACTACAAAGGCATGAACGCGATGGTGGAAGGCCTGCAGATCGTCGGCAAGCAGAAAGGGCCGGTGGACTGGAAGAAGATCGTCAGCACGGCCTTCCTGCCCAAGGACCTGGCGTCCGCCTCCAAGTGACGATGGACGCCTTGCCCCTCAGCGAGCCGGGCGCAAACCTGCCAGCGCCTACCGTGCATGCATCCCTGCGCGGGGTGACCCGGATTTATCCCGGGTCACCGCCGGTGCATGCGCTGGGACCGATCGACCTCGATCTCGCCAAGGGTGAGTTCTTCGCCGTGATCGGCCCGTCCGGCTGTGGCAAGTCCACGTTGCTGGACGTGCTCGCCGGGCTTTCCGCCGCCAGTGACGGGCAGGTGACGTTCGAGGGCAAGCCGGTGGCCGGCAACGTCCCCGAGGGGGTCGGCGTGGTGTTCCAGGAAGACGCGTCCTTCCCCTGGCTTAGCGTGTCCGACAACGTGGCCTTCGGACTGCGCCGCGCCGGCGTCGATCCGGCGGAGATCAAGCGGCGCGTGGACTACGCGGTCGGCTTCATGGGGCTGCGTGACTTCGCCCGCGCCTTTCCGATGCAACTCTCCGGCGGCATGCGCCAACGCGTCTGCATCGCCCGCACCCTGGTGATGCAACCCCGGCTGATCCTGCTGGACGAGCCGTTCGGGGCACTGGACCAGCAGACGCGGCTGCTGATGGGTGATGAGTTGCTTCGCCTGTGGCGGGAGACGCAGGCCACCGTTCTGCTGATCACCCATGCGCTGGATGAAGCGGCGATGCTGTCCGACCGGGTCGGCGCGATGTCGGCGCGGCCGGGCCGCTTCGTCGATCTGGTCGAGACCGGCTGGCCGCGCGACCGCGACAGCACCCTGGTCGCCGAGGCCGGTTTTGGCGCGCTGACCGCCCGCCTGTGGTCGCATCTGCGCGCCGAATCGATCAAGGCGATCGGGGGCGGCCGGGCATGAACTACGGGCGCAAGGTCCTGCTCGCCCGATTTGCGCTGATCGTCGGCGCCATCGCCCTGCTGGAACTGCTGTGCCGTACCGGCGTGATCAATCCGCTGACCCTGCTGGCTCCCAGTGCCATGGCGGCGGCGATGGTGCAGGTGATCGCCTCGGGCCAGGTCACGTCGGACATCATCCGCACCTTCTCCACCGTGGCGATCGCCTTCGCTGCGTCGGTGGTGGTGGGCATCGCCGCCGGCGCCCTGCTGCATGCCATCCCGCGGCTGCGGCGGGCGATGGATCCGCTGCTGGCGTCCTATTACGCGATGCCGTTCTTCGTCTTCTACCCGGTGCTGGTCGCCTTTTTCGGGCTGAACGCGATGCCGCTGATCGCCATCGGCTTTGCCGCGGCGATGGTGGCGATGCTGATCAGCACCCTGAACGGGCTCGACCGCGTGCCGCCGGTGATGCTGAAGGTCGCACGCATGCATCGGCTGGGGCGGCTGCGGACGCTGTTCCTGGTGGTCGTGCCGGCGGCGGCGCCGTCGCTGATGACCGGAACGAAGCTCGCGCTCGCCTATGCCTTCATCAGCATCATCGCCGGCGAGTTCATCCTGTCGGGCAAGGGGCTCGGCTATCAGATCGCCTATGCCTACAACAGCTTCGACAACCGGACGATGTACGGCCTGATGCTGTTCGTGCTGCTGGTCGTCACGGTGATGAACTCGCTGCTGCACGTATGGGAGCAGCGGCTGCTGCGCCGGCGGAGCCGGGCATGAGCGCGACCGTGGCCGCCCCGGCGCGCGTGCGCAGGACCACCCGCCGGAACTTCGACCAGTTGCTGATCGTGCTCGTGCTGCTGGCCTGCTGGCAGGGTGCGTATGAATACGCGGGCTCGGTTGCCGTGACCTCGCCCGCCGGCACTGTCGCCTACGCCGCGTCGATGCTGGGGCAGATGTGGTTCTGGGGCGATG
Source organism: Rhodospirillales bacterium (assembly GCA_028869315.1). Classification (GTDB taxonomy): domain Bacteria; phylum Pseudomonadota; class Alphaproteobacteria; order Acetobacterales; family Acetobacteraceae; genus JAJZVS01. The sequence goes on from JAGWSV010000039.1 coordinate 19,017, forward strand.
TGGGCGCCACCGCCATTGCCTTCGCCTATTCCCTGCTGATCGCCTCGGTGCTGGGCGTTGCGCTGGGCCTTGCCCTGGGGCTTTGGCGCTTCGCGGCCGACGTGACCGAGCCGGTGCTGGCCGCGCTCTACACCATCCCGAAAGTCACGCTGTACCCGGTGATCCTGCTGCTGTTCGGGCTGGGCCTCTCGGCCAAGGTCGCGTTCGGCGTGATCCACGGCGTCATCCCGATCACGCTGTTCACCCTGTCCGCCGTGAAGGGCCTGCCGCCGGTGCTGCTCCGCACCGCGCGGGCCATGCGCCTGTCGCCTGTCCAGACCATCCTGTGGGTGCTGACGCCGGCGGTGCTGCCGGAAATTTTCACCGGGCTGCGGGTGGGGTTCTCGCTCACCCTGCTCGGCGTGCTGATCGGCGAGATGTTCGCCTCCCAGCGTGGCCTCGGATTTCTCATCATCAACGGCATCAACTTGCACAACGTGCCGCTGACCACCGCCGTGGTGCTGGTGATCGTGCTGGCAGCGATCGGCGCGAATGTCGCACTGTTGGCCGCCGACCGCCATCTGCGGCGGCAACGGTGACGAACGTTGCGATAGACAATCGAAGGGCGGGCCGCGACTTCGCCTTCCTAGGGCAATAACGTAAGCTTCACGCGACAAGAAGGAGAACGCCGATGCCAACCAGTCACGCTGCGCGCCTGCGCACCTTGCTGCGTGAGCAGCGCATGATCACCGCGCCCGGCGCCTACGACGCCATCACCGCGCGGCTCGTCGTTCAGGCGGGCTTCCCCGTGGTCTACATGACCGGCGCCGGCACCGCCGCGACGCTGGGCTTCCCGGATTACGGCCTGATCACGATGACCGAGATGGTGGACAACGCCGCCCGCCTGGTGCGCGCCGCCGCCGCGCCGGTGATCGCCGACGGCGACACCGGCTACGGCAACGAACTGAACGTCGTCCGCCTGGTGCAGGAGCATTGCCGCGCCGGGACCGCCGGCATCCATATCGAGGACCAGGTGAACCCGAAGAAATGCGGCCACCTGGACGACAAGCAGATCGTCCCGCGCGAGGACTGGCTGGCCAAGATCCGCGCCGCCGCCGCCGCCCGCCCCGATCCCGACTTCCTGGTGATCGCCCGCACCGACAGCCGCGCAGCGGCGGGGTTCGAGGAGGCGGTGGCGCGGTGCAACGCGGCGCTCGCCGCCGGCGCCGACATGGCGTTCCTGGAAGCGCCGCAGACCATGGAGGAGGTCGCCGCCGTGCCGAAGCGGGTCAACGGCCCGTGCCTCTACAACCTGGTGAAGGCCGGCAAGAGCCCGGACGTGCCGCTGGATGACGCCGAGGCGATGGGCTACCGCCTGGTCATCGTCCCCGGCCTGCTGTTCAAGACGTTGATCCATGCGGGCGATGCCGCGCTGGCTGCGCTGAAGGCCGAGCGCCGGCACCCCGATGTCGGCGGGCTGACGGTGCGGGATGCCTTCGCCCGGGTGGGCGCCGCAGAATGGGATTCCTATCGCACCCGCTTCCGCGCCGAAGAGCCTCGGGCGGCCGCGGAATGACCACGCCGCTCTCGCTGTTCGACAAGATCTGGCAGCGCCACGCCGTCATCACCCGTCCGGATGGCGCGGTGCTGCCGCATGTCGGACGCCACCTGCTGCATGACGGCTCGCGCGCCGGCTTCCGGTTCCTGGCGGAGCTGCGGGTGCGAAGCGAAATAGTCCGGCAGGAGTCCGTCTACCGGATCGAGCTCGCCCCGGACCAGACCAAGACCCACGTCCACGATCGTTTCGATCTGCCGGAGGTGCTGACCCCCCTACGTCCAGCACTACCTGGCCGGCCGACAGCACGATGCCTTCTGGATCGGCGCCCGCGGCACGCCGCTTGCGGCCAAGGGATCGAGGCATGTGCAGCATAACGGAGGGAAAGCCAGAGGAATGGCGGAATTCCGACGCTGTTGCCCGAGCGGATATCACAACGAGCGCCGCCGCATCAGAGTTCGCCCACACTTTTGCCCCTCTTACGGGAAGCGCCGATAATTATCTGATAACATTGCAATTCGCGTTACGATTACTATATATTCTGGGCAGACGTCCTGACCTGAGCCCCTTCCTCCCTCCACTCAGAAATAGAGTCCTGGTTTGCCGCCGCGGCCATCGTGACGGTGTTTCTCTGTTCGGTCGAGCGGCGTTTCTCCGCCCCGGCCACCTTCGGTTCCGCCGTCGCGCGCAGCCTGGGTCAAGCCTGGCCGCAGGCCACCGGCGAAGCCGGCGCGCAGCGGGCTTGAGGCAGGCGAGCCTCGGCGCGAAGCCTGTCAGCGTGGCTGGCAGGACGGTCACGTAGAGCCGCTTGATCCGAGAGCGTCTCGAACCTGCCAGTCCGCACACGCTGCAGGTCCGTTCACTCCGGCGGCTGCGCCTTCGCAAGCATGCGGTAGGCGTCGTCCGCCGAGCCGACGGCGCGAAGGCCCGCGGCGACCCGCTCGTCGCGCATCCGGCGTGAGATCGCTGCCAATGCCGCCAGGTGCCCATCGCTTGCCTCACCGGGGATCAGCAACAGAAACACGAGATCGACGGGGGCCTTGTCGATCGCATCGAACGGAACCGGGGCAGCCAGCCGGGCAAACAGGCCGACGAAACGGCTGACGCCGACAATTCGCGCGTGCGGCAGGGCGAAGCCGCGCCCCAGTCCGGTCGAGCCAAGTTGCTCGCGCGCCGTGAGCGCTGCCGCGATGGCCGAGGCAACGACGCCAGCAGCGGGTGCCGCACACCGGGCAAGATGCTGCAGCAGGTCGGCCTTGCTGACGGCATTGAGGCCGAGCATGACCCGGTCAGGCGTTAGGAACATGTCGATATCCATGCCGACGCTGCCTTTTCCGTCCGGGTCCGCTGGCGCGCCTACGGACACGCGCCGGCCCGGGCCGGCTCTGCCGCGGGATCGAGCAGGCGCAGACGGTAACCCACACCCGTCTCCGTGACGATCAGCGCCGGTCGGTCCGGCTCGGCCTCGATCTTCTGGCGGAGGGCGCGGATATAGATCCGCAGGTACTGCACGTCGGCCTCCCCGCCCCACAGCTCGCGCAGCAGCATCCGATGCGTCAGGACCTTGCCAGCATGGGCCGCCAGCAGGCGCAACAGGTCGTACTCCTTCGGGGTCAGCTTCACCTCCTCCCCGCGCAGGGTCACCAGGCGGCGTACAAGGTCGATCGCCAGATCGGCCGAGCGAAACACGGCCTGCTCGCCCTGGCGCTGCAGCCGGTGCCGTTCGGCGGCACGGATGCGCGCGTGCAGCTCGTCGATGCCGAACGGCTTCGTGATGTAGTCGTCGGCCCCCGCGTCCAGCGCCGCCACCTTGGCCGCCTCGGCGTCGCGCGAGGACAGCACGATGATCGGCACCATGTTGCCCGCCTGGCGCAGCCGTTGAATGACCGCGATCCCGTCCATGTCGGGCAGCCCGAGGTCGAGCACCACCAGGTCCGCCTCGCCCCGGCCGACCGCGTCGAGCGCGGCCTGCGCGGTCTCCGCCTCGACCGGCTGGTGACCCTGTGCCCGCAGGCCCGCGCGCAGAAAGCGGCGGATCGCCGGCTCGTCATCGACGATCAGGATGCGCAGCGGGCTGCTCATTATTCCTCTCCCGGCAGGGGTGGCGTGACCGGTTCCGGCAGATCGATCGTGAACACCGCGCCGGTGCGGTCGGCGCGGTTTGCCGCCGTGATTCGGCCACCCATCGCCTCGACGAACCCGCGACAGATCGCAAGCCCCAGCCCGGTGCCCGGCCGGCGTCGATCCGTCGCCGACGCGCGATAGAACTTGTCGAAGACCCGTCCGAGGTCTTCGACGGGGATGCCCGGTCCCTCGTCCAGAACTTCGATTCGTACCGTGCCATGCTGCCGCCGTGCCCGCAGCGTGATTTCGCTCCCCGCTCGCGCGTACTTGGCCGCGTTGTCGAGCAAGTTGAACAGTACCTGCTCGAACAGCACCATGTCGATTGCCAGCATCGGCAGGTCCGACGGCAGGTCGAGGCGGATGCGATGGGAGGCAAGGATCTTTTCGGCCCGCCGCAACGCCGCCCCAACGGCGTCGGACAGATCGGCCAGGCCCTGCTCGGGCCTGAGCCGCCCGGCTTCCAGCCGGGTCATGTCGAGCAGGTTGCCGATGAAGCGATTGAGCCGTTCGGCTTCCTCCTGGATCGTCTGGATCAGCCCCTCCCGCGCCGCCGGATCGAGGACTGCGTCATGCGCGGCGAGGCTGCTCGCGGACCCGAGGATGGAGGCCAGCGGCGTGCGCAGGTCATGCGAGATCGAGGTCAGCAGGGCGGCCCGCAGCCGGTCGGCCTCGGCGGCGATGCGCGCCCGATCCAGGTCCTCGACGAGGCGCACGCGCTCGATCGCCAGCGCGGCCTGATCGGTCAGTGCATTCAGCAGTCGGTGCTGGTCGGGCGCGAGCGGTGCGGCCGCGGCATCGCGGTCGATGCCCACGACCCCCATGGTTCCGCGCCCGGTGCGCATCGGCAGGAACAGCCACTTCGCCCCTGGCAGCGTGTCCGCTCCATACCCAGCTGGCCTGGAATGCTGCCAGCACCAGGTGGCGGCGGCGCGGTCCGCTTCTGCGATCACATCCTCCGGCGGATAGCCGGCGCGCACGGCGAGGGTCTCGCCTTCCGGCAGCAGCAGCACGACGCGTGCCTTCAGCATCAAGGCGATCTGATGTGCGGTTGCCCAGAGCAGATCGTCCATCTCCACCGCCAGACCAAGCTTCCCGCTGAACTGGTAGAGATCCTCGGTGGTTTTTGCCCGATCCCGCGCCGCGATGGCCTGCGCGCGCACCCGCGCCGTGAGGTTGCCCGCCAGCAGCGCCACCACGGCAAAGAAGAACAGGGCGACAACATTCTCGGGGTCGGTGATCGTGAAGGTGTAAAGCGGGGGAATGAAGAAGAAATTGTAGGCAAGCGTGCTCAGGAGGCAGGCGAGCAGCGACGGCCCAAGCCCGTAGGAGACGGCGCTGACCAGCACGGCGGTCAGGAATACCAGCGCAACGTCGGAACTCGCCAGCACTTGGCGCATCAACTGGGCGACGATCAGCCCGACCAGCACGATCCCCGCGCTGCCGACGTACTGCGCGAGATCGATCCTCGCCTCGGCGGTGGCGGCCCTCACGCGGGAGGACGCCGATGGCTCCTCCGGTTGGGCCGGCAGCAGGTGGAGCGCCAGGTCGCCCGCGCGGCGGATCAGCCGCCGTTCCACCGCGCCGTGCAGCCAACCCCGCCAGCCGCCGCGCCGCGCGCGGGTGATGATGACGTGTACGAAGTTATGTTCGTGGGCATAGTCCAGCACCGCGTCCACGACATCCCGCCCAGGGATCGTAACGGCGGTGCCGCCCAGACGCTCGGCCAGTCGTAACGCCTCGGCGATCCGGTCCTCTGCGGCGTCGCTGCGTCGACCGATGGCCGCTGTCTCGACATGGATCGCCGCCCAGGGCGCGCGCAGCTGATCCGCGAGGCGCTTGGCATGCCGCACCAGCGCCGCGGCACCGGGCGTGTCGTCGACGCAGGCCAGAACTCGTTCCCCGGCGGGCCACGGCCCCCTGATCGCATGTGCCTGCATGTAGCTCAGCATTTGTGCATCGACGCGCTGCGCCGTGCGCCGCAACGCAAGCTCACGCAGCGCGGTCAGATTGCCGGGCGAGAAGTAGTGGCGGATGGCCCGCGCCGCCTGCTGCGGCACGTAGACCTTGCCTTCCTTCAGCCGTTGGATCAGGTCTTCGGGAGTCAGGTCGATCACCTCAACCTCGTCGGCACGATCGATGATCGAGTCGGGGACCGTCTCGCGCACGCGGATGCGGGTGATCCGCGCCACCACGTCAGTCAGGCTTTCGACATGCTGGATGTTCAGCGTGGCGTAGACATCGATGCCTGCCGCCAGCAACTCCTCCACGTCCAGATAGCGCTTGGCGTGGCGGCTGCCGGGCGCATTGGTGTGCGCCAGTTCGTCCACCAGCACGAGTGCCGGGCGACGGGCGAGGATGGCATCGAGGTCCATCTCGCGCAGGGTGTGCCCCTTGTACTCCACCAGGCGGCGGGGGGTGGTTTCCAGCCCGGCGAGCAGCGCCTCCGTCTCCGCGCGCCCATGGGTCTCAACCACCCCGACCGCGACATCCACGCCCTCGCGCCGGCGCGCATGCGCCGCGGTCAGCATTTCGTAGGTTTTGCCGACGCCCGGAGCGGCGCCGAGGAATAGCTTGAGCCGCCCGGCATCGGCGCGCCGGACGGCATCCAGCAGGGCCTCCGGAGAGGGTCGGGCATCCCTTTGGGTCGCGTCTCCCATCCAACGCTCCTCGCCCCGCACCTCGGCGGGCACGGCGTCAGTGCTGATGTAGCGCGTCCAGTGCCAAGTTGAGCTTCAGCACGTTCACGTGCGGCTCGCCAATGACACCGAACAGGCGCGGGGTGGCATGTGCCTTCACCAGCCGTCGCACCTCCGTCTCCGGCAGCCCACGGGCCGCGGCAACCCGCGGCACCTGGAACAGGGCACCCGCCGGGGTGATATCGGGATCGAGACCGCTGGCGGAACTGGTCACGAGGTCCACCGGGATCGGCACTCCGGGATTCTCCCTGGCGAGCGCAGCGGCCCGCGCCTTCACATGCGCCACAAGTTCCTTCGAGGTCGGCCCCAGATTGGAGCCACCCGAGTTGGCCGCGTTGTACGGTATGGCGATGCTTTGCGCCGGATCTTTCGGGTCAGGCCCGGTGGTCGCCGATGGCCGGCCGTGGAAATAGCGGGCTGAGGTGAAATCCTGCCCGATCAGCGCGGAACCGACCACCGTGCCGTCCTTGCGGATCAGGCTGCCATTCGCCTGCCACGGGAACACCAGCTGGGCGATCCCGGTGATGGCGAGCGGATAAGCCAACCCGGTCAGCACCGTCATGGCCAGGATCATCACGATGGCGGGGCGCACATGTTTCACGTTTGTCGTCTCCTCAGGCCAGGTGCAGCGCGATCACGAGCATGTCGATCAGCTTGATGCCGACGAACGGCACGACGATGCCGCCGAGCCCGTAGATCAGCAGGTTGCGCCGCAGGATCGCCGCCGCGCCGATCGGCCGGTAGGCGACGCCCCGCAGCGCCAGCGGGATCAACGCGACGATGACCAGCGCGTTGAAGATGATCGCCGACAGGATGGCACTCTGCGGCGATCCCAGATGCATCACGTTCAGCGCCTGCAGCTGTGGGTAGAAGGCGATGAACATGGCGGGAACCATGGCGAAATACTTCGCCACGTCGTTGGCGATCGAGAATGTCGTCAGGGCCCCGCGGGTCATCAGCAGCTGCTTGCCGATTTCCACGATCTCGATCAGCTTGGTGGGATCGCTGTCGAGGTCGACCACGTTGCCGGCCTCGCGTGCGGCCATCGTGCCGGTGTTCATTGCGACGCCGACATCGGCCTGCGCCAGCGCCGGCGCGTCGTTGGTGCCGTCGCCGCACATTGCCACCAGCTTGCCCTGCGCCTGCTCTGCGCGG
>JAGWSV010000293.1 GCA_028869315.1 Rhodospirillales bacterium
GATGCAGAGCTTTTCTGGCTTCGCCAGCTTCGCCCCCATCGCCAGCCCGAGCCCCATGCCGAGCTGCGTCGTCTTGCCCCAGCCGATATAGGACATCGGCTCCGTTGAGACCCAGAACGGCGAGATCTGATCGCGCGGGCTGCCGGCATCATGGGTGATGATGGTGTTCGCCGGATCGGTCGCCTTCATCAGCTCGGCGATCACCCGGTAGGGCGACAGCGGCGCGCTGTTCGATTCCAGCAGCGGCCGCCACTCGGCCATCCACGCCTCGCGCACCTGCTGGATCTCGCGCACCACCGCCGCGGCATCGCGCGGCGCCTTGATGTTCTGCGACAGCTCCGCGATCAGCGCCTCCAGCACCAGGCCGGCATCGCCGAGCAGCGCCCCCACCAGCGGCACGTCCTTCGCCAAGTGGTCGGGGTCGAGCGTCGCCTGGATGAACTTCTTGCCCTTCGGGAATTTGATCCCGAAATTCGTCTCGGTAAACGAGCAGCCGATGCCGATGATGAGATCGGCGTTGGCGACGAAGTGGTGCACCGGCTTCGGCACCGCGTTGCCGCCGGAGCCGAGCGAGAGCGGATGGTTCTCGGGGAACGCGCTCTTGCCGCCGAGGCTGGTGGTGACCGGCGCGCCCAGCAGTTCGGCGAAGCGCCGCAGGGGCGCCCAGGCTTCGGCCCACTGCACCCCGGTGCCGGCGTAGATCACCGGCCGCTTCGCCGCCAGGATCGCCTCGGCCGCCCGCTTCACATCCTGCGGATCGGGCGCACTGCGGGCGCGCAGCACGGGCGTGTAGTCGAGATCGCCGATCTCCTCGTTCCAGATGTCGGTCGGCACTTCCACGATGCACGGCCCGCCGCGGCCGTTCTTCAGCCGCGAGAAGGCGCGGCGCATCGCGCTCGGCACCTCGCCCGGCACCACCGCCCATTCGGCCGATTTCGCCACCCCGCGCATCTCACGCGCGGAGCCGAAATTCGGGTCGATCCCGGCGATGCGCCGCGGATAGCCCTGCGGGATGACCAGCAGCGGCACGCTCTCGCTGAACGCCTGCGCCACGCCGCCATAGGCGTTCTCCGCCCCCGGCCCGTGCTGCATGCAGAATGCCCCGACCTTGCGCCCCGACGTGACGCGGGAGATCGCGTCGGCCATGTGCAGGCCGATCCGCTCCTGGCGGACGATGATCGGGCGAATGTCGGCCTTGGCGGCGAATTCCAGCAAGTGGTTGACCGGGTAGCCGCAGAGGATCTCGATCCCCTCGCGCTTCATGATCTCGGCAATCGCATCCCCGACCTTCATCGCTTCCTCCGCCTTATGACCGGACGTAGGGGGGACGCTAGGACCGGCCCCCCCGCCTGGCAACCATGGCGCGCCGGCATCCGCGGGTGGCTGGGGGCGGCGGCCCCGGGCATCGCGCCCTGGACAAGCCCGGGGCCTCGCTGCCAATAGCGTGCTCCTCGCCCCATAGCCGGAGACGTCCCCGCGTGTCAGTCCCGAGCATCGTGCCCGTCATCCTTTCCGGCGGCTCCGGCACCCGGCTCTGGCCGGTGTCGCGCGAGAGCTTCCCGAAGCAGCTCTGGCCGTTGATCTCGGACCGCTCGCTGCTGCAGGAAACCGCGCTGCGCGCGCGCGGTCCTGCCTTCGCTCCGCCGGTCGTGGTCTGCAACCAGGAGCATCGGTTCCTGATCGCCGAACAGCTGCGCGCGGCCGGCATCGGCGGCGCCCGCATCGTGCTGGAACCGATCGGCCGCAACAGCGCCCCCGCAATCGCCGCCGCCGCCGTGCTCGTCGCCGAGCAGGACCCGAACGCGGTGCTGTGGATGATGGCCGCGGATGCCGCGATCGCGGACGTGGCGGCGCTGCACCAGGCGCTGGAGGCCGCGTCCGCCGCCGCCGCCGCCGGCTACGTGGTGACCTTCGGCGCCCGCCCGACTGCGCCGGAAACCGGCTACGGCTATATCGAGGCGGGCGCCGCGTTGCCGGAGTTTCCCGGCGTGCACGCGGTCGCCCGGTTCGTGGAAAAGCCCGATGCCGCCGCCGCCATCGCCCTGGTCGGCTCCGGGCGGCATCTGTGGAACAGCGGCATGTTCGTCTTCACCGCCGCCACCCTGCTGGCCGAGCTCGAAACCCATGCGCCCGAGGTGCTGGCGGCCGTCCGCACCGCGGTGGCGGAGCGCCAGGTCGATCTCGACTTCATCCGCCTCGGCGCCGAGGCCTTCGCCGCCAGCCCATCGATCAGCCTCGACTACGCGGTGGCGGAGCGGACCGCGCGCGCCGCCGTGGTGCCGGCGGAGCTCGGCTGGTCCGATGTCGGCAGCTGGACCGCGCTATGGGAGCTGGGCGCCAAGGACGCGGCCGGCAACGTCGTGCTGGGCGACGCGGTGCTGGAAGGGGCGGAGAATTGCTACGTCCGCAGCGACGGCATGCTCGCCGCCGTGGTCGGGTTGAAGGACGCGGTGGTCGTGGTGACGGAAGACGCGGTGCTGGCCGCCGACCGCGCCCATGCGCAGGACGTCAAGAAACTGGTGGATCTGCTGCGTGCACAGGGCCGGCAGGAAGCGGTCGCGCACAACCGGGTGTACCGTCCCTGGGGGTTCTACGAGCAGCTGATCGCCGGGGACCGGTTCCAGGTGAAGCGGATCGTCGTGACGCCCGGCCAGAAACTGTCACTGCAAAAGCACTTCCATCGCGCCGAGCACTGGGTCGTGGTCAGCGGCAGCGCGCTGGTGACGCGCAACGAGGAGGTGCTGCTGGTGCAGGAGAACGAGAGCGTCTACCTGCCGCTCGGCGCGGTGCACCGGCTGGAGAATCCCGGCCGGATCGCGCTGACACTGATCGAGGTGCAGTCGGGTTCCTATCTCGGCGAAGACGACATCGTGCGCCTGGAAGACACCTATGGGCGGAGCTGAGCGTCCCGGCCGGGCGCCCCGTGGCAGGAACCCGTGAAGCCCGCGGCGCAGCCAGGCCTGCCGCTGCGGGAGCTTGCCGCGACGCCGGAGCCGGTCCGAAAGCCGGTGCCGCCGGGGCCGCGGGCACGCGCGATCCACGTGTCCGGCTACCCCCGCGAAGCGCGGGATTTCTATGCGACGCCGCCCTGGGTGACCGAGGCGCTGCTGCGGCATGTCAGCTTGCGCGGCCCGGTCTGGGAGCCGTGCTGCGGTGACGGCGCCATGGCGCGGGTGCTGACGGCGCACGGGCACCAGGTGGTCGCGAGCGACATCGCCGATCGCGGCTTCGGCACCCCCGGGGTGGATTTCCTGGCCGCAGGGGCGGTTCCTGGCGGCTGCCGCGCCATCGTGACCAACCCGCCCTATGGGGAGGGCGCCGGCGCGCAACCCGGCCATCCGCGCTCCCCCACCGCCATGCTGGAGTTCCTGCGTCACGCGCTGGCGCTGACCAGTTCCGTCCAGGGCCAGCTTGCCCTGCTTGTCCGGCTGCAATGGATCGCCGGCCAGCGCGCGGCAGCGATCATGTCGACGGCACCGTTCGCCGCGGTGATCGCGCTGCGCGAGCGGATCCGCTGGTTCGACCTCGGCGCGCACACCAACCAGGCCCAGCACCATCATGCCTGGGTGGTGTTCGACCACGCCCATCCGCACGGCCGGCCGCCAGCGTTCTTGTTCGGGTGACTACCGGATGGCGAGGCTCTGAACCGGCGAAGGCCTTTCTGTGAACGAGGCCTCGGGGCGATGCAGAGGAGCGGGTCTCGGCGCCGCCGGACCGGAAGCCGCCGCGTTGCCCGCCGCCGGCCGCCGCGCGCGCGCTTGCGCTCCGTCACGGTTGCCACAATGTTGTGCCTCCGGTTCTGATTCATGGAGACAGCGGAATGCCCGACGTCGAGGTCTACACCCAGCCCTGGTGCCCGTTCTGCTCGCGCGCGTTGCGCCTGCTCGATGAAAAGCAGGCCTCGGTGCGCGAGATCAGCGCGCCGCACGGCACCCCGGCACGGGCGGAGGCGATCCGCCGCTCGGGCGGACGCACGACCGTCCCGCAGATCTTCATCGGCGGACGCCATGTCGGCGGCTGCGACGACCTGCTGGCGCTCGATCGTGCCGGCAAGCTCGACCCGTTGCTCACCGGCGCGTGAACGCGGAGGACATCGCCCATCGCCCCTCCGGCGGCGCGTTCGCCCCGATGGCGCATTTCCCCAGGCTGTTTATGCAAGGAGGTCGATCATTCTCTCTGGCAGGCGCGGCCGGAGAGTGCCAAATAGGCATCAAGGCCACAGCATCTGTGGCGGCAGGGTAACAGCGGTGCACGGATCGCAGCCATGATCCACTATCAGCTACGGTGCAGCCGGGAGCATGAGTTCGACGGCTGGTTCAAGGACAGCGCGGCGTTCGACCGCCAGGTGGCGCGCGCGCTGGTCGAGTGTCCGACCTGCGGCGACACCAAGGTCGGCCGCGCCTTGATGGCGCCGGCGCTTGGCCGCCGGGCGGCGCACCCGGCGGAAGCCGCCAGCCTCCCCGTGCAGGACCGGCCGGTCGACGCCGCCGCCACCGTGCCGTCGGCGGCGCCGCGGGACCCGCGGGGCGCGCTGGCCGGCCGCATTCCCGACCATGTCCGCGCCATGCTGCAAAAGCTCCGCAGCGAGGTGGAGCGTAACTGCGACTATGTCGGGCCTCGCTTCGCCGAAGAGGCTCGGCGCATCCAGGCGGGCGAGTCGCCGCAGCGCGGCATCTACGGCGAGACCACCCCGGATCAGGCCGAATCGCTGGCAGAAGATGGGATCAGCTTCTCCCGCATCCCCTGGGTGCCGCGCGCAGATGGTTGAGGCAGCGGGCGGCTGAGCCGGCGCGCCGGTCAGCCCCGTGCCGCCAGCAGGTAGTTCACGCCGGTGCCGGCCCCGGTGCGCCAGCCGCCACCCGGAGTACGGGCAAGGGGCGCCGGGGCCAGCCCGGTCACGTCGCTCACCCGCAGGCCGGCGGCGCGCACGATGGCGGCGAGTTCCACCGGAGTGACGAACCGCCGCCAGTCATGCGTCCCGACCGGGAGCCAGCGCAGCAGGTATTCGGCGCCGATCTTGGCGGCGGCGAACGAGGCGGCGGTGCGGTTCAACGTGGACAGCACGAGCAGCCCGCCCGGCGCCAGCAGCCGGGCCAGGATGCCGACGAACGCCGCCGGGTCCTCCGCATGCTCGATCACTTCAAGCGCGGTGACGACGGGAAAGCGGCGTCCCTCCGCCATCAGGTCCTCCGGCGCCGCCACCCGGTAGGCCAGGTGCATCGCCGGTCGCGAAGTCCCCGCCTGGCCGGCCTGCCTCTCCCGGGCATGCTCCTGGGCGGCGGCAATCGGCGCGGGGGCGGCATCGATCCCCAGCACGTCGAAGCCGCGCGCCGCCAGCGCCTCGGCTGCGAGGCCGGCGCCGCAGCCCACATCCAGCACCGCGAGCCCGGATTGCCCCGGAAACGCCGCGGCGATCTGCGCGGCGATCCAGGCGATGCGGGCCGGGTTCATGCGGTGCAGCGGGCGCATCGGGCCGTCCGGGTCCCACCAGCGCGCCGCCAGCGCGTCGAAGCGCGCGATCTCGGACGTCCGCACTGTTGCCGCCGGCATGGCGTCTCTCCTGCTCGATGGTCGGTCCCGGGCCGCGAACGCCGCACCGCGCGCGGGCGGCCGCGCCGATGCGACCGGCGCCGACCTTTACGCCGAGACACTACCATGCGCAGGCCACGGTTGCCCACGAGCCTGCCCGCCGGTATGTGTCCGGGCGCTTTTGCCCTGACCGCCCACCCGGTTTTCCACCCCGCTTCCTGCCGGCGGCGTTTCTCCGCCGCTGGTCTCCTTGGCCGCAAGTTCTGGACCCGTCGCCCGCCATGGCTCGTATCGTGATGAAATTCGGCGGCACGTCGGTGGCCGACCTCGATCGGATCCGCGCCGTCGCCCAGCGGGTGAAACGCCAGCGCAACGCCGGGCACGAGGTGGCTGTCGTCGTTTCGGCCATGTCCGGCACCACCAACCGGCTGGTCGGCTGGTGCCAGGCGCTCTCCCCGCTGCACGACGCGCGCGAATACGACACCGTGGTGGCGACCGGGGAGCAGGTGACCACCGGCCTGCTGGCGATCGCCCTGCAGGAGATCGGCGTCGAGGCCCGCTCCTGGCAGGGCTGGCAGATCCCGATCCGCACCGACAACGCGCACGGCAAGGCCCGCATCGCGGCGATCGAGGGCGCCGAGCTGATCCGGCGGATGCAGGCGGGCCAGGTGCCGGTGGTCTCCGGTTTCCAGGGCATTGCGCCGACCGGGCGGATCACCACGCTCGGCCGCGGCGGCTCCGACACCTCCGCCGTCGCGCTCGCCGCCGCGCTGCACGCCGACCGCTGCGACATCTATACCGACGTGGACGGCGTCTACACGACCGACCCGCGGATCGTGCCGAAGGCTCGAAAGCTGGCGAAAATCAGCTATGAGGAGATGCTCGAACTCGCCTCGGTCGGCGCCAAAGTGCTGCAGACCCGCAGCGTCGAGCTGGCGATGAACGAGCACGTGCGGGTCCGCGTGCTGTCCAGCTTCCAGGATGGGCCGGACGACGGCGCCGTCGGCACCCTGGTCGTCGATGAGGATGAGATCGTGGAAAAAGAGATCGTTTCCGGCATTGCCTACTCCCGCGACGAGGCGAAGGTCGTGCTGCGGCGGGTTCCGGATCGACCGGGCATCGCCGCCAGCGTGTTCGGGGAGCTCGCCCAGCGCAGCGTGAACGTGGACATGATCGTGCAGAACGCCGCCGCCGACGGCACCACCGACCTGACCTTCACGCTCGGCAAGGCCGACCTGCCCCGCGCGCAGGCCGCGCTTGGCGCGCTGGCCTCGCAGATCGGTTTCGCCGAGCTGCTGACCGACCCCAACGTCGCCAAGATCAGCGTCGTCGGCGTCGGCATGCGTAGCCATGCCGGCGTCGCCAACACGATGTTCCGCGCCCTGGCCGACAAGGCGATCAACATCCAGGTCATCTCCACCAGCGAAATCAAGGTGAGCGTGCTGATCGCCGCCGAATACACCGAGCTTGCCGTCCGCGCCCTGCACACCGCCTATGGCCTCGATGCCGACTGATCTCGCTCCGGGGGCGGCCAGCATCGCGGCGGCCGGCATCGGGACGGCCAGCATCGCGGCGCCCGACATCGCGGCGGCCGGCCTCGCGTCGGCGGCGCAGGCGCGGCTGGACGCGCTCTGGGCACGCGGCACCACGTTCCTCGGCTGCAAGCTCGCGATCATGGGCGGCGCGATGAGCTGGGTGAGCGAGCGGCACCTCGTCTCCGCCATCTCCAATGCCGGCGGCTTCGGGGTCATCGCCTGCGGCGCCATGGGGCCGGACCAGCTCGCCGCCGAGATCGCCGCCACCCGGGCGATGAGCGACCGGCCGTTCGGCGTGAACCTGATTACCATGCACCCGGCGCTGAATGACCTGGTCCGGGTCTGCCTGGAGGCCAAGGTCGGCCATATCGTGCTTGCCGGCGGGATTCCGCCCGGTGCCGCGGTGCGCGCGGTGAAGGATGGCGGGGCGAAGCTGATCGCGTTCGCTCCCGCCCTCGTGCTGGCCAGGCGCCTGGTTCGTTCGGGCGCGGACGCGATCGTGATCGAAGGCTCGGAGGCCGGCGGGCATATCGGTCCGGTGTCGCTGAACGTGCTGGCGCAGGAAATCCTGCCGGCGCTGCGCGACGTGCCGGTGTTCGTCGCCGGCGGACTGGGGCGCGGCGAGGCGATCCTGGCCTATCTGGAAATGGGCGCTGCCGGCGCCCAGCTTGGCACCCGCTTCGCGGCCTCCGCCGAATCGATCGCGCATCCCGAATTCAAGCGCGCCTTCGTGCGGGCCGCGGCGCGCGACGCGCTGCCTTCGGTGCAGCTCGACCCGCGCTTCCCGGTCATCCCGGTGCGCGGGCTGGTCAATGCCGGCACCGAGCGTTTTCTGCTGCTGCAAGCCGACGTGGTGCGCCGCTTCCAGGCCGGCGAGGTGACGAAGGACGCAGCTCAGCTCGAAATCGAGCATTTCTGGGCCGGCGCGCTGCGCCGCGCGGTGATCGACGGGGATATCGAGACCGGCTCGGTCATGGCCGGCCAGTCGGTGGGCATGGTGGACGCCGTGCAGCCGGTGGACGCGATCCTGGCCGAACTGGTCGGGCAGATGGTCGCCGCCCTGGCCGCGCGGGGGTGACGCGGCGATGACCACCGCGCGCGCCACGCCGGGGAAGGTCGTCGCCGATGCCAGCTGATCACCTGCCCCGCCGATTGTTGGCGCGGCTGCGCGAGCTGATGGCGCGCGGCGCCGCGCCGCTTGCCGACGTGGCGGCGTTGGTGGCCCGCGAAATGGTGGCCGAAGTCGCGTCGGTATATGTCTGCCGCCCCGGCGACATCCTGGAACTGGCGGCGACCTTCGGCCTCAACCCCGGTGCCGTGGGACGCACGCGGCTCAGGGTGGGCGAAGGCATCGTCGGTCTCTGCGCCGCCGCCGCCGAGGTGATGAACCTGCCGGACGCGCAGAACCACCCGGGTTTCGCCTACCGGCCGGAAACCGGCGAGGAACCCTACACCTCCATGCTCGCCGTCCCGGTGCGCCGCGCCGGGCGGACGCTCGGCGTGCTGTCGGTGCAGAATCGCGCCCCGCGGCGGTACGCCGACGACGAGGTGGAGGAGCTGGAAACCGTCGCCATGCTGCTGGCGGAACTGCTCGCGGGCAGCGGCGCCGAAGCCGGCTCGCCGGACGGGATCGGCGGTGCCGTGCCGCGGCTGCTGTCGGGCCTGTCCTTGTCCCCCGGCCTCGTGCTGGGCTCGGTGGTGATGGCGGGCGGCTTCCGCCTGCGCGGTCGCCTGCTTGCCGACGACCCGGACGCCGAGCTGGCGCGGCTGGAAGCCGCATCTCAGCGTATGCAGCGCCAGCTGGATGAGCTGTTCGACGGGCGCATCCCCGATGACGCCATCGAAGCCACCGCATCGCGCGACGTGCTGGAGGCCTATCGGCTGGTCGCCGCCGATGCCGGCTGGCTGCGCCGCGCCGCCGAGGTGATCCAAAGCGGCCTCTCCGCCGAGGCGGCGGTGCAGCGGGTGGCGGGCGAGCTGCACGACCGCATGCGCCGGATCACAGACCCTTATCTGCGCGAGCGGCTGGCCGATGTGGAGGATCTGGCCGGCCGGCTGCTCGCGGAACTCGCCGGCAGTGAGGGGCCGCCGTTGCTGCCGGGGGCGATCCTGGTCGCCCGGCGGCTTGGCCCCGCCGAGCTGCTCGACTGGCACAGCCGCGGCATCGCCGGCGTGGTGATCGAGGAAGCGAGCCCAGCCGGCCACGCCGCCATCCTGGCGCGCGCCCTCGGCCTGCCGGCGATCGGCGGCCTGCGCGGCGCGCTGGCGGCCGCCGCCAGCGGCGAGGAGGCGATCCTGGATGCCGACCAGGGCACGCTGGTGCTGCGTCCGGATACCGAGATGCGCGAGATCTACGGACGCGCGATCGCGACCCGCGCGGCGCTGGCCGCCGGCCAGGCCGGGCAGCGCACCCGCGCTTGCGTCACCGCCGACGGCACGCGCGTACGGCTCATGCTCAATCTAGGCCTGCCGTTGGAGCTGGAGCAGCTCACCCACACCGGCGCCGACGGGGTCGGTCTGTTCCGCACCGAGATCGCGATGCTGGCCCGCGGCGTCATTCCCGACGTGGCGGAGCAGGCGACGTTCTACGCCCGCGTGCTGGATGCGGCCGGCGACCGGCCGGTGGTGTTCCGCACCCTCGATCTCGGCGGCGACAAGCTGATGCCGGGGACGGAGGCGCCGGAGGAGGCCAATCCGGCGATGGGCTGGCGCTCGCTGCGGGTGGGGCTTGACCGGCCGGCGGTGCTGCGCCGGCAGCTGCGCGCGCTGCTGCTAGGCGCCGGCGGGCGGCCCCTGTCGGTGATGTTCCCGATGGTCGCCACCGTCGCCGAATTTCGGGCCGCCCGCGCGTTGCTGGAGGCCGAGGCCCGGCGGATGCGCCCGGCGCCGGACCGCCTGTGCGTCGGCACCATGCTGGAGGTCCCGGCCTTGCTGTGGCAGCTCGGGCCGTTGCTGGAGGAAGCCGACTTCATCTCCATCGGCTCGAACGACCTGATGCAGTTCCTGTTCGCCGCCGATCGCGGGTCCCCGGCGCTGGCGGGGCGCTACGACCTGATCTCGCCGCCGGTGTTCGACCTGCTGGAGCAGGTGCGGGCGGCAGCGGCGGCGGCGCGCGGCGGGCAGGGGGTGCCGGTCTCGCTGTGCGGCGAGGCGGCGGGCCGGCCGCTGGAAGCGATGGTGCTGGCCGGGCTGGGCGTGACCACCCTCTCCATGCCGGCCTTCGGGCTGCCGACGGTCAAGGCGCTGCTCTCCGGCGTGGACCTGCCGGCCCTGCGCGAAGTGCTAGCGACCTTGCGGCGCACCGCCGACGGAGCCGCCAGCCTGCGCGAGCCGATCCTGGCCTGGGCGCGGGAGCGCGGCCTGGACGCATGAAGCCGGCCGGAGCAGCCTTGCCGCCCCCGGCCTGCGGGGCTAGACAGCGCCACCTTCCCTGAATGTCGAGATGCGCGAGAATGAAGCAGCAGGCCAACCTGATCCGTGCCGGCCAGGTCATCGAGCACGAGGGCCGTCGCTGGACCGTGCTCAAGCAGCAGATCATCACCCCCGGCAAAGGCGGCGCCTTCATCCAGGTGGAGATGCGGGATCTCAAGTCGGGCAACAAGACCAACGAGCGCTGGCGCACCGCCGATACGGTCGAACGGCTGACCACCGACGAGAAGGCGTATACCTACTCCTACACCGACGGCGACAACATCGTCCTGATGGATCCCGAGACCTTCGAGCAGACGCATATCCCGCTCGCCCTGCTCGGTGACGCCGCGCCGTTCCTGCAGGACAACATGGAGGTCACCGTCGACCTGGTCGAAGGCGACCCGGTCGGCATCCATCTGCCGCCTACCGTGGTGCTGGAAGTGGTCGAGGCCGACCCGGTGGTGAAGGGCCAGACCGCAGCCTCATCCTATAAGCCGGCGATGCTGTCGAACGGGGTGAAGACCTCGGTGCCGCCGTTCATCGAGACCGGCGAGCGGGTGGTGGTGCGGACCGAGGATGCCAGCTACGTCGAACGCGCGAAGGGCTAGGCGCGCTTGGCCCTCAGGCTTTCCCCGCATCTTACTGTCATGGCCAATGCGGCCCAGCGGGCATCGAAACGCCTGCTGCGGGACTTCAACGAAGTCGAGCAGCTCCAGGTCAGCGTCAAGGGACCGTCGGATTTTGTCTCCCAGGCCGACATCCGGGCCGAAGCCACCTTGCGCGAGGACCTCGCCAAGGCGCGGCCCGGCTATTCG
This sequence comes from Rhodospirillales bacterium, assembly GCA_028869315.1. GTDB lineage: Bacteria > Pseudomonadota > Alphaproteobacteria > Acetobacterales > Acetobacteraceae > JAJZVS01. Next base: position 11,291 of record JAGWSV010000293.1, read on the forward strand.
TTCCTGATGGAGGAATCCGGCGCCTCCGGGTCTGAACGCTGGACCTGGCGCTGGGTGGTCGATCCGCTGGACGGGACCACGAACTTCCTGCACGGCATCCCGCATTGGGCGATTTCCATCGCGCTGGAAAAGCGCCTGGCGGATGGCGGCGCGGAGATCGTCGCGGCGCTTGTCTATGCGCCGGCGGTCGATGAGATGTTCTGGGCGGAAAAGGGCGGCGGCGCCTTCGTGAACGAGCGGCGGCTGCGGGTTTCGGCGCGCCGGGAGCTGAAGGACGCGGTGTTCGCGACCGGCGTGCCGTTCGCCGCGGTGTCGGCGGCCAACCGGGCCGCATTCTCCCGCACGCTGGCCCGGCTCATGCCCCGGGTGGCCGGCATTCGTCGCTTCGGCGCGGCGGCGCTCGACCTCGCCTGGGTCGCAGCCGGGCGCTACGACGGGTACTGGGAACTCGGCGTGAAGTCCTGGGACATCGCCGCAGGGCTGTTGCTGGTGCGCGAAGCCGGCGGCTACGCGACCGACCCCGATGGCGGCGACCAGCCGCAGGCGTGCGGCGACATCGTGGCCGCCAACCCGCATCTCCACCCGCTGCTGCGCGAAGCGGTGGTGTCCGGGCGGACGGCGGCGTAAAGCGTGGTCGCCTGAGGCCGCAGGCCGGAAGGCGTGAATCACGCGACGAGCGGCGCAAAGCGTGGTCGCCTGAGGCCGCAGGCCGGAAGGCGTGAATCACGCGACGAGCGGCGCAAAGCGTGATCGCCTGAGGCCGCAGGCCGGAAGGCGCGACCCGTGCGGCCAGC
>JAGWSV010000294.1 GCA_028869315.1 Rhodospirillales bacterium
GCCGCCCAGGCTGGGACGGACCGGCCGCACAAGGTCCCCGCGGCAGCCAGCGCCGCCAGCCGGATCGCCGCCCTGCGCCGCATGCCGCCCGCAGCCAGGCAGCTTGTGCCGATGCCGCCCGTGCCGATGCCGCCCGTGCCGATGCCGCCCGTGCCGATGCCGCTGGTATCCATGCCGCTGGTATCCATGCCAAGACGCCAGAGGATCGCGCGCAAAAGCAAACAGAGCATGAAAGCCAGCGCGTCGCTGGCCGGATCGCACCGGCGCCGATAGCAACCGCCACCATTCCTTCGCACGGAGGCCGCCATGCCCTTCATTTTCCTGATGCTGCCGCCGCAGACCGCGATCACCCGCGGCTGGGCGCGGCTTCTCGCCGCCGAACTGCCGTTCGTTCAGGTCGTCGCAGCGGAAACCGCGGCCGAAGCGACCGCAGCCATCCCGACGGCCGAAGCCGCGTTCGGCACGCTCACGCCAGCGCTGCTCGCCGCCGCGGGCCGGCTGCGCTGGCTGCAGGCGCCGCAGGCTGCGCCGCCGGCAGGTTATTACTTCCCCGATCTGGTCTCGCACCCCGCTGACGTCACCAACATGCGCGGGATCTACAACGATCATATCGGCGCCCACATCCTCGCCTTTGTGCTCGCCTTCGCACGCGACTTTCCGACCTACCTGCCGGCGCAGCTTCGCGGGAAATGGAGCCCGCGGCCGCTCGATACCGGCGTCCTGGCGCTCGACGAGTGCACCGCGCTGATCGTCGGGCTCGGCGGCATCGGCGCGGAGGCGGCGCGACTGCTGGCGGCGTTCGGCGTGCGCGTGCTGGCGACCGACGCACGGCGCACGGCGCCGAGCGAGGGCGTTACGGAACTGCACCCGCCGGCGGCACTGGACGGCTTGCTCGGCCGGGCGGATTTCGTCGTTCTGACCGTGCCGCACACGCCGGCGACCGAAGGCTTCATGGACCGCGCCCGCTTCCGGCGCATGAAGCCCGGCGCCTTCTTCATCAATATCGGCCGCGGCCGGACCACGAAGCTCGACGACCTGGCGGATGCACTGCGCGCGGGCGAGCTCGCCGGAGCCGGGCTCGACGTGTTCGAAACCGAGCCGCTGCCGGCCGGGCATCCGCTCTGGACCTTGCCGGGCGTACTGATCACGCCGCACACCGCGGGCTACGGGCCGCACCTGGACGAGCGGCGCTACGCGATCATCCGCGACAACTGCCGCGCGTTCGAGGCCGGTACGAAGCTCTGCAACCTCGTCGACAAGGCGAACTGGTTCTGACGGCGGCGGCCCCGGCGCAGGCGCGTTTCCGTCTCCCGACCCCGCTTCCGTGCGTAAAATGCCGCCGCGAACCGCGGCGCAAGAGAAATTCATGGCCGCCCTGCCTGCGCTGAGGGGTTGCCGAACTCGCTGGCCCGCCTCACAAAGTCTGTGACAGAAGGGACGGAGGCAGCATGGGCGGCGCGGTTTCGGGGCGGACCACCGGTTTTTCCAACCCGGTGGAGCGGATCGATCCCTCTACGCCGGTGGGCGACACGGTCACCGCCACCACTTGCTACATGTGCGCCTGCCGCTGCGGCATTCGCGTGCACGTCAAGGACGGCCGGTTGCGCTATATCGAGGGCAACCCGGACCATCCGGTCAATCGCGGCGTGCTGTGCGGCAAGGGCTCGGCCGGGATCATGCAGCACTATTCGCCAGCCCGGCTGTCGAAGCCGCTGCTGCGCAGCGGGCCGCGCGGATCGGGCGACTTCAAGGAGATCGAGTGGGAGGAAGCGCTCGGCATCGCCGCCGGGTGGCTCCGCAACATCCGCGCGACCGATCCGAAGAAGCTCGCCTTCTTCACCGGACGCGACCAGAGCCAGTCCTTCACCGGATGGTGGGCGAAGCAGTTCGGCACGCCCAATTTCGCCGCGCATGGCGGGTTCTGCTCGGTCAACATGGCCGCGGCCGGGCTCTATTCCGTAGGCGGCAGCTTCTGGGAGTTCGGGGACCCGGACTGGGACCGTGCCAAATACTTCGTGATGTTCGGCGTCGCCGAGGACCACGACTCCAACCCGATCAAGACCGGGCTCGCCAAGCTGAAGGCGCGCGGGGCGAAATTCGTCTCGGTCAACCCGGTGCAGACCGGCTACTCCGCCATCGCTGACGAATTCCTGGGCATCCGCCCGGGAACCGACGGGCTGTTCGTGCTGGCGCTGGTGCACGAGTTGCTGCGCACCGACCGTATCGATCTCGACTTCCTGGTCCGCTACACCAACGCCGCGTGGCTGGTGACCGAGGCGCCGGGCACCGCGGCGCACGGGTTGTTCGTGCGCGACGCCCAAGGCCGGCCGCTCGCCTGGGACCGGGAGCGGGGCGAAGCGATCGACGCCGCGACGCCGGGCATGGCGCCGCAGGTGGCGGGCGAGGTACACCTGCCGGACGGGCGCACGGCGCGGCCGGTGTTCCATCTGCTGGCGGAACGCTACCTGGACGGCGCCTACGCGCCCGATTCGGTCGCCGACCGCTGCGGCATTCCGGCCGGCACGATCCGCCGCATCGCGCGCGAAATGGCGGCGGTGGCGTTCGACGATCCGATCGTGCTGGACCAGCCTTGGACCGACGCCTCCGGGCGCCGGCATGAAACGATGCTGGGCCGGCCGGTGGCGATGCACGCGATGCGCGGCATCTCGGCGCATTCCAACGGATTCCATACCTGCCGCGCCATTCACCTGTTGCAGATGCTGCTTGGCGCCGTCGATACGCCCGGCTCCTGGCGCTACAAATCGCCCTTCCCGCGCCCGATCCCACCCGGCGCGCTGCCGGTCGGCAAGGGGGCCCAGCCGAACACCCCGATGCCGGGCATGGCGCTCGGCTTTCCGCGCGGACCGGAAGACCTGCTGATCGAAGACGACGGCAGCGCGGTGCGGATCGACAAGGCGTTCACCTGGGACGCCCCGCTTGCCCTGCATGGGCTGATGCAGACCGTGATCGCCAACGCCCATGCCGGCGACCCGTACAAGATCGACACGTTGTTCATGTACATGGCCAACATGGCGTGGAACTCGGCGATGAACCCGGGCGACGCCGCGCGCATGCTGACCGACAAGGACCCGGCAACCGGCGAGTACGTCATTCCGCACGTGATCTACGCCGACGCGTTCTCGTCCGAAATGGTCGCGCATGCCGATCTGGTGTTCCCCGACACCACCTATCTCGAGCGCTGGGACTGCATCTCCCTGCTCGACCGTCCGATCGGCAGTCCGGAGGGCCCGGCGGATTCGATCCGCCAGCCGGTGCTGCCGCCGGACCGCGACGTGCGGCCGTTCCAGGACGTGCTGCTCGATCTCGGCGCACGGCTGGGGCTGCCCGGTTTCGTGGCCGAAGACGGCAAACCCGCCTATCGCGACTACGCCGACTACATCGTGAACCACCAGCGCGGCCCCGGGATCGGGCCGCTCGCCGGATTCCGCGGTGCCGACGGCACGGCCGCCGGCGTCGGCGCGCCCAACCCCGACCAGTTGCAGCGCTACATCGAAAACGGCGCCTTCTGGGCGCACCACCATCCGCCGGAGGCACTCTATTACAAGCACGCCAACGCCGCGTACCTGGCGGAGGCGAAGGCGCTCGGACTGATCGGTTCAACGGCGCAGATCGTGCTGCAACTCTACAGCGAGCCGCTGCAGAAATTCCGCCTTGCCGCCGAAGGGCACGGCCCGGTGCAGCCGCCGGACACCCATCGGGACCGGGTCCGCCGCGCCTTCGATCCGCTGCCGATCTGGTATCCGCCGCTCGAACAGGGCTCGGGACCGCAAGCCGCCTATCCGCTGTTCGCGATAACCCAGCGGCCGATGGCGATGTACCATTCCTGGCACTCGCAGAACGCCTGGCTGCGGCAGATCTACGGCGCCAACCGGCTCTATATGCACCGCGGCACCGCGCGCGCGCTCGGCATCGCCGACGATGATTGGGTGTGGGCGATCAGCCGCACCGGACGGGTGAAGTGCCAGGTGAAGCTGATGGAGGGGGTGAACCCCGACACGGTGTGGACCTGGAACGCGATCGGCAAGCGCTCCGGCGCCTGGGCGCTGAGCCCGGACGCCCCGGAATCGACCAAGGGCTTCCTGCTGAACCATGTGATCACCGAATTTCTGCCCGAGAGGGGCGGCGTGCGCCACGCCAACGCAGACCCGGTCACCGGCCAGGCCGCCTGGTACGACCTTCGCGTGCGGATCGAAAAGGCCGAGGCGCCGGGCGAAACCCTGCCCCGCCCGGCAACCTTGCCGCGTCCCTCCGGGCAGCCGCCGGCGCCGGGCATCCTGCGGTTCGGCGCACCGGCGGCCGACCCCGCCCCCACCCAGGCCGCGGAGTGATCCCATGACCGCCATCCCGCAACCGGGCGCGAAACGGCTCGGCCTCGTCATCGACCTCGACACCTGCGTCGGCTGTCATGCCTGCGCCGTGAACTGCAAGGAGTGGAACACCTCCGGCCACGCCGCGCCGCTTACCGATTTCCAGCCCTATGCGGCGCAGCAGGACGGCGTGTGGCTGAACCGCGTCCACACCTACGAGGCCGGCACCAGCGACGGGGGCAACGGCGTAACCAGCCGCACGGTGCATTTCCCCCGCTCCTGCCTGCATTGCGCCGAACCGGCCTGCGTCACCGTCTGCCCGACCGGCGCCAGCTACAAGCGGGCGGAAGACGGCATCGTGCTGGTGAACGCCGATATCTGCATCGGCTGCAAACTGTGCTCCTGGGCCTGCCCCTATGGCGCGCGGGAGTTCGACGCGGACCAGGGGGTGATGCGCAAATGCACGTTGTGCATCGACCGCATCTACAACGAGACCATCCCCGAGAAGGAACGGGTCCCGGCCTGCGTGAAGACCTGCCCGGCGCAGGCACGGCATTTCGGCGACCTCGGCGATCCGGAGAGCGCGGTGTCGATCCTGGTGGCCGAACGCGGCGGCTTCGATCTGATGCCAGAAATGGGCTACCGGCCCACGAACAAGTACCTGCCGCCACGGCAGCGCAAGCCCGCCGCCGCGCCGCCGGCCGAGGCGCCGCCGACGCCGGACGGCGGCAACAAGCTGCTCCGCTGGATCGACCGGGCGCTCAGCCGATGAACCCTTCCTTTTCCGTTGTCTTCCTCACCACCATGTCCGGCGCCGGCTACGGGATGCTGGCCTGGCTCGGAATCCTGAACGCGCTCGGCATGTTGCCGCGCACCGGCACGTTCGGGTTGCCGGCAGTCGCGGTGGCGCTGGCACTGACGGTCGCGGGGCTGCTCGCCTCCACCTTCCATCTCGGCCGCCCGGAGCGAGCATGGCGGGCGATCTCCCAGTGGCGCACGTCCTGGCTGTCGCGGGAGGGGGTGATGGCGCTGGCGACCTTCCTGCCCGCGACGGGCTTCGCCGTCGCCTGGGCCGCGCTCGGCGGCGGCGCCACCGCAACCGTCGTGCTGGGTCTGCTGGCGGCGGCTTGCGGGTTGCTGACCGTCGCGTCCCAAGCAATGATATACGCCTCGTTGAAACCGGTCCGCCAGTGGCACAACGCGGCGGTGCTGCCGAACTTCCTGCTGCTGGCGGCGTTCAGCGGCGTCGCCTGCATAGCCGCGATGGCGATGTTCTGGCAGCCCGGGGCGGCGCGGATCGCCGCCGCGCTGGGGGTGCTGGGCGGCGTGGCGGCGCTCGCCGCCAAGCTCTCCTACTGGCGCCGGATCGACCGAAGCCAGCCGGTGGCGACGATCGAGAGCGCGACCGGGCTTGGCTTCCTTGGCGCGGTCCGCAGCCTGGAACTGCCTCACACCGAAGAGAATTATCTCCTGCGCGAGATGGGCTTCGCGGTCGGGCGCAAGCACGCCCGGCGGTTGCGGCGCATCGCCGTGACGGTGGGTTTCGCGGCGCCGATCGTGCTGCTGGCCGTCGGCCTGCTCGGTGCCGGGGCGCTGCTGCTGCCGCTGGCGGCGGCGGCGGCGCTGACTGGGATCTATGTGGAACGCTGGCTGTTCTTTGCCGAGGCGACCCATACCGTGACGCTCTATTACGGCCGGCCGAGCTGAGCCGCGGCCCGACCGCATCCCGGCGCGGCGGCCGGAAATTCCCATGGAAAATCCCCGGCCCTAATTCGCGCTGGAATCCCCGGACGCCGATGCGATAGAAGTCGGTTGGTATCAAGCAGCGGGTCCGCCGGCGCGCGCCGGCGGACCTTCGTTGGCCGACACGGATCAACGTCTGGACGCGGCATGCCGCGAGGGAGGTATTCGCGATGAAGAAGGGCGAACAACCCGAGGTTTCGGTCAAGTGGTGGAAAGGCAGCCAGCCCAAGGGGCTGAAAAGCGCCGGCAAGCTGGAAGACGCGCTCAAGAGCTACGAAGCCGCCAAGTCCAAGCTTGAAAAGAGCAGCGACTCGGCCGACGCGGCGAAGGCGATGGAGGCGCTGGACGATATCGCCACCGCCGCCAAGGGCGTGCTGGCCGAGGCCGGCAAGGCCAAGGGCAACCAGGATATGGACTGGACGGCCGAGGCGATGAAGAAGTTCGACCGCGAGATCGCGGCCGAGCGGAAATCCGTCGGCGATATGGTCGAGGAAGACGACGACGGCCAGTTCAGCGACCCGGAAGTCTACCACGTCTACCTGCTCGCAGCACTGAAACGGCTGCGTACCGGCGGGACGATGAATTTCGGCGTGGTGCTGGGCAAGAAGGCCGAAGATCACCGGCTGGCCGTGCACAAGTCCAAGGGCGGCAAGGCGCTCGCCGGCATGCTGGCTCGGGAAACGGGGCTGCGCGCCATGAGCTTCGGTGTCGCCATGACCCCGAAAGCCGCCGGGCAGGCCGAAGAGGAGGCGTTGGAATCGGAAGATCAGGAAGGCAGCGGGATCGGTGACGAGAAGTCGAGCACGCTGATCCTGTCGCTGGAAGGCCGGCAGCTTCCCGGGCTGAAGAAAAAGCTCACGAAGATGCTGAAGAAGTTCAAGCCGCTGCCGTTCAAGGGCATCAAGCTCATGATGGAGGGCAAAGAGCTTCAGGATCTCGACGACCCCGAGGATACCGATCACGACGATTACGACGACGAATCTCCCGCGAACGATCCGGAAGCCATCTCCCGGCGGCTCGAGGAGCTGAAGCTGGAGCTCGCCGGCCTGGTGCGCGAGGTCCAGCAGGTCAGCAACATCGCCCTCAAGGGGGACCTCGCGCGGCTGGCGAGCCAGGCGGGGGCACAGTTGCGCAGCCAAAATATCTCCGCGACCGAACAGGCGCTTGCCGCCCTGCAGACGGCGCTGCGCAGCGGATCCGCAACCAGCTCCTCGGGCACCTCCTCATCCAATGGGGCAAACAACAGCCTGTTCGCCAGCGCGGAGACCTACGAGAAATTCAGCAAGATCTGGATCGGGACCCGCAACCGGGTGGAAGCCGAGGTCGAGAAGCTGCGATCCGCCCTGGTCGCCGCCTATGAGGAGGACGGCATCGCCGGCGAGATCGAAAAGAGCTTCAAGTCCAAAGTCGCCCCGGTGGTGAACGCCCTGGACGCCTCCCTGGCCGACAAGCTCATGGCCGCCTCAAAGGCCACCGACGGGGACACGCGCGCCACCATGGTCGCAGACGCCCAGGCGATCCTGCAGCGCTCCCGCAGCTATGTGGACGGGGAGTCCCTGCTGGCCGATCTGGACGACAATCCGTTCGTGCCGCTCAAGATCCGCGACACGATGCTGAACACCCTGGACGCGCTGGGCAAGGCGATCCACTGACCGCCACGAAGACGGGCGACCGGCAGCGGTCGTCCGTCCGGTGCCGGCCGGTCCTATCCCGCCGCGTCGGCCACCAGCCCGCCGGCCCGGACGATGAAGCCCACGATTTCCGCGACCCCCTCCCCCGCACGCACATTGGCGAAGACGAACGGGCGCTGCCCGCGCATCCGCTTCGCGTCGCGATCCATCACCTCCAGGCTGGCGCCCACATGCGGGGCAAGGTCGATCTTATTGATCACGAGAAGATCGCTGCGCGTGATCCCCGGCCCGCCCTTGCGGGGGATCTTGTCTCCGGCCGAGACGTCGATCACGTAGATCGTCAGATCCGCCAGTTCCGGGCTGAACGTGGCCGCCAGGTTGTCACCGCCGCTTTCGATCAGTACGAGATCGAGCCCGGGGAATCGGCGCGAGAGGTCGGCGACGCCGGCGAGGTTGATCGACGCGTCCTCCCGGATCGCGGTGTGCGGGCAGCCACCGGTCTCGATGCCCAGGATGCGCTCGGGCGGCAGCGAACCGGCGCGGGTCAGGAACTCCGCATCCTCTTTCGTGTAGATGTCGTTGGTGATGGCGGCGATGTCATAGCGGGCGCGGAACCGCTTGCAGAGCGCGTCCATCAGCGCCGTCTTGCCGGAGCCGACGGGACCGCCGATACCGACGCGCAGCGGGCCGGTGGAGTGGGTCATGTGCGGAACAACCTGGTGTATTGGGTTTCGTGACGCATGGCGGCGAGGTCGGATCGGAACGCGGCGGTGCCGAGATCGTCCAGTGTCGCGCCGCTGGTGGCTTCGGTAACGCGGCGAATCGCCGGCTCCAGCGCCGCCAGCACCCGGAGCCCGGATGATTGGCCAAGCGGCACCAGACGCACCGCGGCAGAGATCAGGTTGGCCGCGAAGGCCTGCAGATGGGCGGCCACCGCGTCGTCGGGGTCGATGCCGTGCGCCCCGGCCAGCGCGCCGAGCGCGATCGGGTAGGGTGCCGCCGGCGGCAGCCAGGGCGGCTGCCAGGGCGCCGCGGCGGCGGCGAACGCGGTGCCGAGATCGACCGTCTCGCTGCGCCGCTCCCGCGCCGGAACCGCGGCCGTGGCCAGTTCGGCGAGCGCGGCGAGACGGTCGGGCGCGTGCGCGGCTTGGTGTGCGTGGCGCAGCAGGATCGCGTCGGCGCGGCCAGCGCCGTGGACCAGCACGTCTTCCAGCCAGGCACGCAGGCCAGCCTCGTCGGTGATGTCCCCGGCTTCGACCGCCCATTCCAGCCCGTGCGAACAGGCGAACGCGCCGGTCGGAAAACCCGGGGAGGTCCAGGCGAGCAGGCGGAGCAGCGCGGCGCGCGCCCGCTCGGCCCGGCTTTCCGCCGCTTCACCCGTCATGGTCGTGCTGGTGATGGCGGCCGTGTCCGCCGCCGCCCGCATAGGCCCCCTGTTCGGGGTCAAATGGCGCCGCAATCCGCCGCACCGTTCCGCCCAGCGCTTCAACCATGCCCGCGATCACGTGGTCGTCGCGGATGCGCAAGGCACCTTGCAGCACCTGTAGCGGGAGGTGGCGGTTGCCGAGATGCCACGCCAGGCGGGCAAGGTCCGCCGCGTCCTCGGCGGCAATCTCCAGCAACGGTTCCGGCCGGGCATGGACCCGCACCACCGCGCCGTCGTCGCATTCCAGCCCGTCGCCGTCGCGCAGATGGGTGGCTTGCGGCAGGTCGAGCAGCAGGGGCACGCCGGCCTCCGTCTGCAGACTGACGCGGCGACGGTGGCGCATGTCGAAATCAAGCTGCACCGCGCCGGCTTCCCGCGCCGGGTCCCAGCCGCCGGCGGGCAGCACGCGCCCCGCTCGCATTCCGGGGGCGCCCATCAGAACAGGAAGTAGCGCTGCGCCATCGGCAACACCGTGGCGGGTTCGCAGGTAAGCAGCACGCCGTCGGCGCGCACCTCGTAGGTTTCCGGATCGATCTCGATTACCGGGGTGGCGTCGTTGTGGATCATGCTGCGCTTGCCGATCCCGCCCCGCGTGTCGGCCACCGGCACCAGCCGGCGGGCCAGCCCAAGCGTGCGGCCGATCTCCGCCTCCAGCGCCGCGGCGGAGACGAAGGTCACGCAGCTTTCCGTCATCGCCCGGCCGAACGCTCCGAACATCGGCCGGTAATGCACCGGCTGCGGCGTCGGGATCGAGGCGTTGGGGTCACCCATCGCGGCCATGACGATCGACCCGCCCTTCACCACCAGGTCGGGCTTCACGCCGAAGAACGCCGGCGACCACAGCACGAGATCGGCGAGCTTGCCCACCGCGACCGA
>JAGWSV010000295.1 GCA_028869315.1 Rhodospirillales bacterium
GCGCCGAGAACCCGTTATTGAACAAGCCGACAAACGTCGCGTCGATCTGCGCTGGCGCGATCCCCGCGTCGGCGATAGCCGCTCCGGCAACGCGGCCGATCAGGCTTTCGATGTCCGGGTCCTCGAGCTTGCCAAAGGGCGAGTGGGCCCAGCCGACGATGCAGGCTTCGGTCATCGCATGTCTCCCTCTGTCGCCGCGACTGTAGCCCCACGCCCGGCCGCGGGGGAAGCGTACGGCCTGTGCGCGCCAGGCGGGGATGGTGCGGTGGGCGGCCAAGGCCAGGGGGGCGCTGCCCCCCTGGACCCCTCGGGGGGTTCCAAGGGCTCAGCCCTTGGCGGGGGTTCAGGGGGCAGCGCCCCCTGACCTTAGGGCCGCCCACCGCACCGTTCCCGCCGGACGCGCACAGGCCGTACGCTTCCCCCGCGGCCGGGCGTGGGGCTACAGTCGCGGCGACAGAGGGAGACATGCGATGACCGAAGCCTGCATCGTCGGCTGGGCCCACTCGCCGTTCGGCAAGCTGGAGGACCCTGACATCGAGAGCCTGATCGGCCGGGTGGCGGGGGCGGCGATCAGCGATGCGGGGATCGCCCCGGGCGAGATCGACGCGAGTTTCATCGGCCTGTTCAACAACGGGTTTTCCGACCAGGATTTTCCCGCCTCTCTGGTGCTGCGCCACGTGCCGGAGCTGCGTTTCAAGCCGGCGACCCGGTATGAGAACGCCTGCGCGTCCGGCTCGGCGGCGGTGCACGGGGCGCGGGATTTCCTGGCCGCCGGGCGCGGGCGGTTCGCGCTGGTGATCGGGGTCGAGAAGATGACCTCCACGCCGGGACCGCAGGTTGGCGACATCCTGCTGAAAGCGGCCTACCGGAAGGAGGAGGCGGAGATTCCCGCCGGGTTCGCCGGCGTGTTCGGCCGCATCGCGGAGGGGTATTTCCAGCGCTATGGCGACCAGTCCGACGCACTGGCGGCGATCGCGGCGAAGAACCACAGGAACGGCGTCGACAATCCCTATGCGCAGATGCGCAAGGATCTCGGCTTCGCCTTCTGCCGCACGGTCAGCGAAAAGAACCCGTATGTGGCGCCGCCGCTGAAGCGCACCGATTGCTCCCTGGTTTCCGACGGCGCCGCGGCGCTGGTGCTGACCGATGAAGAAACGGCGCGGGCGATGGGCAAGGCGGTGCGGTTCCGCGCCGCCGTGCAGGTGAACGACTTCCTGCCGATCAGCGCCCGCGACATCACCCGCTTCGAAGGCGCGGCCGAAGCCTGGAAGCGGGCGCTGGACGCCGCGGACCGCCGGCTGGAAGACCTGTCCTTCGTCGAATCGCACGACTGCTTCACCATCGCCGAATTGCTGGAATACGAGGCGATGGGCCTCACCGCCCCCGGCCAGGGCGCGCGCGCGGTGCTGGAAGGCTGGACCGCGAAGGACGGAAGGTTGCCGGTGAACCCCTCCGGCGGGCTGAAATCCAAGGGCCACCCGATCGGCGCCACCGGCGTCTCCATGCACGCGATCGCGGCGATGCAGCTCACCGGGCAGGCCGGGACCATGCAGCTGCCGAAGGCCGACCTTGCCGGCGTGTTCAACATGGGCGGGGCGGCGGTGGCGAACTACGTGTCGATCCTGGAGGCGGTGCGCTGATCCCGACGCCGAACCTCGCCGTTCTGCTGGACCAGACCGCGGCGCGCTTCCCCGACCGGCCGGCGTTCATCTGGCGCGACGAGACCGTGACCTGGGCGCGGTTCGCTGCCCGCGTGCGCGCCGCCGCCGCCGGGCTGGCGGCGCGCGGCGTGGCGCCGGGCGACCGGGTTCTGGTGCACGCCCGCAACTCCATCGCCCAGTTGGAGACGATGTGGGCGGCCTGGCGGGCCGGCGCCGTCTGGGTGCCGACCAATTTCCGCCTGACCCCGCCGGAGGTGGCGTATCTCGCGGCCTCCTCCGGCGCCACGGTCCATATCTTCGACGCCGCCTTTCCCGACCACGCCGCCGCCGCACGCGCCGCCAATCCGGCGATGGGGACCGAGCTGTGGCTGGGCGGCGGCGCGGACGGCGCGGCGTGGGAGAGGCTCGCCGGCGGGACCGATGGGCTGGAACGCCCGGTGGAGGTCGGGCGCGACCATCCCGCCTGGTTCTTCTACACCTCCGGCACCACCGGCCGGTCGAAGGCGGCGGTGCTGACCCATGGCCAGCTGCATTTCGTCATCAACAACCATCTGGCCGACCTGATCCCCGGCACCACCGAGCACGACGTCTCGCTGGTGGTGGCGCCGCTGTCGCACGGGGCCGGCGTGCATGCGCTGATCCAGGTGCCGCGCGGCGCCGCCAGCGTGCTGCCGGCGGGGGAGCGGCTGGACTGCGCCGAAGCCTGGGCGCTGGTGGAACGCCACCGGGTCAGCAACATGTTCACCGTTCCCACCATCCTGACGATGCTGACCCGACACGCGGCGGTGGACCGGCACGACCATTCCTCGCTTCGCTACGTCATCTATGCCGGCGCGCCGATGTACCGCGCCGACCAGATTCATGCGCTGGAGAAGCTCGGGCCGGTCCTGGTGCAGTATTACGGCCTGGGCGAAGTCACCGGGGCCATCACCGTGCTGCCCCCCGCCTGGCACAGCACCGACGACACGGCGATGGCGGTCGGCAGTTGCGGCTTCCCCCGCACCGGGATGGAGATCGCGATCCTGTCCGCCGAGGGCCGCCGCCTGCCGGCAGGCGAAACCGGCGAGATCTGCGTGCGCGGCGGCGCCGTTCTCGCGGAATACTGGAACAATCCCGAGGCCAACGAAAAGGCCTTCGCCGGCGGCTGGTTCCACACCGGCGATCTTGGCCATGCCGACGCGCGTGGGCTGGTCTACATCACCGGCCGCGCCTCCGACATGTACATCTCCGGCGGTTCGAACGTGTACCCGCGGGAGATCGAGGAGGCGCTGCTGCTGCACCCGGCGGTGGCCGAGGCCTGCGTCGTCGGCCTGCCGCACCCGAAATGGGGCGAGGCGGGGGTTGCGGTCCTGGTGGTGCGTGCCGAAGTGACGGAGGCCGCCTTGTTCGCGCATCTGGACGGCCGGCTGGCGCGATACAAATGGCCGGTCCGGTTTGCCGTCTGGCCGGAATTGCCGAAATCCGGCTACGGAAAGGTAGCCAAGCGCGAGGTGCGCCGCCTGCTGGAGGAGACCACCTGATGGCCGACGCCGCGACCACCCCGCCCCGCGACCCCGCGCTGGTCGCCGACTGGCACGCCCATGTCTATTACGACCCCGACGATCCCGAGAGCCGCGGCCGTGCCGCCCGCCTGCGCGCCTGGGTGGAGGAGCGCTTCGCCGTCCGCATGGGACGCTGGCACGACGTGCCGGTGGGTCCGCATGTGCAGGCGATGTACCAGATCGCGTTCACCCCGGACCTGTTCCCCACCCTCGCTCCGTTCCTGATGCTGAACCGCCTGGGCCTGACGGTGCTGCTGCATCCCGAATCCGGCCGCCCGCGCGACGACCATACCCGGCATGCGGTATGGATGGGCGCGGTCCTGCCCCTGAAGACCGAGGTGCTGGCGGAAGTGGACTGACACCGACCCGCTTTGATGTTGACCCATGAAGGATGGGTCAACACGGGCTGGTATGAGGCGCCGGCGTCGCGTTCCCTGCCGAACCGAGACGCGGCCGGCGGCCGCAGGATCGGCCGCAACCGGCTTGTTACCTTCCGTGTGACACGCCGCGTGCGGTTGCTGCGCATCCCAAGGCCCCGGCATGTCACGTCCAGTCTGCGCCCTGACGGTCTTTGCCCGCCGTCGCCCTGGCGGCGAGGCGATGCCGCACCTCCACCGCCGCCCGGGCCCGCACCGCATCGAACCGTTCCTGCGGGCGCGCGCGTGAGCAAGGCCGCATCGGCCGCGACCGGGCCCATGCCGCCGCCGGGGCGGGATCTTCGGGCCGATCTTCGCGCGCGTCTGCGGGCCGGCCTGGCCTGGCTGTGGCGGTGGCCGGCCCGGTCGCCGCGCACCGGCCGGCTCGCCGCGGCGCCGATCTTCCTGCTCGCGCTGGTCGGCATCATCAACTACCTGCAAATGGCGTCGCGGTACTGGCACGGCACCGCGCCCCTGAACGATTTCTTCGCGCTCTGGGCGTGGTCGGCGATGATCCACGCGCTCGCGCATCCGCTCGCCATCTACGACCCGGCGCAGGTGCAGCGGTTCATGCGCGCCGCCTATGCCGGTTTCCACGGCCACTATCCCTTCGCCTATCCGCCGTCCTTCCTGCTGCTGATCTGGCCGCTCGGCCTGATGCGGCGTCCGGTGGCCTATGCGGTCTGGGTGACCTTGGGCGTGCTCGCATATCTGGGCGCGGTCGCACCGGGTCCGTGGCGCCGGCAGGCGGGCGTGCTCGTCCTGTTCGCCCCGACGACGGCGGTCGCCATCGCCACCGGCCAGGACGGGCTGCTGATGGCGGCACTGCTCATCGGCGGCTGCCGGTTGTTGCCGCGCCGGCCGCTGCTCGCCGGGGTGCTGTTCGGCGTGCTGTCGTTCAAGCCGCAGTTCGGGCTGATGGTTCCGCTGGCCCTGCTGGCCGCCGGCCAGTGGCGCACGATCGCGACCGCCGCCGCCACCGTCCTCGCTTCGGTGCTGGCCAGCGCCGCGGCGTTCGGCTGGGGCATGTGGGAGCGATGGTTCCTCGCGCTCTGGGGCCTCTCGACTTATGTCGGCGGCCGCGCCCGGCTGTTTCCGCTGATGCCGACGGTCACTGCGAACCTCCATCTGCTCGGCGGCGGCCCACTGCTGCGCGGCGTGGCGCAGGCGGCCGCCATGCTGCTGGTGGGGGCCGGCGTCTGGTGGTGCTGGCGGCGGCACGGGACCGGCGGGATCTCGGCGGCAGTGCTTCAGGTCGGCGCCCTGCTGGCGGCCCCTTACGGGTTCTTCTACGACCTGCCGCTGCTCACCGGCGCCGCGGTCGCGGTGGTGCGCGAGCGGGTGGCGGCGGACGCGTCCTTCAACCCGATGGAATTGCTGGTCCTGTTCGGCACCGGGAGCCTCGCCTCGCTGATGCTGAACATGAAGGACCAGGTCCCGTGGAGCGGCCTCGTCCTGCCGCCGCTGTTCGCGTTCATCGTCCTTCGCGCCTGGCGCATCGCGCCGGCCGCCGCCCCCGCGCCCGGCGCCCGCCCCGGCGCATGATCCCTCCCTGATCCCGGCTGCCGTCGGGCAGCCGCTTTCCGGCCGGGACACCTGGCCCGAGCTTGACGCGGGCGGCTCCGGCCCGCAGATCGGGGGCCATGCAGCCTCCGTTCGTCAGCCCCGAAGATCCCAGCGCCGCCGCGGCGATCGCCGCGATCGGCGAAGACCTCGCCGCGTTCGACGACTGGATGGATCGCTACCAGCACATCATCGATCTGGGCCGCAGGCTGCCGGCCTTTCCGCCCGGCTGGATGGACGACGCGCATCGCGTGCAGGGCTGCCAGAGCAAGGTATGGATGGAAGCGCGCGCGGAAGACGGCCGGCTGTTCCTGGCCGGCGCGTCGGACGCGGCGATCGTCGGCGGCCTGGTCGCCCTGCTGCTGCGCGTCTATTCCGGCCGTTCGCCGGCGGAGATCCTGGCCACCGATCCGGGATTCCTGCACGATCTCGGCCTGATCGGGGCGCTTTCGACCAATCGCGGCAACGGCGTCGCCGCAATGGCGCGGCGGATCCGCGAGCTGGCGGCGCTTGCCCCCATGGCCGGCTGATCCACCGCGCCGCCCGACCCGGATGGCCCGCGCGGGGCCCCTTGCCAGCGGCGGCGATCGGGACGATTTATGGCGTGACCGGACCGCTCTTGTCCCCTTTCCCTCCCACTTCCAGGCTCGCCCCATGTTCATCGAAACCGAAGGCACGCCCAATCCCGCCACCCTGAAATTCCTGCCCGGACGGGACGTGCTCGGCGCCCGCACGGCGGATTTCGCCTCCCCCGCCGCCGCCGGCGCCAGCCCGCTCGCCACCGCGCTGTTCGGAATCCCGGGCGTCGCCCGGGTGTTCCTCGGCGGCGATTTCGTCACCGTGACGAAGACCGCGGCGACCGACTGGTCCTCGCTGAAGCCGCAGGTGCTGGCCGCGCTGATGGAGCATTTCCTGGCCGGACGGCCGGCGCTCGACGAGCTTGACGCCGACGACGCCGACCTGGTCGAACCGATCGCGCCCGAGGATGCCGAGATCGTCTCCCAGATCCGCGAACTGCTGGACACCCGCGTGCGCCCGGCGGTCGCCGGCGACGGCGGCGACATCGTCTTCCGCGGCTATCGCGAGGGGGTGGTGAAGCTGCACATGCAGGGCGCGTGCTCCGGCTGCCCGTCTTCCCGCGCCACCCTGAAACATGGAATCGAGAACATGCTGCGCCACTACGTGCCCGAAGTCGTCGCCGTCGAGCAGGTCGACCTGTGATGCTGGACGACGCCGGCCTCGACCTGCTGTTCCGCACCGCTCGGAGCCACAACAAGTGGCGCAACGAGCCGGTCTCCGACGATACGCTGATCGCGCTGCACGACCTGCTGAAATGGGGGCCGACTTCGGCCAACTGCTCGCCCGCGCGCTTCGTGTTCCTGCGCACGCCGGAAGCGCGGGAGCGGCTGGCGCCGGCCCTGTCCGCCGGCAATCTCGAGAAGACCATGGAGGCGCCGGTCACCGTGATCGTGGCGTACGACCCGCGCTTCCACGACCACCTGCCGCGGCTGTTTCCGCATAATCCGGATGCCCGCTCGTGGTTCACCGGCAACGATGCGCTGTCCGCGGCGACCGCCTTCCGCAACGGCACATTGCAGGGCGCCTATCTGATGATCGCGGCGCGGAGCCTCGGGCTGGATGTCGGGCCGATGTCGGGGTTCGACAACGACAAGGTGGATGCCGAGTTCTTCGCCGCCGAGGGCTGGCGGTCGAACTTCCTGTGCAACCTCGGCTACGGCGACCCCGAGGGCCTGTTCCCCCGCTCACCCCGCTTCGATTTCGCGGACGTCTGCCAGCTGCTTTAGGCGGGTCGGCGGCGATGCGTCTCCTGGTGCTGGACGCGGCGCTCGGCGCCTGTTCGGCGGGCGTGGTCGTCGACGGCCTGGTGTGCGCGCAGGCGACCCGGCCGGCGGCGCAGGGGCAGGCCGGCCAGCTCGCGGCCATGGCCGCGTCGGTGCTGGCCGAGGCCGGAGACCGGCTGGACGCGGTCGCGGTGACCGTCGGCCCGGGCAGCTTCACCGGGCTTCGCGCGGCCCTCGCCCTGGCGCACGGGATCGCGCTCGGCGCCGGGATCCCGGTGATCGGCGTCAGCGTCGGCGAGGCACTGGCCGCCGCGCTCACCCTGCCGCCCGGCTGGCCGCTCTGGAGCGTGATCGACAACCGCCGCGGCCGCGTGTTCCTGGAGCGCGACGGGCGGGTCACCGCGGTCGGCCTCGACGACCTACCGCCGCCGCCGGGACAGGTGGCGCTGGCGGGCGACGCGGCCGCCGTGGTCGCGGCGCGGCTGGCGGCGCGCGGCCACCCGGTGATGCTGACCGACGCGCGCCTGCCGGCAGCCGAAGCGATCGCGCGGGCGGCGGCGGCCCGCCAGGCGAACCGGCTGCCCCCGCGGGACGCCTTGCCGCTGTATGTGGACCCGCCATCGGTCCGCCTGCCGGACGCGGGCCTGCGCCCGCCGCCCGTCCTGCGCTCGCCCCTGCGATGATCCCGGCGAACCTCGCCGCTGCGGCGGCGATGGCGGCGATTCACGCCGAGAGCTTCCCCGCCGGCGAGGCCTGGGACGGATCGGCCTTCGCGGCCCAGCTGGCGCAGCCCGGCGTGTTCGGGCGGCTCGACCCGCAGGGCGGCCTCGTGCTTGCCCGGATCGCCGGCGACGAGGCGGAAATCCTGACGCTTGGCGTGGTGCCGGCGTCACGCCGGCGCGGCCTCGGCCGCGCGCTGCTGGCGGCGGCGCTGGCGGAAGCGGCGGCGCGCGGCGCGCGGCGGGTCTTCCTTGAGGTGGCGGTCGCGAACCAGCCGGCGCTGGCGCTGTATGCCGCCGCGGGCTTCACCCCGGTCGGCCGCCGGCGCGGCTATTACGCAGACGGGCAGGACGCGCTGGTGCTGAGCGCCGTGCTCAGCCCGCCCGCCGCAGCCACAGGCGGCTGACGCCGTCGGCGCCGGTTTTCAGAGCCAGCACCGCGTGGCCGAGTTCGGCGGCGGCGCGCGGCACGTTCGCCAGCGGTTCGGCGCCGCGCAGGCGGACCAGCAGGGTTTGCCCCGGCTGCAGGCGGTCGAGCGCCAGCCGGGTCCGCACGAAGGTCATCGGGCACAGCTCGCCGGTGATGTCGAGCTCGCGATCGGCCCTGGCCGGCACAGCCTGGTTCATGCGGATGATCCGGTCCTGTCGCGGAGGGGCGCGGGGCTCATGCCACGGCGCGCCTGCGCGGCGCGCGCGGCGCGGAGGCAGCGGGGCCGAACGGCCTCGCACGCAGGCGCCAGGCGGCGGTGTCGCCGCCTGCGCGACCGATTACTGGCACTTGCCGCGCTCGTCGCACAATATCCACAGTATCGTTGTCGAATCCCCTGTCCAAAGCCTATATAGATGGAATTACTCTGGTCGAAAGGTGTCGCGATGGCCGAGTCTTCGGCGAACATGTCGGTTCTGGCCCTCACTGCCCAGATCGTTTCGGCGCATGTATCGAACAACACCATCACGTCCGAGGCGATTCCAGCGCTTATCCTTGACGTCTATCGCACCCTCGCGGGTATCGGGCAGGAGCCGCCGGCGCCGGAGCGTCCGCAGCCGGCCGTGCCGGCGAGGAAGTCGGTATTCCCCGAGTACATCATCTGCCTCGAGGACGGGAAGCGGCTGAAGATGCTGCGGCGGCACCTGAAGACCGCCTACAACATGACCCCCGACCAGTATCGGGAGCGGTGGGGCCTGCCGGCCGACTATCCGATGGTGGCGCCGCGCTACGCCCAGCACCGCTCCTCGCTCGCCAAGAAGATCGGTCTCGGCACCAAGCCGCGCGAGCAACGGGGCTGAGCGGTCCGGGCGGTTTGCGTTGCGCGCTGGCGGCCCGGTAAACTAGGTCCGAGCAGCCGACGCCGGTTCGGCCCGGCGCGCGGCCTGCCGCGGGTCCGCATCGGGCCGGTCGTCGAGCGCGGGCGGCCCGTACCCCGGTGCGGGTCCAGCACGGCGCGTCATCGGCACCCGGCCAACCCCACGGGGGAGAAGGTGGAATCGCGAATCGAGCGGCTATGTGTCGAGCGAGGCCTGAAGATGACCGGGCAGCGGCGGGTCGTCGCCCGCGTCCTGTCGGAGGCCTCCGACCATCCCGACGTGGAGGAGCTGTACCGCCGCGCCGCGCGGCTGGACGCGCGCATCTCGATCGCCACCGTGTACCGCACCGTGCGGCTGCTGGAGGAGCGCGGGATCCTGGAACGCCGCGATTTCGGCGGCGGCCGCGCCCGCTACGAAGCCACCGAACACGGCCATCACTACCACCTGATCGACATCGACACCGGAAAAGTGATCGAGTTCCAGGAGCCGGAACACCAGCGGCTGCTGCGGGCCGTGGCGGAACGGCTGGGATTCGACCTCGTGTCCCTGCGGCTCGAACTGTTCGGGCGCCGCCGCAGCCCGGCGATGGCGGAGCCGCGGCGCGCCGCCGGCCGCGCTGACGCGGAGCCGGCCGAACCGGTCGCCGCCGAACCCGTCGCCGCCGAGCTGGTCCGGCCGGCCCGGTGACCCTGCTCAGATGGGCGACCCTGCTCTGATGCCAGACCCCAAGATGACCGGCGATCCGCAGCCCGGCACGACCCCGGCGCGCCCGACCGGAGCGGCGAGCCCGGTCCTGACCCAGGCGACCCAGACCCGGGCAGCGCAGACCCGGGCAGCGCAGACCGGGGCGGCCCATACCCGGGCGACCCAGACC
>JAGWSV010000296.1 GCA_028869315.1 Rhodospirillales bacterium
GCCGAGCACGCCGCGGCGGTTCAGCACCGCCGCTTCCGGCGTGACCCGCCGTTCGGGGATCTCCCAGCCGTTCCGCCTGATGATTTTCATCTCTGTGTCTCCCTGGTGAGCAGGATTTGGGGTGATCGCACAGCTTGTCATCGGGCCGGCGCGCATTGCCGGATGCGGCCGGATGGATGAAATTGCCGCAAGTCGCGGGGCCAGCGGCCAGGCCCTGCCGTCACGCCCGCCTTCGCCACGCCCCGCGCCTGCCAAGGCCTGCCCCTTTGGCATGCCCCGTATCCGTCATGCACTACACCTGGGAGTTCCATCGTGCACCTCGCTCATTTCCCCCGCGTCCGCCTGTTTCCCGCGCCGACCCCGCTCGAAAAGCTGGAGAACCTCACGCGCGTCCTCGGGGGGCCGGAAATCTGGATCAAGCGCGACGATTGCACGGTCGTGGCGACCGGCGGCAACAAGGTGCGCAAGCTGGAGTTCCTCGCCGGGGCCGCGGTGGCGCAGGGGGCCGACCATCTCGTGACCCAGGGCGCGGTGCAGTCGAACCACGTGCGCCAGACGGTCGCGGTCGCGGCGAAGCTCGGCATGAAATGCTCGGTGCTGCTGGAGCACCGGGTGGAAACGAACGACCCCGGCTACCTGACCAGCGGCAACGTGCTGCTCGACCGGCTGATGGGCGCCACGATCGAGTATCGCCCCGGCGGGACCGACATGAACGCCGCGGCCGAGGCCAAGGGCGAGGAACTGCGCGCCGCCGGCGCCCGGCCCTACGTGATCCCGGGCGGCGGTTCGAACCGGGTGGGCGCGCTGGGCTACGTCTCCTGCGCGCAGGAGCTCATGCAGCAGGCGGACGACATGGGCCTGAAGATCGACCGCGTGGTGCACGCCACCGGCAGCGCCGGGACCCAGGCCGGGCTGGTCGTCGGGCTTGAAGGCATGAACGCTGGGGTGCGGGTGCTGGGCATCGGCGTGCGCGCCCCGCGCCCGCAGCAGGAAGCGAACGTGCACCGGCTGGCCCAGGAAGTCGCCGCCTATGTCGGCGTGAAGGGCGGCATCGCGCGCGAGGCGGTGGAAGCCAATTGCGACTATGTCGGCCCCGGCTACGGCCAGCCGACCGAAGGGATGCGCGAGGCGGTGACCATGTTCGCGCAGCTGGAAGGCGTGCTGCTCGACCCGGTCTATTCCGGCAAGGGGATGGCCGGGCTGATCGACCTGATCCGCAAGGGCGTGATCGGCGCCAAGGAACGGGTCGTGTTCCTGCATACCGGCGGCGCGGTCGGGCTTTACGGCTACCAGGGCTTCTTCGAGCAAGGCTTCGCCGCCTGACGCGCGCCGCCTGAAACCGGGTCCGCGACGATCGCCGGCCGCGCGGTGCGGCCGGCGCTCCGCCGGCTTTTACGTCATGGCTGCCTTGACTTGTTCCAGGTCGTACCGATCCTCCAACGCGTCCGACCAGGAAAGGGAGAAACCATGGAAGCTTCACTGTCTCGGCGCGCCGTGATCCTGGGCGCCGCCGCGGGCTTGCTCGGCTCGGCTGCCGTGGCCCGGGCGGCGCCGATGTCGTTCACCGTGGCGCTGTCCGGCGCCCAGCAGGTGCCGCCGGTCGCCACCAAGGGGCACGGGACCGCCCACCTGACCTACAATCCGGCCAACCGCATGCTGAGCTGGTCGGTCAGCTACCAGGACATGTCGAGCCCGGTCACCATGGCGCATTTCCACGGCCCGGCGCCGGCCGGCAAGAACGCCAAGGTGCAGATCTGGATCAGCAGGAAGGGCGCCAAGGTGCCCGACCCGATCAAGGGCTCGGCGAAGCTGACCCCGGCGCAGGCCAAGCAGTTCCTGGCCGGCATGTGGTACATCAACGTCCATACGAAGGACCATCCGCCCGGCGAGATCCGCGGCCAGGTGAAGCCGCCGATGGGCTGAACCCCCGGCGCGCCGGATGGCGGGCCGGGGCGCGCGCGTGCCGCGCTTCGGCCTTCCGCGCGCGGCCCCGCCGCTGGCCGGGCGGCGCGGGATCGGCGATAGAACGGGCCGAGCCCCGCCGCCGGCAGCCCGAGCCATGACCCAGCCTGTCCCCGACCCCGCCCGCACCCGCGCCGCCCGCGGCCACGCCGCCACGGACGGGCACGGCGATGACCTCAGCGGATGCGGCGGTTCGTTGCGATGACGCCGCGCCTGGTCGATCTGCAGGTGAACGGCTATGCCGGCGTCGATTTCAACGACGCGGGCCTGACGGCGGCCGGGCTGGACCATGCGCTGGCGGCGATGCGCGCCGACGGCGTGGCGGCCTGCCTGCCGACCCTGATCACCGCCCCCGCCGAGGCGCTGGCCGCCCGGTTCGCCGCGCTCGATCGTGCGGTGGGGGAAAGCGGGCTCGGCCCCGCCATGGTGCCCGGCTACCATCTGGAAGGCCCGTTCCTCAGCCCCGAGCCCGGCTATGCGGGCTGCCACCCGCCGGCGGCGATGGTGCCGCCCGATCCCGCGCTGGTGGCCGGGCTGGAAGCGCCGCTGGCGCGGCCGATCCTGTTGCTGACCCTGGCGCCGGAGCGCCCGGGCGCGGCGGAGCTGATCCGCTGGGCCGCCGGGCGCGGCAAGCTGGTGGCGATCGGCCACAGCGCGGCGGCGCCGGAGGACATCGTTGCGGCGGCGGCGGCGGGCGCGCGCCTTTCCACCCATCTCGGCAACGCGTTGTTCCATACCCAGCACAAGTTCCGCAACCCGATGATGGCGCAACTGGCGGAGGACCGGCTGGCCGCCAGCTTCATCGCCGACGGGCTGCACATTCCGCCCTTCGCGCTGGGCGTGCTGCTGCGGGCCAAGGGGCTCGCGCGCAGCCTGCTGGTGAGCGACGCGACCGCGGCGGCGGCGGCGCCGGCCGGCCGCTACCGTTTCGCCGGCATGGACATCGTGCGGGGCGACGACGGCACGGTGCGGCTGGCCGGGGGCACGACCTTGGCCGGCTCGGCGCTGCGGCTGTGCGAGGCGGTGCGGAACGTGACGGCCTGGGGCTTCGCCACGGCGGCGGAGGCGGAGCGGATGGCGGCCGACACCCCGGCCGCATTGCTGGCCCCGGCGGTGGCGGCGCATGGCTTGGGGTGGACGGTGCGGGGGGACGGGTGAGGCCGGAGCAGGCGCGGCGCCGGCTGGGGCGCGGCCTGGTTAGACGAGCGGTTGAGCTCGATGACAGGCTTGGGTGACTTGCGACGGTCCGCTTTGGGGCGCCCCATGTCGATACCGGACATTTGGCTTGCGGTCGGGGCTGGCCGGGACCGGAATGGCGGCTTCGGGGCGGGCCGCACGGAAAAGCTGACACTGCGCCCGCCAGGTGTTCCGACAGCTACCGACCCAACTTGGACAAAGCCTGCCCCATCGGCCGATTTCGGAAGCGGTCGTTCTGCGCCGCCGATGTCCGGCGGCTGTGCGCCCGTTGCGGTCGATCGCTCGGTTGGAGTTGTCGCGACGACGCTGGTGCTCCGGCGCATGGTCCGTGAGGCGATGAGGGGTGGGGAGCGGACGCTCGCATTGCCCGGCGGGCGGCACCCGCGCCGGTGATGACCGAAGGGTCCGCTTCATCGGTTCTTTACGGGCGGCGGGCCACGGTCGGGTTTCGCACCGGGGGCGGGGGCTGTTCTGTGCGTTCGAAGAGAAATTTAGCCGCAGATGCACGCAGATGCACGCAGATGACATCCGGACCAA
>JAGWSV010000297.1 GCA_028869315.1 Rhodospirillales bacterium
CGGTGACGCGCTTCGCCGTCAGCGGCACATACCGCAGCCGCACGCCCGCATGGATCGTGAAGTAATCCACGCCTTGCTCTGCCTGCTCGATCAGCGTGTCCTTGAACACTTCCCAATCGAGTTTCGCCGGATCGCCATCGACCTTCTCCAGCGCCTGGTAGATCGGCACGGTGCCGATCGGCACCGGCGAATTGCGCAGGATCCAGCCGCGGATGTTGTGGATGTTGCGGCCGGTCGACAGGTCCATCACGGTGTCGCCGCCCCAGCGGATCGCCCAGACGAGCTTCTCCACTTCCTCGGCGGCGCCGGAGGTGACGGCGGAATTGCCGATATTGGCATTGATCTTCACCAGGAAGTTGCGGCCGATAATGACCGGCTCCAGTTCCGGGTGGTTGATGTTCGCCGGGATGATGGCGCGGCCGCGGGCGATTTCATCGCGGACGAATTCGGGCGTGATGAATTCGGGGATCGCGGCGCCGAAATCTTCGCCGTCGGCGCGACGCAGGGCGGCGCCGGCGAGCGCCCGTTGCCGACCGAGATTTTCCCGGTGGGCGACGTAGATCATCTCCTCGGTGATGATCCCGGCGCGGGCGAATTCGTATTGCGTCACCGGCTGGCCCGACCGCCCGGCGAGCACCTTGTGGTCGGCCGGACAGGGCGCGAGCAGGTGCTCGGCGCCGATATTGCCGTTGTCTTCCGGGCGCACCTCGCGGGCAGGAACGGTGGCGAAGCCGCGCCGGTCGAGCCAGGCGCGCCGCACCGGCGGCAGGCCGGCGGCGAGATCGATCGTGGCGGCGGGATCGGTAAACGGGCCGGACGTGTCGTAGGCCCGATACGGTTCCTCCCGTGCCGACGGATCGAGCGCGATTTCCCGGAACGGCACCGAGATGTCCGGCCGGCCTTCCGGCGAGTTGTAGATCTTGCGCGAGCCGGCGATCGGGCCGGTGGTCACGCTGGCGGGGCGGGCGGCGGACTTCGACTGGACCGTCATGGGCGTCTCCTCATGGCGAGCCGGGTGCGGTGGGGGTGTTCGGATGGTGCCCGTCCCTCCGCCGGCATGACCCGGATCAGGTGCAAGGGTCACCGGCGCCGGCGCGTTCGCGCGCCCCTGCCGGACTCTCAGCCCCTGTACGGCGGGACCCCCCTCGGTAACTGGAGAGCATGGGGTGCGGTCCGGTCGCTGTCAAACGGTGCATGCTCTCCGTGAAGCGGCGTCAGGCAGAGAGACGGCAGGTCCGGGCGGCGGTATCGGCCCCCGGCCGCGGCGGTCGAAATGCGGGCCTCCGTTACGAGGGCAGACACCTACCGCACCGCCCGCCAGTCGCTGCCCGCCGACGACCGCCGGCCGGCTGCACTGCGGCGATCAGGCCACGGCCTTTTGCAGCGGGGCGAGGCGGTCCAGCGCGCGGCGGAAGGCCTCCGACAAGCTGGCGGCCGTGAATGCGGCGTGCAGCGTTCCGTCGGCGTCGATGCCGCGTACGGTGAACGACGCGGTTGCCTCGGGGCCATCGTGGTCGAGAACCAGGCTCGCGCTGGCGCCGGACGGGAGCGCCGCCACGCCGGCGATTTCGGCCCCGCCGACGGAGATGTTGCGCAACCGGGCGGCCTGGCGCGCCCCGCCGGGCAGCACGACGGTGCAGGGGGCATCGAGCGTCGCGCGCGGGTCCTTGCGGCGGTCGGCATCGGTGGTGGCGCCGCGCACCACCCGGACGATCCGCCGGTTCAGCTCGCCGATCCCCCCGGCCACCTCGGCGGAGGCTGCCTTGACCCGTGCGGCACGGTCGCGATTCGTGTCCGCCTCGCGGGAGACCTCCGCGATGCGCGCCGAGACGTCCGCCGCCGCGCTGCTGGTTTCCTGCACGTTGCGCGCGATTTCCTGCGTGGCGGCAGCCTGCTGTTCCACGGCGGCCGCGATCGCGGTGGAAATCCGGGCGACCTCGGCAATGGTCTCCCCGATCTCCCCGACAGCGGACACCGCGGCGGCGGTCGCGGATTGGATTTCGGCAACCTGACGGCCGATGTCCTCGGTCGAACGGGTTGTCTGCGTGGCAAGCCCCTTCACCTCGGCGGCGACCACCGCGAAGCCCTTGCCCGCCTCGCCGGCGCGCGCCGCCTCGATCGTCGCGTTCAGCGCCAGCAGGTTGGTCTGCCCGGCGACATCGCCGATCAGCCCGACGATATCGCCGATGCGGTCCGCTGCCGTCGACAGCGATTGGATGCGCTGTTGCGCGCGGTCGCCACCGGCCACGGCGCGTCGGGTGATCTCGCTGGCCTGCGCGACCTGGGACGAGATCTCCCGGATCGATGCCGCCAATTCCTCAGCGGCCGCGCCAACCGCCTGGGCGGTCGCCAGCGCCTGCTGCGCCGACGCCGCGACCTCGCTGGAACTGGCGCCGACGCTTGCGGCCGCGGCCGCCATGCCGTCGGCGTCGGCGGCCATGGCCGTGGTCTGGCCGGTCACCCTCTCCAAGGTGGACTTGGTTTCGCGTTCCACCGTCTCGGCCATCGTCAGGACCGCCTGGCGACGCTGGATCGCCGCCTGTTCGGCCGCCGCCGCCTGGTCCTGCTCTAGGCGCTCGCGCGCCTGCGCCGTGTCGCGGAAGACCCGCAGGGCCGACGCCATGGCCCCAATCTCGTCGGTGCGGTCTGCCGCGGGAACCGCCACCGCCGTCTCGCCGGCGGCGAGGGCGCGCATGGCCGCCGTCACCCGGGCCAGCGGGCGGATCACCCCGCCGATCACCGCCCAGAAGGCCAGCACGCAGACCAGCAGCCCGAACAAGGTCAGGCCGGCCACGACCTTGCCGAGCGTCACTGCAAGCTGCCGGGCGGATCCGACCGCAGCGATCTCGGTTCCGGTCCCGGCCTCTATCAGCGCACGGACCTGTCCGAGCAGCCGGTCCATCACGGCGAACATGTGATCGGCGAGCGGATCGAAGCGGGCCATCTGCCCGTTGCCCGCCACGGTTCCCTGGTCGATATAGACATGGGCCATCGAGACCCCGAGGTCATGGTAGCCGCGGAACGTCGCTTCGACACGCGCCAGCGAAGCCCGCATGCCCGCCAGCCGCGCATGGTTCTCGCCACGATCGAGGCGAAGGAGCAGCGCTCGGATCTTTCGCGCCTGCCGGGCGAAGTCGGCGCTGTATTTTTCCGCCTCGGCAAAGCTGTCGCGGTGGTGCGTCGCCGCCGCGTCGGTCAGGAACTGCTGCACCTGGACGACGTCCACCTGAAGGTCGCGGATCGCCTGCAGGAGCGGCACGAGTTCGGTGCCGATCTCCCGCGATCGGGCGTCCACCCGCTGGATGTTCCGCTGTTGGCGCAGTCCGACCGCCAGGGTGGTGCCGGAGATCACCAGCAGGGTGGCGGCGAGCGAGGCGACCACCAGCAGCAGCTTGGCGCGCAGCGTGGTCGGCATCATGCGGCGCGTCGGCGCCCTGGGGTACTGGTCGGACATTGGCGAGACCTCGCTCGGCCCGGCGCCAAGCGGCCGGGTCTTTGCGTGGCGATATCGGGAGAAGATTTCCCGCCGATTAACGCCGCCCGTCAGGCGGCGGCCGCGCCGATCCGTGCCAGGACCTCATCCCGCCCCAGCGCTGCCAGGGTCGCATCGATGCCGGGGCTCATCGTGCTGCCGGTCAGCGCCGCCCGCAGCGGTTGCGCCACCTGGCCGAGCTTGCGGCCGCCGGCGGTCGCGAAGTCGCGCAGCGCCGCATCCAGCGCGGGCGCCGAGAAATCGGTGGCGGCCAGCGCCGGCGCCAGGTCGCGCAGCATGATCCGTGCCTCCGGGCTCAGCAGGGCGGCGGCCTTCGGTTCCATCGGCAACGGGACCGTGCGGGCAAGGAACGCGGCGGAGTCGGCCAATTCCACCAGGGTTTTCGCCCGCTCCTTCAGCCCCGGCATCAGGGCGCGGATGCGGGCTGCGGCGATGGAGCCCAGCGCCAGGCCGCCGCGCCGGGCCAGCCGTTCCAGCACTTCCTGCGTCAGCCGGTCGTCATCCGCGGCGCGCAGGTAGATGCCGTTCAGATGGGTGAGCTTGGCGTAGTCCATGCGTGCGGCGGCGCGGCCGACGCCGGACAGGTCGAACAGGCCGATCGCCTCGTCCCGACCGATCACCTCGGCATCGCCGTGTCCCCAGCCGAGACGGAGCAGGTAGTTGCAGAGTGCTTCGGGCAGGAACCCCTGCTCGCGGAATTCCAGCACCGAAACCGCGCCGTGGCGCTTCGACAGCTTCGCGCCGTCGGCGCCGTGGATCAGCGGAATATGCGCGAAGCACGGCGGCGCCCAGCCCATCGCCTGATAGATCTGCACCTGGCGGAACGTGTTGGTCAGATGGTCGTCGCCGCGGATGACGTGGGTGATGCCCATGTCGTGGTCGTCCACCACCACCGCGTGCAGATAGGTGGGGGTACCGTCGCTGCGCAGGATGATCATGTCATCCAGTTCGCTGTTGGCGACGCGGACGATGCCTTGCACGAGGTCGTCCACCGCGGTTTCCCCCTCGCGCGGGGCCCTCAGCCGGATCGCGGGGGCGATGCCGGGCGGCGCCTCTGCCGGGTCGCGGTCGCGCCAGCGTCCGTCGTAGCGCGGCGGGCGGCCTGCGGCGATCGCCTGCTCGCGCATCGCCTTCAGCTCCTCCGGCGTGCAGTAGCAGCGATAGGCGCGTCCCGCCGCGAGCATGGCTTGCGCGACCTCGACATGGCGGGCCGCGCGCGTGGACTGGAACACCGGCGGCTGGTCCGGGCTGAGGCCAAGCCAGGCCAGCCCTTCGAGGATCACCTGCGTCGCCGCTTCGGTACTGCGGGCACGGTCGGTGTCTTCCACCCGCAGCAGATATTCGCCGCCATGGTGGCGGCTGTAGAGGAAGTTGAACAGGGCGGTGCGGGCGCCGCCGATGTGCAACAGGCCGGTGGGACTGGGGGCAAAGCGGGTGCGAACGGTCATGTGGGTCTCCGGTTCGGGCGCATAGACGCCTCCTCGCACGAGGGCAACCGCGCCCGGTTCCGGCCGGCAGCATAACCGGGTAGGGTCGGCGGCGGCCAACCAGACAAGCGGAGGACGATCCGATGTGGGAACCGAGCGAGCGCTACCCCGATCCCCTGGTGCGCGTGCTGCACCCGGATTTCAACAAATACCGGCTGCCGCTCGCTTCGGTGGAGCGGCTTCACACCGGCTGTCGCTGGTCGGAAGGGCCGGTTTATTTCGGCGACGCCCGCTGCCTGCTCTGGAGCGACATCCCGAACGACCGAATTCTGCGCTGGGACGAGGAAACCGGGGCGGTTTCCGTCTTCCGCAAGACCTCGCACAACGCCAATGGCAACACCCGCGACCGGCAGGGCCGCCTGGTAACCTGCGAGCATCGGGGCCGGCGGGTGACCCGCACCGAGTATGATGGGAGCATTACGGTCCTGGCGGATGCCTATCAGGGTCAGAAGCTGAACTCGCCGAACGACGTGGTGGTGAAATCGGACGGGTCGATCTGGTTCACCGACCCGCCGTTCGGGCTGCTCGGCTATTATGAGGGAGAGAAGCACCCGCCGGAGCTGACGCCCGCGGTCTACCGGATCGACGGGCACACCGGTGCGATCACAAAGGTGACTGATGAGATCGACGGGCCGAATGGACTCGCCTTCTCGCCCGACGAATCGCAGCTCTATGTTGTCGCTTCGCGCGAAAATCCGCGTAAGATCAGGGTGTTTGACGTGGCGGGTGAGCGCCTCACCGGCAACCGGGTGGCGATCGATGCCGGGCCGGGCACGCCTGACGGATTCCGGGTCGATGTGGACGGCAATCTGTGGTGCGGCTGGGGGATGGGCGAAACGGGGCTCGATGGGGTGCGCATTTTCAACCCCGTTGGGGAACCTCTTGGACACATTGATCTCCCGGAACGTTGCGCCAATCTCTGCTTCGGCGGTCGGTGGCGCAACAGGTTGTTCATGGCGGCGAGCCACGGGTTGTATGCGCTCTATGTGAACACGCAGGGCGCGCATGGGGGTTGAAGGCGCAGCTCGCGGCAGGGTTGCAGAGAACAAAAGACTTCACGGCATGCGTGTGTCGATGAGGCGCGGACAATATGTCCCAAGACAAAATAGTGGTTGACAAAGATTCGTTCCTGATTACCAGTGTTTTTCTGGGGATTGGGGGTAAAGTGCCGAAACGGCAACACGTCGGAGGGCATCGGCCGCGAAGCCATGCTTTGTGGGCCTTGCTGCGCTGTGGAGTGGCCGCCGGGCTGCTTGGTGCGCCGCTTACGGCGCGCGCGGCGCCGCCAGCCGTGTCGGCTCCGTTGCCGGCCGGATCGCCGTTGCCGCGGGTTCTGCCGCCCGCCCCATTGACGGTCCAGCCGGCCACGCCGGAAGCGCCGCGGCCGATCGGTGCCAACGTGCCGAACGAGAAAGTGCCGGTGCGGCGGATCGAAGTCGCCGGTGTCACGGCCTACCCGATGGCGCGGATCGACGGCCTGACCCGGGGGCTGATTGGACCGTCCGTCCCGTTGCCGAAGATCGAAGCGGCGCGCGAAGCGCTCCTGCATCTGTATCAGGACGATGGCTATGTGCTGACCGCCGTGTCCGCGAGCCTTGGCGCGCACGGCACCCTGCGGTTCCTGGTGACCGAAGGGCGGGTGGCGACGGTGAAGCTGTCCGGCAATATCGGTCCGGCTGGAACCCAAGTCCTGCGATTCCTGGATCGCCTTACCAAGATCCGACCGATCACCGCCGCGGCGCTGGAACGCGCGCTCTTGCTGACCCAAAGCATCCCCGGGGTCCATCTGCATGCGGTGCTGCAGCCATCCACCGATCAACCGGGTGCGCTGACCCTGGTCGCCGAGGTCAGCCGCCGTGTGGTGAGCGGTTTGGTCACCACCGACAATTACGCGTCCCCCCTTGCCGGGCCGGAAGAATCGCTGCTGGTCTTCAATCTCAACAGCCTCACCGAATTCGGTGACCAGACGCAGATTTCGCTGTATCATTCTTGGCCGAACACGCAGACGTTCGGCCAGATTTCGGAGCAGGTTTTCCTCGGCGGGTCCGGCCTGAGCCTGCGCGTATACGGCGGCAGCGGGCGGGAGACACCGAGCGGCGCACTGGCGGCCGAGGGATATCTTGGCAACACCACCGTATTTGGTGGTCGTCTCACTTACCCGGTCATTCGTGCGCGCCAGCAAAGCCTGGAAATCTACGGCGCATTCGATGGCGTCGAATCCGAGATCAGCACCGCGATCGGTGGCGTCCGCTCGCGCGCAAGCTACGATTCGCTGCGCGTTGCGCGGTTGGGTGTCGACTACGCCCGCTCCGATTTGCTGCTGGGGGATAACCGTGGCGCACTGAACTCGGCCAGCCTCGTGTTCTCGCATGGGCTGGGTATCCTGGGCGCTTCGCCCGACGGGGCGAGCGACGCGCCGCGGGTCGGGGAGCGGACGGATTTCGTCAAGCTCGCGTTCCAGGTAAGCCGCACGCAGACGTTGTTCCAGCCCTGGCGCGGGGCATCGGTCGCGCTGATGGGCCTGCTCGCCGGACAATGGTCCCCGGATATCCTGCCGCCGGCGGAAGAATTCTATCTCGGCGGCTTCCAATATACGCGCGGCTACTATTCCGGTGAGGTCACCGGCGACAAAGGGTTGGCGGCAACGGCCGAGCTTCAACTGAATACCGATGTCGATCTGCATCGGTTTGGTCTCGCCGAAAGCCTGCCGGTGCAAGTCTACAGCTTCTATGACTGGGGCGAAACCTGGCAGAACGATCAGTTCGGCCTCGATGAGCACGTCTCCTCGGTCGGTGGCGGGGTGCGGCTGTCGATCACGCGATACGTCGATCTCGATCTTGTCGGGCTGCATCGGTTCAACGTGTATCCGACCGGCATCGGTCCCGGCATCTCGGCGCTGCGCGGCAGCGCCTTTTACTGGCGTGTGCTGGGACGATTTTGATGCGCCTCTGTGACCCGGCGCGGGGGGCGGCGATGGCCAGGCACGACGGCGCACGACAGCGGCACCCAAAGGCAAAGGTCGTGCCGATCGAGGCCGTGCGGCTGGCCGGGGTGGTGCGACGGTCCCGTCGCGGCCTGCTGCTGGGCACGGCGCTGCAAGCCACGGTCGTGCTGGTGCTGGCGCTGCCGGCCTCGGTGCAGCGGGCCCGGGCACAGCCGGCGCCGAATGCGCGGCCGCAGGGGGGCGTGGTGGTGGCAGGCTCCGCCGTCATCAGCCGGACGCCCACCGCAACAAGCATCGATCAATCCAGCCAGCGCGCGGCGCTCAACTGGCGCAGCTTCGATGTGGGATCGCAGCAGTCGGTCGACTTCCATCAGCCGGACGCGAATGCGGTGGTGTTGAACCGGGTGGTGGGTCCCAATCCGTCGCAGATCGCGGGGAAGATCACCGCCAACGGGCAGGTGATCCTGCAGAACCAGGACGGGATCACTTTCTACAAGGGCGCGCAGGTCAATGCTGCCGGGTTCGTCGCGACCGCGGCGGGGATCACGAAGAAAAACTTCATGGCCGGGCGGATGGTGTTCGACCAGGCGGCGCATCCGAATGCCGCGGTGGTGAACGAAGGCCGCATCACCGTACGCCAGGCCGGCATCGCCGCGCTGGTGGCGCCGCAGGTGGCCAACTCCGGCGTGATCGAAGCGAAACTCGGTCGAGTGGTGCTGGCGGGGGCGAAGGCCGCCACGCTGGATCTGTACGGAGACGGACTGGTTTCGATCGACGTCAGCGGCGAGGTGACGAAGGTTCCCGTCGGGCCGGACGGCAAGCCGGTCACGGCGCTGGTGACCAACACCGGGACCATTCTCGCCGCCGGCGGGCACGTGCTGCTGACCGCACGCCAGGCCGCGGGGATCGTGCAGAACCTGGTGGTGGCGGGCGGGACGGTTTCGGCGCCGACGCGGGGCGGCGAAACCGGGCAGATCGTGCTGAACGGCATCGGTGGATCCCTGGTGGTGGCCGGGGCGCTGCTCGCCCAAGGGAAAGCCGCGGGCACGACGGGCGGGCAGATCGAGCTGGCGCCCAGCGGCGGAGTGTCGCTCGCTTCCACCGCGCGGGTGGATGCCTCGGGTTCCGCGGGCGGCGGGACGATCGCGATCGGCACCGACCTCGCGCGTGCTGCGGGCGGAGCGAGGGTGGCGCCCACCCTGCTGTCGCAGAACGTGACGGTGGCGCGGGGGGCGGCGATCGCGGCGAACGCGACGCGCAAGGGCAACGGCGGGCGGGTCACGGTGCTGTCGGCGGACAGCACGGTGATGGGCGGGACGATCGCGGCGCAAGGCGGGCCGGCGGGCGGCGACGGCGGTTCAGTCGAACTGTCGGGGCGGACGCTCGGCTTCGACGGCAATGTGAACGTCGGCGCGCCCGCGGGCGTCTTGGGATCGATCCAGTTCGATCCGGCGACGCTCGATATCGTCACGGGATCGGGCAAGCAGGACGGGAACCTGGGTTCCGGCACGATCCTGGCTGGCGGCTCCGACACCACGCCGGACACGATCGGCAGCAAGGCCCTCGGCGCGCTTGCCGGCAACATCACGCTGCAGGCGACTTCCTCGATCGACGTGCAGGCGAGCGTCAGCGTGTCCAGCGGGCTGACCCTGCAATCGGGTGGCGATCTGACGCTCGAGAACGGGGTCTCATTGCAGGCGGGCGGCACACTCTGGCTCGGCGCCGGGGTCGTGTTCCCGGCCGGGACGGTGGGGGCGACTGGAGCGCTCGACGTCGGCACCAGCCTCGGCGCCGGGGTGACGCTGAACGCCCCTGCGGCGGTCCTGGAGGCCGGGTCACTGATCGCCGTCAGCACGCCGCTCAGCATGCCCGGGTCGGGGCAGACCCTGAACCTGAACTCGGGCAGGGATCTGACAATCGCTTCCGGCGCCTCGATCGTGTCCGCGGGCAACATCTTCGTTAGCGCGTCCGGCGGCACGCTGACCCAGGATGGCGCCATCACGGCCGCGGGAGAGGCGTCCCTCGGCGCCGGAAGCGGCGGGATCAGTGTCGGAGCGTCCATCTCGGCATCGAAGATCGAGCTGGTCTCCGGCTCCACGATCGACGCGAATGCCGACGTGGTGCCGACCACGCAGGCCTATGTGCAGGCCGCCGGTGCCCAGGGCGTCACGATCGAGGCGGGCCACACGCTGGGCGCCGCCGGCGCGCTGGTGGGGCTCCGGGCGGATACGATCCGCGACCTCGGGACGGTCATCGCTGGCACGCTGGAGGTGGCGCCGAACAGCACCGCCGGGGCGGCATCCGTCATTACGCTCGGCGGCGCGCCGTCGAGCCTCGGGCTCGACACGCTGCTCGCCAGCGGCGAGAGCCTGCTGCGCCTCGGCGCGGTCACGCCGTTCGGCGGCGGGACGCCGATCATTACCGCAAGTTCGATCGCGGTGGCCGGCGGCTTCGGCAGCGGCAGCATCAACCTGGAGCTGGACGCGGCCGGCCCGGTGACCGAGGGCGGGTCCGGCGCCCTGACCGCCGCCACCCTGACCGGCTCGGTGACCGGCGGTGCCGTCACCCTGAACCAGTCCGCGAATGCGATCGGCGCGCTCGGCAGCTTTGCGGTGAGCGGCAACGGCTTCACCCTCGCCAGCACCGGCAGCCTGGCGGTGACCGGGCCGGTGTCGGGCACCAACGTCACCATCACCGCCGGCACCCTGGCGGTGGGCGGGTCGATCACGGCCGGCGCGGGGACGGGCAACACGCTGGCGCTGACCACCAACGCCGGGACCTTGGGGCTCGACAACGGCGCCGTGCTTTCCGCTACCACGATCGCGCTCGATGGCGGCACGTCGGCAGTCAACATCGGCAGCATCGCGGTGGTGAACGCGGGCTCGCTCCTGGCGCTCGGTGGCGCCGGGGTGACGGCGGTCGCCGGGGGCACGCTGATCGCCGGGACGCTGACGGGCATCGCCCCGCTCACCGGCCCGGTCGACCTGGCAGCGGGCCACAACGTGATCGGCACGATCGACGCTTTCACCGTCAAGGGCGGAGACTTCACCCTGATCGAGGCGCCGGGCACGGCGCTCACCATCGGCGGGTCGGTTTCGGTGGGTAACGGGCGGCTGGCGCTGGGGGCGGACAGCCTGACGATCGGCGGCGCAGGCTCGCTGGTGGCGGGCACGATCGCACTGGCGCCCGTCACCTCCGGCAGCACCGTAACGCTGGGCAGCGCCGGCAGCGGGCTCGTGCTGCCGGCCGCCGACTTCACGCAGATGAACGCCGGGCGGATCGATATCGGCAGCCTGAACGGCGGCGGATCGATCACCGCCGGGGCGATCAGCATCACCGCCGCGATCTCCGCCGCACCCACGACCACGCTCGGGCTGTTTTCGAACAACACGATCGTCGAGCCGGCGGGGTCGCTGATCGTCGGTGGGCTGGTGGGCTATGCCGGGTCCGGTGCGGATCTTGCCGCCGGCAATTCCATCGCGACGATCGGCAGTTTCGGCGTCGGCAGCGGCCAGGCCCTGACGCTGAACGACGTCGCGACCAACGTGACGCTGAGCGGGGCCAGCGGGCTGGGCCATTTCATCTTCACCGATCCGAACGGCACCGTCACCGTCGCCGGGTCGATCTCCGGCGGCAACGTCACCATCGATCCCGCCGTGATCGACGTCACCTCGACGATAAGCGTAACCGCGGGCGGCACGATCGCGCTCGACGCCGGGGATGCGATCAGCACGCCGGGCACGATCCTGCTGGGCTCCGGGTCTACGCTGCTCGCTGCCGGCGGGGCGGTCGAGCTGAGCGCGTTGCAAGGCGGCGCCGCAGGCGGGGGTGTGACGCAGGCACAGGGCGGCATCATCGTCGCCGGCACGCTGTTCAGCGCCGGCGGCGTCAGCGGTGGAGTGGACCTGCCCGGATCGAACACGGTCGCCGCCATCGGCAGCTTCCCGGTAACGAGCGGCGACTTCACCCTGGCCGACGGCGGCGCGACCAGCCTGGCCCTGAACACCGGCGCCATCCTGACCGCGGGCAACGTGAGCCTCGGCGTTGGCGGTGCGCCGGGCACGATCTCCATCGACAACGGCACGGTCGCGTCCGGTGCCCAGGGCACGGTGACCCTCAACGGCGGGTCCGGCGGCATCACCCTGCTGGGTACGGGGTATCTGGGCGGGGGCGGGCTGAATACGCTCGACCTGACGACTGCAGGCGGCATCAACGAGGCGGCCACCGCGAAGATGCTGGGCACCCTGCAAAGCAGCGGCGGCATCATCGGCGCGGTGGATCTGGCCGGCACCGCGAACGCGCTGCCGCAGATCAACGGTTTCGTCGTGACCGGCGGGAACCTGAGCGTGGTCGAGCAGGCGAACCAGCCGCTCACGCTGACCGGGTCGGTCTCGGCGGCTGGGCACGCGATCACGATCGCGACCGATGCGTTCACGCTGTCTGCGGGCGGCTCGCTGGTGGGGGCGAGCGTGGCGCTCGCGCCGGTCACGCCCGGCACGTCGCTCAGCGTCGGATCTTCGTACGATGCGATCACGGCTGGCACGATCGCGATCGGTAGCCTTGACGGCGGCGCCACGATCGACGCGGGGACGATCGACATCGCGAGCGCATTGTCGTTTGCCGCCGGCACGACGCTCGCGCTCTATTCCAGCGGCACGATCGCGGAGATGGGCGGCGGGATCGCCGTCGCGAGCTTGGTCGGCAGCGCCGGAACCGGGGCGGGGCTCGGTCAGTCCAACACCATCGCCACCCTGGGCAGCTTCGCCGCGGGCAGCGGCACGCTGGTGCTGGCCGACAGCGGCACGCTGACGGTCGCGGGCCCGGTGAGCGGCGCCGGGGTGACGATCGATCCGGCCTCGATCGACGTCGCCGGCGCGATGAGCGTCACCGCGGGCGGCACGATCGCGCTCGATGCCGGAATCGCCGGGACGACCCCTGGCACGATCGCGCTCGGCGCTCACTCGACCTTGCTGGCGCCGAACGGCGCGGTGGAGCTGAGCGTGTTCCCCGGCGGCGGCGCGGGCGCCGGGGTGACGCAGGCGGCGGGCGGGTCCATCAGCGCGGCGACCTTGTTCAGCGCCAACGGCGTGAGCGGCGGCGTCGATCTGCCAGGTGCGAACACCATCGCCAGCATCGGCAGCCTCGCCGTCGCCGGCGGAGGCTTTGTGCTGAGCGACGGCGCGGCGAGCCTGTCCGTCACCGGTCGACTGGCCGCCGATAACGTGACGATCGGCGGCGGTACGTTGTCGAGCCCCGGAACGATTGCGGTTTCGGGGAGCATCGGCGCGGGGACGCTGGTATCGCTCGCCTCCGGGTCCGGCGGGATCGCGCTCGACAGCGGGGCGCTGGTGACAGGCCCGACATTGATCGTGAACGGCGGCGCTGGCGGCGTGGCGCTCAACGGCACGGCGATCCTGGGCGACGCCAACACCACGATGGTGGGGCTGGGTGCCACGTCGGGCGGCGTGACCGAGGCCTCCACCGCGGCGATCAACGCCGGCACCTTGCTGAGCGTCGGCTCGGTCGGCGGGACGGTTTGGCTGGGTCAGGGCGGCACCGGAAACACCATCGCCGCGATCGGCAGTTTTGCGGCGGGCGGCGGTGATTTCACGCTGTCCGACAGCGCCCAGACCCTTTCGGTCACGGGATCTTTGACCGCCGGCAACGTGACCATCGACCAGGCGAACTCGCTCGTCGTTTCGGGCAGCATCGGCGCGCAGACGCTGGTCGCGTTGACATCAGGGGGCGGCGGGATCGCGCTTGCCGGCAGCGCCGTCGTGAGCGGAGGGACGCTGTCGCTGACGGATAGCGGCGGCGGGGTGACGGAGGCCTCGGCGGCGGTGATCAGCGTCGGCACGCTGACAACCGGGACGGGCTCCGTTTCGGGCGCAGCCGATCTTGCCGGGACCTTGAATGCGATCGGCACGATCGGCCGGTTTGCAACCAGCAACGGCGATTTCATCCTGAGCGATGCGATCGCGAGTCTGTCGGCCGCCGGTCCGCTGACCGCGAATAATGTGACGATCGGCGGCGGTACATTGACGAGCCCCGGAACGATCGGAGTTGCCGGCAGTATCGGCGCGGGGACGCTGGTGTCGCTGGCTTCCGGCGCCGGTGGGATCGCGCTCGACAGCGGTGCGATCGTGACCGGCGCGACCTTGATCCTGAACGGCGCCGGCGGCGTGACGTTGAACGGCAGTGCGACGCTGGGCAATGCGACCTCCTTGGTGGAGCTGGGTGCGGCGTCGGGCGGCGTGACGGAAGCGGCGACCGGAACGATCAACGCCGGTACCCTGCTGGGCGTCGGCTCGATCTCGGGGAGTGCCGATCTCGCGGGCATCGACAACGCGATCGGCACGCTCGGCGGGTTCGTGGTCTCCGGCAATGGAAATCTCACCCTGATCGAGAAGCCCGCGCAGGCGCTGACCGTGGCCGGATCGGTCTCCGCGACGGGGCAGACGATCGCGCTTGGGGCCGACGGGCTTGCTCTTGCGCCGACCGGATCGCTTGTCGCCGCGCGGGTGGAAATCGCCCCGGTGAGCGCGGCCGGCACTCTGGTCACGCTCGGCGCCGCAGCATCGGGCCTGTCGCTGGTGGCGGCCGATTTCACTCGGATCGCGGCGAGCGAGATCGATATTGGCCGGCTGACCTCCGGTGCGACGATTGCCGGCGCCATCGACATCGACGCCGGTATCGCTGTTCCGGGAAGCACGTTAGGCCTCTACGCGGCCGGACCGATCGGCGAGTCGGGGGCCGGTTCGCTGACTGCCGGCGCGCTCATCGGGCAGGCCGGCGGGTCCGTGACCCTGCTCGGGGCGAACGCCATCGGCACCCTGGACGGCTTCACGACCAACGGGACCGGCAACGACTTCGTGTTGAACGACATCTCAGGGCTAACGGTGGCAGGCTCGGTGGCGGCGCCGGGGCAGATCTTCCTGCAGGACGGCGCCGCCAGCGGCGTGACCGTGGCGCCCACCGGCAGCCTGGCAGCGGGTACCTTGGATAGCGTGCAGGCGGATGCGTTCACCTTGCTTGCTGGCGGCACGATCACCGGCCAGCAGTTCGAACTGGCACCCAACACGAACGGCAGCCTGGTGACTCTCGGCACGGTGGGGGGCGGCGGCCTGTCTCTCGCCGCGCTGACGGGTATTGGACCGAGTGCGATACGGATAGGCGCCGTCACGTCCCCTTCATCCGGCACCCTGACGACGACAGCGGGGTCGGTCGTGGTCGGCGGTCCGTTCGGGGTTGATGGGCTGATCCTAGATCTGCGGAGTTCGGGCGGAATCGGTCAGTCCGCGGCGCTGACGGCCGGCACGCTGAGCGGCGCCGCGAGCGGAACGGTGGCTCTCGGGCTTGCGAACGCCATCGGCACTTTGGACGGTTTCAGCGCCGCCGCGTTCACCTTGGAGGACGCGCAGGCGCTTGATGTGGCGGGCCCGGTGAATGGCGGTTCCCTTGCCGCCATCACCGATGCCGCCGACCTGTCGGTGACCGGCACGGTGGGTGCCGGGTCGATCCTGCTGAGCGGGCGCAACCTGGCGATCAGCGGCCTGGTGAGCGATGGCGGGGC
>JAGWSV010000298.1 GCA_028869315.1 Rhodospirillales bacterium
ACATAGCGCCCGAGCACCATCGGCGCGCAACAGGACCCTGGCAGGCGCGCCATCGGCGACATGGTGGCGATCGACGCCTGGAACGCCTCCGTGCAGTTGCTGTTCCCGTGAGTGCTGAGGAATTCGAAGCGCTGGCGCAGCGCCGCCGGGACAGCCGTCGCGGCGAATCCCCGGCGCACCCCGATCGGGATTGCAGTGAACGCGACGTCTGAAATCATCGCCAACACGCTGCGTCTTCGTATCGTGCCGATACCGCCCCGATATTGAGCCGACCGTGGCCGGGCGATTCCCGGCCGACGTCACGCAGCCCGATCTCCGCCGGCGCGCGACGCCGCACTGGCCGGCCGTGCACCTCGCTCATGACCCGCCCGCCGTCTGCGCGAGACGATCGAACCCCGTCGCCATGGCGGCGAAATCGACGCCGGGACCACCGGCGCCGGCCAGCAGGTCGCGGACGCGTCCGTGCGGCCCGAACGTATAGACGTAAGACGTATGCGTGATCGCGGAGACGGGATCGGGGGAGTCCGGGCCGGTGGGTGCCCGGTACTGCACGAAACAGCGCTTCACCAGGGCGGCCAGCTCCACCGAAGAGCCGCGCAACCCGTCAATCTCCGGCGGTGGGCCGAACCTGGCCAGATAGCTCTTAAACCGCGGCAGCGTGTCGTGAACGGGATCGACGGTCACGAACAGGACCCGCATCTTGCCCGCGCGCTTTCCCATCCGGCGCAGAATCTCCGCCATATTGTGCATGGTCAACGGGCAGACGTCGGGGCAGCGGCTGAAGCCGAAATAGAGCATCACCACGTCGCCCCGATAGTCGGCTTCGGTGACGCGCTTGCCGTCGGAGGACCGGCGCATCGTGAACGCCAATGGCGGAAGATCGCCGGCGACATCCGACCCCGGCGGGAATCCGGCCGCGGCGGGCAACGGAAGGCCGGCGGACAGAGCGAGCCCGGCGAGCAGGCCGACCAGCCCGCGTCGCGGCAGTCGGACCGGGGTCGCCCATCGCGTTTCCGGCATCGGTTCCGGCCCGTCCGGGCGCGCGATCATGTTGCCGCTCCGACCAGCTTGCGCAGCAGGGCGACGCTCGACGGAGCATCCCACTGCACCGGCCCTTCGACCCGTCCCACCATGCGGCCCTGGCGGTCGATGATGACGGTGGTCGGGACCCCCGGTGCCTTCAGCGCGGCCACGAAGCGCCCATCCGGATCGAGAAGGACCGGCAGATGC
This sequence comes from Rhodospirillales bacterium, assembly GCA_028869315.1. Lineage (GTDB taxonomy): Bacteria > Pseudomonadota > Alphaproteobacteria > Acetobacterales > Acetobacteraceae > JAJZVS01. The sequence goes on from JAGWSV010000298.1 coordinate 1,231, forward strand.
GCGATCCTGTTCTCGCGATAGAACGTCATGACCGCCTTGCGTCCCCCAGTATCGATCGGAACGGGCAGCACCACGATCCTGCTGGCAGCGACAATCTGCGCCAGTCGATCAAGCGCCGGCATCTCGGCCTTGCACGGTAGGCACCAGGTCGCCCAGAGGTTCAGAACGACGCCGTCACCGCGCCAGGCGGCAAGGGTGCGCGTCTGCCCGGCCCCGGTCGTGAACGGCACCTTCGGTGCCGGTTCCGGCGGGACGAGTCGCCGCAGGGCCGCGGGCAGCAACGGCAGCGTGCCGGCGCGCGCCGGCAGGGCCAGCCCGGACAGCAGCCCGCCGCCAAGGCCGGCCAGCGCGGCCCGTCGGCCGATTCGGCGCAGCAGTGGCGGTCCGATCGATTGGATTGAAGAGACCATTCCGGTTCCTTGCTGCTTGCTGCGCGACGCAGGTTCCGCCGTCATTCGCTTGTCCCACCGGCCGCGACCCGCGGCGGCCCGGCCGCCTCGGCGAAGGCCCGCATCACCGCGTCCGCCGTCAGCAGATCGGGGAGCTTCACCCCCTGAGGTGCGCCCGGGCCATAGACCACGTCCAGCGGCACGCCATAGCGGCCGAAACTTTGCAGGTACGCGGTGATCGCCGGGCTTGGCCGCGTCCAGTCCGTGCGCATCGCCACCACACCGGGCGCGCGCAGCCGCGCGGCCACCGGGTCGCGATCGAGCACGGTCAGCTCGTTGACCTTGCACACCAGGCACCAAGCAGCGGTGACATCGACGAACACGACCCGCCCGCGCGCCACCTCGGCGGCGATCGCCGTACGATCGAACGGACGCCACGGCCCGGCGGCGCGCGTGGCGAGCGGCATCGCCGCGGCCTCCGGCGCGCGGGGCAGCACCGCCGCCACCCCGACCGCGCCGACCACCAGCGCCCCGGCAAGTCCGCCCGTCAGGCGCCGCGCCAGCCCAGCGTAGCGCCGGGCGGCCAGTATCCCTAGCAGCCCCGCCGCGAACCCGCCCGCCAGCAGCGCTTGCGTGCCGCCACCGACCCGGATCAGCACCGACAGCAGCCAGAGCGCGGTGCCGAGCAGCAGCAGCCCGAAGGCGAAGCGCAGCCCCAGCATCCACCGCCCGGGCCGCGGCAGCAGCGAAACAAGGCGCGGCACGGTGGCACCCAGCAGATACGGCGCCGCGAGGCCAAGCCCCATGGCGAGGAAGATGCCCATGATTGCGATCGGCCCCCGTGCCAGCGCGAAACCGACGGCGGTGCCGACGAACGGAGCCGAGCAGGACGCAGCGAGCAGGGTGGCGAACAGCCCGGTCAGGAACGCCGTGCCGCGCCGCGACCGCAGTTGCACGGTGCCGAGCCGCGTGGCCACGCCGCCCGGCAGGCCGATCTCGATCCAGCCCCATAGGCTCGCGGCGAACAGCACCATGACCATCGTCATGGCGGCGAGGAACCACGGCAGCTGGAACTGGATCCCCCAGCCGATCGCGGCGCCCGCCCGCTTGAGTGCGATCAGCCCGCCGGCCAGCGCGGCGAAGCCCGCCAGCACGCCGGCGGCGGTCGCCAGCAGGTCGATCCGCACCCGGCGCCGCTCCGCTCCCGCCAGGCCCGCGAG
>JAGWSV010000299.1 GCA_028869315.1 Rhodospirillales bacterium
CCGCCGCCGGTCCGGGGCCGGCTGCCGGCTGCGTCCCGGGGGCTGCGGCCGGGCCGGAAACGAGGTCCGGCGGCGCCAGCCCGGCAGCAGCGAGCAGCCCGGCGCTGCCCACCATCACCCGCACGCCGCCGACCGAGCCGGACAAGCCGCCGCCGGGGAACTCGGTCACGTCGCGCGGCGGCTCCAGCACCAGGTCGAGGTCGGGGGCGAGCCCCTTTGCCGCCGCCACGATAGCCTGGGCGACCACGTGGCCGGAGGCCTGTTCCAACGCCGCCGCCAGCCGCAGCACCTCGTCCGGGTCGAACCCGTCCAGCGCCTCCACCCCGACCAGCCGCGGCGTGCCGCTGGTCAGGGTGCCGGTCTTGTCGAACAGCCCGACCCGCGCGCGCGCCAGAAGCTCCAGCGCGCCGCCGCCCTTCACCACGATGCCGCGGCGGGCGGCGCGGGAGATGCCGGCGACCAGCGCCACCGGCGCGGCCAGGATCAGCGGGCAGGGGGTCGCGACCACCAGCACCGCCAGTGCCCGCACCGCATCGCCCGAGAGCGCCCAGGCGCCGCCGGCCAGCGCCAGGGTCGCGCCCAGGAACCCGAGCGCCCAGCGATCGGCGAGGCGGACCATCGGCGGCCGCTCCCGCTCGGCGGCCGCCACCAGGCGGACGACCGCGGCGTAGGTGCTGGCTTCGGCGGTGGCGGTGGCGGCCAGCGCGAACGGGGCGCCGGCGTTCACCACGCCGCTCGCCACCGGGTCGCCCGCTGCGCCGGCGACCGGCACCGGCTCGCCGGTCAGCGCGGCGGTATCGAGGGTGGCGGGCTCGGCAAGGGTGCCGTCGACCGGCACCGTCTCCCCCGGGCGGACAAGCAGCCGGTCGCCGGGACGGACGGCGTCCACCGGGATGTCGACGAGCGCGCCGCCGTCCTGGCGATGCGCGAGACGGGGGGCGCGGGCGAGCAGGGCGGCAAGCTCGCTACGGGCGCGGGCCTCGGCGAATTCCTCCAGCGCGGTTCCGCCGGCCACCATCAGCGCGATGATCACGCCGGCGAGACGCTCGCCCAGCGCCAGCGCGCCGAGGATCGCGAGTAGCGCGATCACGTCCACGCCCACCACGCCGCGGCGCAGCGCGCGGAGCATGTCCCCGGCGATGACCGCGGCGACCAACGCGGCCGGCACGTCCCAGGCCCAGCGCGCCGGCCCCGGCCAGCCCGCCGCCCGGGCAGCGAAGCCGGCCGCCAGTGCGATCAGCACGAAGCCCAGCAGCAGCCGGCGCAGACGACGGGCGGGGAGCATCACAACCGCTTTCTAGCAGCAACCCGGGGGCGAATATTGACCCAGGTCAATGTCCCGTCGGCCCCGCCGGAGGAGCCTGCGGGCAGCGGCAAAGACGGCCGCCGCGATGGCGCGCCACCGACCGCGGCATCGCACCCGATTGCGGCAAAACCTAGCGGAGACCTGCAATGGCCACGCCCCAAGTGCAAGTGAAGCAGACCGCGCCGACGCCCGTCCCGGCCCCGTCCGTCGGCGGTGCGCCCGACATGTTCCGCGCCTTCCGCGGCGAAATGGACCGGTTGTTCGACCGGTTCTTCCCGGGCTTTCCGTCGTTCCTCGGCCTGCCCCGGACCGGGGAGAAGATCAGTCTGACGACCCCGGCGGTCGAAGTGACCGAGAGCGAGGCCGACTACCGGATCGCGGCCGAGCTGCCCGGCATGAAGGAGACCGATATCGAGGTCGGCGTGTCCGGCGACACCCTGACCCTGAAGGGCGAGAAACGCCAGGAGACCGAGCGCAAGGACGCCAACACCTATTTCTCCGAACGCAGCTACGGCGCCTTCGAGCGCAGCTTCCTGCTCCCCGACGGGGTGGACCGGGAGAAGATCGCCGCGACTTTCGACAAGGGCGTGCTGACCGTCACCCTGCCCAAGACCGAAGCGGCGAAGCAGGAAAGCCGCAAGATCGAGGTCAAGACCGCGACCTGAGCTCGCGCCGGCCCCGGTCGGCGGTTGCCGGGCGCCCGGGGGATCGTGATCAAGGCCCGTTCGACGACGCCCTTTGGGCGATACCCTGGGCGCCCGGAACCCTGTTCATCCTTGTCTGGAGCATCCTGATGGTCGGCCTGACCCTTTCGCCGGAACAGATTCGCGCCGCGCCGCCGGAAGTGCGCCGCTGGCTGGAGCAGGAAATCGCCGGCACCCTCGGCTTCGAACCGCCCGCCCGCGCCATCCGCCCCCCCGAGCAGCACCTGGTCGGCGCCACCGCAGCGGAAAGCCGGGAGATCCTGGAGGCGATCCAGGGGCTGTTGCCGGTGGTCGCGGTGTTCTTCGAGCTCGGCCGCGAGGCAGCGGCGGCGCCGGCGCCCGGCATGCGCGCCTTCCGCCTGGCCGAAATCCAGCGTCACACCCGGCTTTCGGCGGTCGAGCAGGTGCTGGCGGCGCTGGACGTGATCAACGACGCGCTCCGCCGCCTGCGCGGCGACCCCGACGCGATGCTGGCGGTGCCGGACCCGAGCGGGGTGTGCTTCGTCGCCGACGCGACCTCGGTGAACGTGCTGCGGCTGTGGCAGGACATCGTTGCCGCCCGCGCGCTGCCGTCCGCGGCCGATCCGGCCCCGGCGGGCATGGTGCGCAGCCCGGGCTACCATGTCACGATGCCGATGGGCGGCGCCGGCTACGACATGGAGACCTGAAGGGAATTGGAGCGGGCGAGGGGAATCGAACCCCCATAGCCAGCTTGGAAGGCTGGTGCATTGCCACTATGCTACGCCCGCCCGTCGTGGCGCCCATCGGGTGTGGCGCGCACCGGTTGCCGCGCCCTGCCGGACCGGATCGTATGTAGCCGCTGGCGGCGGGCCGGGCAATCGCCATCGCGCCGGTCGGGCCGCTGCCAGGATCGCGGCGCAGGCGGCCGCAGCACTGCGGCCGTGCGGCGCTTGCCCGGACGCCCCGCCGCCTGATCCAGCCGGACGGCGGCAAGGCCATCGGTTGCCCGCCGCCCGTTGCACCCGGTGACGCGAACCTCATGCCGTGAACCGGTTGCCGTGTCCCCTGGGCGCCCCGGTTTTTTGCACCTGCACAGTTCCGCTTGATCCAGATCAAAGAAAACACGCATTACAAATACCAATTTTAGGGAGAACCCAACGGAGCCGCACGAAAGGACGCCCGCCATGTTCCCCTCTCTCTCCCGCCGCACCCTCGCCGCCGCCTTGCCGCTCGGGGCGATCGGCTTCGCCGCCGGCGGCGGGCTGATCCCCGCCGCCACTGCCGCCGCCTCCGCCGCGCCGGCCGCCAAGGCGGCCATGCCGCTGCCTGGGCGCGTCGCGCTGGATCCGACCCATCTGCCGCCGCCGATCCGCCGCCGCCACGCGGTGCACCACACCGTCGTTCTGGACGCGAAGGAAGTCCTGGCGGAGATCCGCCCCGGCACGACGTTCCGCTTCATGACCTTCGGCGGCACCGTTCCGGGCCCGATGATCCGTGTGCGGGTGGGCGACACCGTCACCCTCACCCTGCGCAACGATACGTCCTCGCAGATGGCGCATAATGTCGACATGCACGCGGTCTACGGCACCGGCGGCGGCGCGCCGGCGACCCTGGTGCAGCCGGGGCAGAGCCGCTCCGAAACCTTCCGCGCCGCCTATCCCGGCGCCTTCATCTACCATTGCGCGGTGCCGGACTTCCTCGACCAGCACATCAGCTCCGGCATGTTCGGCATGATCCTGGTCGAGCCGGCGGACGGGCTGGGGAAGGTCGATCGCGAGTTCTACCTCGGCCAGCACGAGCTCTACACCGACGGCGAATACGGTGCGAAGGGCGAACAGCAGTTCAGCTTCGACAAGATGATCGCCGAGCAGCCGACCTACGTGCTGTTCAACGGCGCCGACAAGGGGCTGACCGGCGCCCGCTACGGCGCGATGGCGGCGAGGACCAGCGAGCGCGTGCGGGTGTTCATGGTCTGCGGCGGGCCGAACCTGACCAGCAGCTTCCACCCGATCGGCAACGTCTGGACCCGCTGCTGGCCGCAGGGCGCGCTTGCGAACCCGCCGCAGCGCTTCGTGCAGACCTGGCCCGTGTGCCCGGGAAGCTGCTTCGTCGGCGAAATGGAACTGCCGCTGGCGGAGACCGTCAACCTGGTCGATCACGCGCTGACCCGGGTGGTTCGCAAGGGCCTGCTGGCACAGATCGCGGTGTCCGGCGCGGCCCGGCCGGATCTGTTCCGGACAAGCTGATCCCGCGCGCCGCCGCCCTCTTCCGGCATCGGAAGGAGGCAGCGGCGAGGACCCGCCTCGGGTCGCGTTCCATGGCCGGCCGGCAGGCCGCGACGGGGTAGGCGGACCGCCGAGCCTCTCGCCCGCGCGCGTGACCTGCCTGGCGCGGCTGCTGGTCCGGCGCGCCGCGCACCCGCCGGTCGTCTCGAAGCTGCTGCGGACCGCACTGGCCGGCATGCCGGGCCGACTGCGCCGGCGGGTGGCGGCGCGCCCGTATGGTCCGATAACCGCGCCGCGCGGCCATGTGTATCTGCCGGCTCCCGGCCAGCTTGCGTTCCTGCAGGCGCTGACGGTGGCCAGGGTGGCCCGGGCGTTCGGCTACGCGCCACGTTTCGGCTTCCGGGCCGGGATGCAGGCGACGGCCCGGTTCCCTGCCGATCGCTACCCGGCCGACCGGCACTCAGCCGACCAGGATGCCGGCCGCGGGTTCGGCTGACCGCCGGCGGCCGGATTCCTGGCCAGCGGCGCGCGCCTTGAGCCGGTCGGCCAGCCGCAGCGCCAGCGCGACGATCATCAGGGTCGGGTTGGCGTGTCCGGCGGTCGGGAACACCGAACTGCCGGCGATGAACAGACCCTCGACGCCATGCACCTGGCAGTTTTCGTCGACCACCCCGTGCCGCGGGTCGGCGGCCATGCGCGTCGTTCCGGAAGGATGCGCGGCGTCCATCAGGGCGCCGGCCGGATAGCGGCCGGAGTCGACCCAGTCCGCCACGATCGGGCGCGGCAGGCCGGTGCGGGTGAACTCGGCCTCGATCAGCCGCGCCAGCATGGTGAGCGAGGCGATTTCCTGTTCGCCGATCCGCCAGTCGATTTCCGCGACCGGCAGGCCAAGCCGGTCCCGCCGGGCGCCGAGGCGGATCCGGCTGTCCGGATCCGGCCGCTGCTCCACCGCACAGAGAAAATGGCTTCGTTCCAGCTTGTGGGTGACGGACCGGCGGCGCACCAGGCTTTCGTGCAGGCCGGACAGCACCCGTAACGGTTGCGAGGCGACCGCCCACGCGTCGCGCCCCGGGGCCTCGCTGGCGCGGCTGATCAGGCGCCGGGCGGCATCGATCGGGTCGTCCGGCGCCCGAACCTCGTGCAGCCAGGCGGCGCAATTCAGCAGTTGCCGGCGTGCCCGGATCGCCGGGCTCAGCGCCACGCCATCGGCGAACACGTGCCGTCCCTGCTCGCTGTCCAGCTTGTACGGCCCATAGATGGCGCGAATCGCGGCGGCGTCGGCAAGGCGGAAATGCAGCAGCGACCCGCGCGGGTGGTCCATGAGGGTGCGCCCGACCAGGTCATGCACGTTGCCGACCCCGGCCGGGCAGACGCGGTTCGAGCAGAGCAGCAGGCGCGCATTCTCGATCCCGCCGGCGCACAGCACGACCGTCGGCGCGCGGATCACGGCGCGGCGGCCTTCGAGGTTGGCGACGTCCAGCGATTCGATCAGCGTGCCGGCCGCAGCGCCGCACGGGCCCGTCGTCAGATGGGTGACGCTGGCGTGCAGCAATATCCGGATATTCGCGGCCGTGCAGGCACGGAACCGGCGGCCGAAGCGCATGAACGCCTGCGGCTCCACCGGGTCCCGGCTGAACTGCCAGGCGACGTGCCGCAGCAGGGCGGGATCGAGCGGCGGACGCGGGCGGAGCCGCGCGGCGGCCAGGCCGCGGCCCTCCGGCCGGTCCGGCCCGAGGCCGAGATGCCGCGTCGCCCGCGCGACATAGGGCGCCAACGCCGCCGGTGCGACGGGCCAGCCGGACAGCGGCACGAACGGGCGGGCTGCGAAGTCGAGATCGTCGAACGACGCGCACCGGCCGCTCCAGCCGTGCGAGGACCCGCCGAAGATGCGGTTGCGCACATGGGTCGGCTCCAGGATGCGTGGCGCGCCGACCGAGACGATCCGGCTCAGCGCATCGATGCCCGGGTCCGGTTCGAGCCCGCCGCTCTCGACGACGAGGACATCGATGCCGGTGCCGGCGAGTTCGCGCGCGATCGTCAGCCCGGCGGGGCCGCTGCCGACGATGCAGAGATCGGCTGCGATTTCCGTTCCGTTCTCGACACAGGAAAACTCCTCGATCGGCATGCCGAGCATCCAGGCGGCCGCCCCCCGGCCTGAGTGCGCGCGGGCGGGCGCGGCGGTGTCGTTTTCGCCCGGATATCCCATGATGGGCATCGGGTGGCATCACAACCACGCGTCGATCATGCAACGAACGTAACGCCCGGCGTCCTGGGAGCCTGCGCCCAAGGCTGGCGGCCGTCACCGCCGATCCGTGGCGGGGGCATAATCATGACCTCGGCTGGCCACGAAAATGCCGCGCTCGCGTTCTTCCGTCGCCGCCTTGGCACATCACGGAGGGTACGATGGACAAGACCACGGCCGGTTTGCTCGGCGCGGTGGCCGGGCTGACGACATTGGGGCAAGCGCAGGCGGTCGGCATGCCGGCGTCCCGGGTCGCAGACGCGCTGCAGGTGGCGTCCTACGCCGATCTCCTGTCACCCATACCGGATGCCGTGGCGGCGCTGAAAGCGGACGACGCGGTCCGCGCCCGGCTGCACGACGTCAATGGCTATTTCGAGTTCCATTACGGACCGCAGCCCGAATACGGGTACGGGCGGACCTATTACGGCCCGTATTACGGCCCCTACTACCCGCCGCGCTACGAGCACCACCACCATCATCACCACCACCATCACCACCATCACCACCACCACGGGCGGTGATAGCCGGCGGCGGCTCACGCCAACGGCCGCCGGCAACGACCGTTCGGGCTGTCGGGCCACGGGGTGGCATCCGCTTGGTGTCGTGCGCAGTCGCGCCCCGGCTTCCCTGGCAACCCGGCGCGCCATACGGGCGGCCAACCCGGCCGCCGGAAGACCGGCTCACCGGCGGGGATCAGAGCGTTTCGGTGGCGCGCCGGCCCGGCTTACGCTGCCGCGCGCAACCGCACCCCGGCCAGGTTCAGCGCCAGTTCGGCCATCCGCCCGCACATCGTCTCCAGGTCCATGCGGCCGTTCGGCCGGTACCAGGTATAGGCCCAGGAGACCATGCCGCCGATCGCCAGCGCGGCCAGGCTGGGATCGGCGATTTCGAACGCGCCCGCCGCCACCCCCTCGGCCAGCAGCGCCGACAGCACCTGGTCGAAGCGCTTGCGCAGGGCATTGATTTCGTCGAGCGCCGCGGGTTCGAGGTGCTTCTCCTCGCGGAAGAAGATCGCGATGTTGGCCTGCCGGCTGAGCACCACCCGGGTGAAGTCCACCATTGCCCGGCGCAGTCGTTCGGTGGGCGGGCCGGGCTCGGCCGCGGCCTGCGCGACCGCCTGCAGCGACAGCGCGATGGTCGGCTGGCACAGTGCCGCCAGCAGGTCCGCCTTGCCGCGGAAATAGGTGTAGATGAAGGGCTTGGTCACGCCCAGCCGGGCGGCAACGTCGTCCAGGGTGGTGGCGCTGTAGCCGCGCTCGTAGAACAGCGCCATCGCGGCGTGCAGGACGCGCTCGCGCTTGGCTGCCTGGGTTTCCGACCGCACGCGTTCGGTGCCGCTCATGGGAAAGAATATACTCCTTGGTAACCGCCGGCGCAAAGCCGCTCCTTGCGGCCTGAGGCCCGCGACTTGAACCGGGGCCGGATCATGTCGGCGGGATGCAGTCCCGCCGGGGAGAGACAGGCGAGAGAGACCGGGAAGAGAGTCCGGGAAACGGGACCGGGGGATCAGGCGTCGCGCCGCGCCTCGGCCGCCGGCAGCGACAGCCGCGCCAGCAGCCCCGGGCCGGCGTCGCCCAGCTGCAGGGTGCCGCCGTGCAGGTGCGCGACCGCCTGCACCAGCGCCAGCCCCAGCCCGGCGCCCGGCGTGCTGCGGGCCGCCTCGCCGCGAAAGAACCGCTCGGTGGCACGCGCGCGGTCGGCTTCCGGAATGCCCGGCCCCTGGTCCGCCACCAGGATTTCGATCTGCCCGGCCACGCTCCCGGCCGCATTCCCTGCTGCGCTCCCTGGCGCGCCCCGCGCGGCGAGCCGCACCGTGCTCCCGGTCGGGGAGAACTTCACCGCGTTGTCCAGCAGGTTGGCCACCGCCTGCTGCACCATCGCCTGATCGCCATAGGCGGGCAGGTGGTCGGGCAGTTCGGTCGCCAGGGTCACCTCCTTCTCCTCGGCCACCGCGCCGTACAGCTCGGCGATGTCGGCCAGCACCGGCGCCAGGTCGAACCCGGCGAAGGCGGAGCGGCGGGAGCCCGCCTCGATCTCGGAAATCCGCAGCAGCGCCTGGAACACCGCGACGATGCCGTCGAGGTCGGCGGTCGCCCGCTCGATCGCGGCGCGCAGGTCGTCCGGCGAGGCGGCATGGATGGCGGCGTCTTCCAGCCGGGTGCGGGCGCGGGTGATCGGCGTGCGCAGGTCGTGGGCGATGGCGTTGGACACCTCCCGCACGCCGGCCATCAGCCGCCCGATGCGGTCCAGCATGTCGTTGATCGTCTCGGCGAGCTGGTCGAACTCGTCGCCGCGGCCGGACAGGCGCACCCGTCGCGTCAGGTCGCCCGCGGCGATCGCGGCGGCGGTGGCGGAGACGTTGGCGAGCGTGCGGCGGAACAGGCTGCGCACCACCATGGCGCCGATCGAGACCATGATCGCCACCACGCCCATCGCCCATAGCAGGGCGTCGGTCAGCAGCCGGCGGAGTTGTGCGCGGTTGCGCACGTCGCGGCCGACCAGCAGGCGGAACCCGCCCGGCAGGTCGTAGCGGTGCACGAGCCCGACCGAATTCGCCCCGGCGCGCTTCACCGGCAGCTCGTACCAGCCATCGGTCCGCCGCACCGCGTCCGGCCAGCCGGAGAGGTTGCCGGCGAGGGTGCGGCCGAACGGGTTGGTCAGCAGGTAGATCGCGTCGTCGTCCACGTTCTCGGCGAGCCGGTCCTGGATGGTCAGCACCAGCGCCGGGATGCCGCCTTCCTCCCAGCGTTCGGCGAGGCCGCGGGCGTCGGCGCGGATCGCGGCCTCCACCTGCCGGTCGAGCAGGCCGGCCGTCGCCCACCACAGGAACACCGCCAGCGCCACCGCGCTGACCGCCAGCAGCCCGGCATAGACGAGCGCGAACCGCACCCCGGCCGAGCGGAACAGCGGCGCGGTGATCCGCCGGCGCCCGGCGCCGGGGGCATCGCGCGCCGCGCGTTCGCGCGCATCCCGTTCCTGGCCGGCGTGCCCCGCCGGCTGCGGCGGGACCGGCACCAGCGCGCCGCGGTCGCTCTCAGCGTTCACGGGCGGCGGGGCGCGGCGCCGCCGTCACGGCTCGGCCTTCAGCATGTAGCCGGCGTTGCGCACCGTGTGGATCAAGGGCGTCGGGTAGGGCTTGTCCACCTTCTGGCGCAGGCGGGAGACGTGGACGTCGATCACGTTGGTCTGCGGGTCGAAATGATAGTCCCACACGCCCTCCAGCAGCATGGTGCGGGTCACCACCTGGCCGGCGTGGCGCATCAGGTATTCGAGCAGGCGGAACTCCCGCGGCTGCAGGTCGATCTTCTGTCCGGCGCGCTTCACCTGGCGCGACAGCAGGTCGAGCTCCAGGTCCGCCACTGCAAGCTTCGTCACCGGGCCTTCGCCCTTGCCGCGGCGGGCCAGGGCCTCCACCCGCGCCAGCAGTTCGGCGAAGGCGAACGGCTTGGTCAGGTAGTCGTCGCCGCCGGCCTTCAGGCCGCGCACCCGCTCGTCCACCTCGGCGAGCGCCGACAGGATCAGCACCGGCACCGTGTTCTGCTGTGCCCGCAGGGTTTCAAGCAGGCGCAACCCGTCGATGCCGCCGGGCAGCATGCGATCGAGGATGACCGCGTCGAATGTCTCGCTTGCGGCCATGAACAGGCCGTCGCGGCCGTTATCGGCGTGCTCGACGACGTGACCGGCTTCGCGCAGGCCGCGCACGACGAAACCGGCCACGTCCTTGTCGTCCTCCACCACCAGGATACGCATCGATTGGTCCTTCCGGGTCCGGGTTATGCGTTGGCTCTCGGGCTAATTCGCTTCATCCGCCGGGCGGCGCCCGACGGCGACCGGGATCGTCGCGACCGCACGGCCGCGGCGCAGCGTGATCCGCGCGATCTGGCCGGGCGGGACGGCGGCGATGGCGCGGATCAGCGCGCCGCTGTCGTGCACCTCCTGCCCGTTGACCGCCAGCAGCCGGTCCCCCGGGCGCAGGCCGGCGCGCGCCGCCGGGCTGTTCTTCTCCACGCTGACGACGCCGACGGCGACGGTCGCGCCGGACGGATCGGTGACGTTGGCGATCGCCACGCCGAGCCAGCCGCGCTCGATATGCCCATGGAGCCGCAACTGGTCGACGATCCGGCGCACGAGGTCGCTCGGGATGGCGAAGCCGATGCCGACCGAGCCGCCGGATGGGGTGACGATGGCCGTGGTCATGCCTACCACCTGGCCCGCCATGTCGAACGCCGGACCGCCGGAATTGCCCGGGTTGATCGGCGCGTCGAGCTGCAGGAACCGGTCGAACGGCCCGCCGCCCAGGCTGCGCCCCTCGGCCGAGACGATGCCGGCGGTGACCGACCCGCCCAGGCCGAACGGGTTGCCGGCGGCCAGGATCCAGTCCCCCACCTGCACCTTGTGCGAATCGCCCCAGGTGATCGCCGGCAGCGGATGCGGCGGATCGACCTTCAGCACCGCGATGTCGGTGAGCTTGTCGCGCCCGAGCACGCGCGCCGGCAACTGGCTGCCGTCCAGGAAGGAAACCTGGATCTGCTCGGCATGCGCGATCACGTGGTTGTTGGTGACGATCACCCCGTCCGGGGCGACGATGAAGCCGGACCCGGCGCCCGCCACCTCCTGCGCCTGGTTGCCGAATCGGCGGCGGATCTCCCTGCCGAGCGGGCTGTCGCGCAGGCCCGGCGGCAGCCGCGCCATCACGTCGTCGCCCGGCACCGTCTCGGTGACGGCGATGTTCACCACCGCGGGCAGCACCTTGCGCACCAGCGGCGCGAAGCTGGACGGCGCGGTGGCGGCGACGCCCCCGGTCCCGGCCAGGGGCGTGCGCAGCGGCCCGCAGGCCGCGACGGCCAGAACGACGCCGAGCGCAAGGCCTCGGCCGGGGCGCGCGAGCACGCGGAGCACGGGCATGGTCAGACAACAATCCTTTCGCCTCGGACATGGCATCTGGACGCGGGTGCAACAAGAAACCCGCGATGAGGGTTTGTTCATCCGCCGGAGAGTTGGCACGGCCCGCTCCTCCCTGCCAACCACCCTGGCGCGGCGGCCCTGGCGCAGCGGCCAGCTCCGGCGTCAGGCCAGGTCGGGCCGCTCGGGCCAGTCGTGCTTGGGGTAGCGGCCGCGCATCTCCTTGCGCAACTCCGCCCAGCCGGTTCGCCAGAACTGGCCGAGATCGGGGGTGATCGCCACCGGCCGCCCGGCGGGCGACAGCAGCGCCAGGCTGAGCTTCACCCGCCCGTCCGCCAGCAGCGGCGTCGCCGTCATCCCGTAGAACGCCTGCGCGCGGGCCGCGGCGGTGGGCACCGGCGCGGTGTAGTCCACCGGCGCCTGGCCGCGCTTCAGCGCGACGTGCCCGGGCAAGGCGCGGTCCAGCCGCCCCGCCAGCCCACGCGGCAGCGCCGCGCGCAGCACGGCGGCGAGGTCGAGCTTCGCCAGGTCCGCCAGCCGCCGCAGGCCGGCCAGGTGCGGCGCCAGCCAGTCGGCCACGCCGGCGCGCAACGTCTCGTCCGACAGGTCGGGCCAGCCGGCCTCCGGCTCCAGCCGACGCATCAGCGCCACCCGCGCCTGCACCTGCCGCGCCGCGTCCGACCACGGCAGCTTGTCCCAGGCCGGGCCGGCGAGCGCGGCGGCGAGCGCGGCGTCGGCTTCCCCCGGTTCGGCGGGGGCGGTGGCGTCGCTGAGCACCAGCGCGCCCAGCCGGCGGCGGCGGCGGGCGAGCACCGCGCCGGAGACGGGGTCGAACGCCGTCTCCACCTGCTCGCTCACCCGCGCGGTCAGCGCCGCCGGCAGCGCCTCGGGATCGAGCGGCGCGGCGAGGCGGATTTGCGCCGCGGTGCCCACCTGCACGCCGGCGACCGCGAGCAGCTTCGCCCGGGCCAGCTTGTCGGTGGGCGGCAGCCGCGCGCCGCCGCCGCCGGCGAAGCGGAAGCTGCCCGGCTCGTCCCGCCGCTGCGCGATGCGGTCGGGGAAGGCGCAGGCGACCAGCGCGCCCGGATCGCCCGCC
>JAGWSV010000300.1 GCA_028869315.1 Rhodospirillales bacterium
CGCGGCGCCAGCCAGTTGGCCGCCCGCAAGGCGACGGCGCAGGTGCCCTCGCTGCGCGGGCCGACCACGACCCGCCGCCGGCCGGCATCCAGCGCCACCACCACCCGGCCCGGTGCCGCGGCGGCGCCCAGGCGGCGCGCCTGGCCCACGGTGTAGCGGGCGATTCCTTCGTGGCGGCCGAGCACGGCGCCGCCGGCATCGACGATCTCCCCCGGCGCCAGCGCCTCCGGCCGCAGCTGGCCGACCACGGCGGCGTAGTCGCCGGAGGGGACGAAGCAGATGTCCTGGCTGTCGGGCTTGGCGGCGACCGCGAGGCCGAGCCGTTCCGCTTCCGCCCGCACCGCCGCCTTGTCCGCCATCTCCCCCAGCGGGAACAGGCAATAGTCCAGCTGCGCGCGCGTGGTGGCGAACAGGAACCAGCTCTGGTCGCGCGCCGGGTCGCGGGCGCGCCACAATTCCGGCCCCGCCGGACCGTCGATCCGGCGGACATAGTGCCCGGTGGCCAGGCGCTCGGCGCCGAGGCCGCGGGCGAGCGCGGCGAGGTCGGCGAACTTCACCGTCTGGTTGCAGCGCACGCAGGGCACCGGCGTCTCCCCGGCCGCGTAGGCGTCGGCGAAGTCGCCGATCACGGCGGTGCGGAACCGCTCCTCGGCGTCGATCACGTAATGCGGGATGCCGAGCTGGTCGGCGACCCGGCGGGCGTCGTGGATATCCTGCCCGGCGCAGCACGCGCCGCGCCGGCCGCTGGCGGCGCCGTGGTCGTAGAGCTGCAGCGTGACGCCGATGACCTCGTGCCCGGCCTCGGCCAGCAGTCCGGCCACCACCGAGCTGTCCACGCCGCCGGACATGGCGACGACGATTCTCATCGGGCTCCGCCCGTGGATTTCCGACGGGCTGCGCCCGTGCATTCCCAGCGGGCTGCGCCCGTGGATTTCCTGCGGGCTGCGCCCGCGGGGCGGCCGGCGCGGCGCCGCTGCCCCGCCACCTCAGCCGTTCAGCGCGTTGCGGGTGCCGGCCGGCAGCTTCACGACCAGCCCGTCCAGCGCCTCGGTCATGACGATCTGGCAGCCGAGCCGGGAGGTCTCGGTCAGGCCGAACGCCAGGTCCAGCATGTCCTCCTCGTCCTCGGTCGGCCGCGCCAGCTTGCCGATCCAGCCGGGATCGACGATCACGTGGCAGGTCGAGCAGGCGAGCGAGCCCTCGCAGGCCCCTTCGATGTCGACGCCGTGCTTGTGGGCGATTTCGAGCACGGAGAGGCCGAGCGGCGCGTCGACCTCGCGGCGCGCTCCGTCGCGCTCGATGAAAACCATCTTAGGCATGGGGCAAACGGGTCCAATCAGGCCGGGGCCGCGGCCGCAGCCGCGTGGGCGGCGGCGAGCGCCGCGGCCGCGTAATCGATGTCGGCGGCGGAGGTAAAGCGTCCGATCCCGATGCGCAAGCTGCGCGCCGCCGCCGCATCCGCGACCCCCATCGCGCGCAGGACATAGGACGGCTCCACCACCGCGGAGGAGCAGGCGGAGCCGGTGGAGACGCAGAGATCCGGCGCCCCCGCCATGATCGCGGCGGCCGGCGCCGCCGGAAAGGTGAGGTTGAGGTTCCCGGCCAACCGCGCGTCCATGCTGCCGTTCACCACGACATCGGGCAGCGCGGCGCGAAGGCCCCGCAGCAGCCGCGCCCGCAGGGCGGCGACCCGGTCCGCTTCCTCCTGCATCTCCGCCCCGGCCAGCCGGCAGGCTTCGCCGAAGCCGACGATCAGCGGCGCCGGCAGGGTGCCGGAGCGCAGGCCGCGTTCCTGCCCGCCGCCGGAGAACAGCGGCGCCAGGCGCACCCGCGGCCGGCGGCGGACATAGAGCGCGCCCACCCCTTTCGGGCCATAGAGCTTGTGGCCGCTGACCGAGGCGAGGTCGACCCGCCAGGCCGCCAGGTCGACCGGGATCTTGCCGGCCGCCTGGGCGAGATCGGTGTGCACCAGCGCCCCCGCTTCCTTGGCGATGGCGGCGAGCGCCGGGATGTCCTGGATCACCCCGGTCTCGTTGTTCGCCGCCATGATGCTGACCAGCAGGGTCGGCTCCGACAGCGCCGCGCGCAGCGCGTCGGGATCGACCAGCCCGTCCGGGCGGACCGGCAGGAACACCGGCTCGAACCCTTCCTGGCCGAGATCGGCGACCGCTTCGAGGACGCATTTATGCTCGGTGGCGACGGTCACCACCCGCCGGCGCGGCGCGCCCGCCGCGGCCGGATGGGCGCGCGCGTGGCGGGCGGCGCCCTTGATCGCGATGTTGTTGCTCTCGGTGGCGCCGGAGGTGAACACCACCTCGTTCGTCGCCGCCCCGATCAAGGCGGCGACCTGGGCGCGCGCGGCTTCCACCGCGTCTTCCGCGAAGCGGCCCATCGCGTGTTCGACGCTGTGGGGGTTGCCGTACTGCTCGGAGAAGAACGGCAGCATGACCGCGACCACCCGCGGGTCGCAGCGGGTCGTGGCCTGGTTGTCCAGATAGACCGGGCGGTTGGGCGGCGCCGGGCGATGGGGGGGCGATGCGGCGTGCATGACAGCGGATGTGGGATCAGGCCGGGACGGACGCCAGGGAAGCTGCGCCAGCCGGCGGACCGGGAGGCGCGGACGCCGGCGCGAGGGCGGCGCGCAGGCGGGCGGCGATGCGCGGATAGGCCTCCGCGAAGGCGGCGGCGGCGGCTTCGGTGGCGTTCCACGGCAGCGAGACGCGAATCGCCTGGCCTGCCAGCGCCCCGAGCCCCATCGCCGCCAGCACGTGGCTGGCGGCCACCTTGCCGGACGAACAGGCGGCGCCGGCGCTGACCGCAATGCCCGCGATGTCGAGGCCGATCACCTGCGCGTCCGCCCGCACGCCGGGCAGGGCGAGGCAGGTGGTGTTGGCGAGCCGCGGCGCACCCGCGCCGCACACCACGGCGCCGGCGGCGGTGGCGGCACGCTCGATCGCGTCCCGCAGGCCGGCGAGCCGCGCCGGGCCATCGGCCTCCAGCGCGAGAACGGCGGCCCGCGCCGCG
>JAGWSV010000007.1 GCA_028869315.1 Rhodospirillales bacterium
CAGGCGAGCACGGCGGCAGCCTGATCGGGGCCGGGGCGAGGCGTCCGTCACCGCTCCTTCCATTTCGGTTTGAACCAGCCGGGAATAAGCCCGCGCGCGCTCTTGGCAAGCTCCTGCATCGGCGGGGCCGCCGGCAAACACCGCTCAGCCGGTGCCGGCGCGTCCGGGCGGCGGTGCCCGGTCTGATGGTCGGACGGAAGGCGTCGCGAGGGCTGGTCCATGTCCGTCTCCAGCGTTGGACGATCGGGGGATATCGTAGCCGAAGGCGACCGCCGCCCGAAGCAGGAGGCTCAAAACCGAGCCGACACCCGCCAGCCCGGCGAACGCCCGGAGCAGCTCACGCCGTTTGTCGATCCGTCGGTTGTGGTCGGTCGCGACCGCATACTGGTGGGCAAGTTCCTTCGTGAGCTCGGCGAGGGCGTCGATCGGACGGGCTTGTGCCTGGTTCCCCGCTGCCTGCCCAGCCGATATCAGGTCGTTCGCGTAGCGGAGCAACGCCGGCTCCTTTGACACATAGCGGAATCGGGTCGGAGCGATGCAGGTCGCCAACAAGCACAGCGCGGCAACCATCAGGAGGCCGGTCAGGATCAGCAGGCCAAGGGTCATCCACCCCGCCGGCGTTCCAAGCGGCGGGAACCGAGTGGCCAGTTGGAAGACCGCAGCGCGTTCCAAGGCCAGCGTCGCGGCGAAGAAAGGCAGGGATCGCCAGACGTTTTCGTCCTGGTCGATCTCCTTCCGTCAGGCGTCGGCGAGCGTCTTCTCGATATGGCTGAGCGCGGGGTTTACCAAGTCCAAGCCCATGATTTCTCACATGGCCACCGGACCGGGGGCCGACGGAGGGACGATGGTCCGGTTTCCGGACCAAGGCAAACCCGTCGGCAGATGCCGTCCTGCCCGCGGTGCGGCCAACGCCCGGCAGGGCCACGCCGCACGCACGCCGCGCCGCGCCCGGAACCGGCGCGGCGCGGCGCGGCGCGAGGAATGTCAGGCCAGGAGAACCGTTCGGGAAAGCCGGGCGGCCCGAACCGGCGCGGGCCCGCGGCGGCTCAGCTCGCGTGGTCGACCGGCTGGCGGGATTCCGTCTTGGCTTCGGCGGTCGCCACCGGCTTCGCCGGCACGGCGGCCGGCGGTGCGGCGGGGGCCGCGGCCGGCGGAACCGGGTTGCCCGCCTCCAGCGAGGGCGGCGCGGCGGCCGGCGTCTTCGCGGTCTTGGTGCCGTCGTCCTCGGCCATCACCGCCTTGAACGACTTGATGCCCTTGGCAAGGTCGCCCATCAGCCCGCTGACCTTGCCGCCGCCGAACAGCAGCATCACCACCAGCAGCACCACCAGCCAGTGCCAGATGCTGAATTCGCCCATAACGCGATCTCCGTAAGCTCCGTCAGAAACGGAATATGGGGCGGCGGGGCGCGATTCGGAAGCGCGCGGCGCCGGGTGCGCCGCGGCCCGGAAGGCCGCGCCCGCGATGCCGCCCGAGGATCAGCCCTGCCGCGCGGCCGTCGTCTGCTGGGTGCCGGTCGAGGCGCCCTGCGCCGGCGCGCCGGGCCCCGAGATGTTGCCGGCCGGCCGGTCGACATTCGCCGCCATGGACGCGTCGTCGTCCTCGGCGATGTTCTTCTTGAAGGCCTTGATGCCCTTCGCGACGTCGCCCATCAGCCCGCTGACCTTGCCGCCGCCGAACAGCAGAAGCACGACCGCCAGCACGACCATCCAGTGCCAGATGCTAAAGCTACCCATAACGATCCTCCGACTCCCTCGGGCGCGCCGCCGCGCCCCTTCGCCCCGGCCCCATGACCCAAAGCCATCCAGCCCTTGGGGCAGCCGACCCGCGGGCACCCGCCCTTGGAACGCCTGACCCGGCGCCCCGGATTTCCTCAGCGTCACATGACCTGCCGGCGCGCAGCTTGCAAGCGGTGTTTCGCCAGGTGGAAGATCGGTCATCCGCCGCCGGCGGCTTTGGCCGGCTTCCGGCGGGGAGCCAGGGCCAACGACCCAGGGCGAACGACCCAGGGCGAACGACCCAGGGCGAACGACCCAGGGCCAACGACCCAAGCCGGCCGGCACCCGCTTCAGCCGGCGCGCAGGATGGCGCGCAGGAAGAACGCGCCGGTCACGGCCGCCGTGCAGGCCAGGGTGAGCCTCCGGGTCAGCCGGGGCGGCAGCCGGCGGCCCAGCCGGGCGCCGGCCGCGCCGCCGAGCAGCCCGCCCGCCAGCACCGCCAGGGTCTCCGGCCACCGCACCGCGCCGGCGAGGCCGAAGGCGGCCACCGCGACCGTGTTGGCGGCACTGACCAGCAGGGTCCGGGGGCCGTTCAGGGACTTGATCTCCGCCTCTCCCAGCACGCTCCAGGCCGCCACCATCATCAGGCCCACGGCGCCGCCGAAATAGCCGCCATAGACGCCCAGCGCGAACTGCGCCGCCAGCACCCGGGCGCTGCCCGGGCCGCCCGCGCCGCGCCGGCTGTGGCGCCGCGTGGCGGCGATCCGGGGCCCGAAGCCGAGCGCGAGCGTGGCGCAAAGCAGCAGCCAGGGCAGCGCCAGGGTGAACAGCGAACCCGGCGTGCGGAGCAGCAGCAGGCTGCCGGCCAGGCCCCCGGCCAGGGTCACCGCCACCATCCGCCACAGGGCGACCCCGCATACCGCGCCGTTTCCCGGCCGGCGGCCGCCCGCGTGGTAGGTCCAGGCGCTCGCTAGGCCGCCCGGATAGAGCGCGACGGTGCTCGATGCGTTCGCCTGCACCGAAGGGATGCCGGCGGCGATCAGCGCCGGCAGGGTGACGAACGAGCCGCCGCCGGCGAGCGCGTTCATGGTGCCCGCGAGCAGGCCGGCACCGAACAGGAACCATAACGAGTGCATGCGCGATCCTGCCCGGCGCCCGCCCCGCTGCACAATCGGCGATGCACGAGGCTATGCTTCGTCGAAACCGAAGGCTTGGCCCCGCATGCGCTTCGACCTCACCGACCTGCGCCTGTTCGTCTTCGTGCTGCGCCGCGGCAGCATCACCGGCGGCGCGGCGGCGATGAACCTCGCGCTCGCCTCCGCCAGCCAGCGCATCGCCGGCATGGAAGCGAGCCTCGGCACGCCGCTGCTCGTCCGCGCCGCGCGGGGCGTGCGGCCGACCCCGGCCGGCACCGCGCTGCTGCGCCACGCCGAGGACCTGCTGCTGCGCAGCGAGCGGATGCTGGGCGAGCTGCGCGGCTATGCCGCCGGCGCGCGCGCGCGCATTGCGCTGCCGGCGAACACGGGCGCGCTGCTCGGCTTCCTGCCCGAGGTGCTGCGCCGGTTCCTCGCCGCGCATCCGGGGCTGGACGTCGCGGTCGCCGAGCATCCCAGCCCGGAGATCGTGCGGATCGTGACCGAGGGCGGGGCGGAGCTGGGCATCATCGCCGACGTCGTCGACTCCGGCGCCCTGCACGTGCAGCGGCTGCGCGAAGACCGGCTGGTGGCGGTGACCGCCGCCACCCATCGCCTGGCCGGACGCGGCGAGGTCGGGTTCGCCGAGCTGGTGCACGAGCCCTTCGTCGGCCTGTTGGACGCCGCGCTGGAGACCCACCTCGCCGAGCACGCCGCGCGGCGCAACGTCACCATCCGCCACCGCATCCGCCTGCGCAGCGTCGCCGCGATCGGCCGCATGGTCCGCGACGGGATCGGCGTCGCCGTGCTGCCGGAAACCGCGCTGGAGGAGCTGGACGCCGCCGCCCTGTCGATCGCGCCGCTCAGCGACGCCTGGGCGCGCCGGGGCCTGGCGCTGTGCCTGCGGAGCGCGGCGGGGCTGACGCCGCCGGCGCGGCTGCTGGCGGCGGCGATCCGGGAGGCGGTGGCGCC
>JAGWSV010000301.1 GCA_028869315.1 Rhodospirillales bacterium
CGCCCGGCGCGGCAGCCGGATGATCGAGGCGCTGGGCCAGGGGGACGCGGCCGCGGCCGACCCGGCGGCGCAGCTTGCGGCCGTGAAGCTGGGGCTGGCCCGCGCCCAGGCGATCGCCGCGGCGTTGCGGGCGGCCGGCGTGCCGGGCACCGCAATCGACGTTCGCGCGGTCGCGAGCGGCAGCGGCGGCATGGCCCGGCTGGAGTAGCGGGGTCCGGCGCGCGCGGCCGGACGCAAAAATCGCTGGTGGGCGAAACCTTTGGCGCGTTGCCGGTGAATGACAACATGGAGGCACATTGAGCGGCAGCGGCGCTGCGTCAGCCGGCCCGGGTGCGCATGGCGACCGGTCCGGGAAAACTGATCACGCCGCATCCTGGGGGGGAGCCGCGAGAGTACGCCTCGGTGGCGAACGGGCGGGCGCCCGCCCGTTCGCCATTCATCGCGCGGTCGGGACCGCGCGGTGGCAGACGAAGAGATGGGACGGAAGATGCAGACGGACACCCTCGTTCAAAACCTTGCTGCCGACCTCCTCCCGGTGCGGCGCCTGCCGCCGCCCTGGGTCAGGTTCGGCTGGTGGCTGCTGGTCTCGGCGCCCGCGGTCGGCGTGGTCGCCCTCCTGTTCGGATTGCGGCCCGATCTCGGTGCACGCTTCGCCGACCCGGTCTTCGTGATCGAGGAGGCGGCGGCGCTGGCGACGGCACTGACCGGCGCGTACGCCGCGCTGTGCGCCGGGCTGCCCGACAGGCCGGACTGGAAGATCTGGGTCCCGCTGGTGCCGATGATGGTGTGGCTGGGCTCCCTGGGGACGCAATGCCTGGACGTGGCGCTGCGCGTCGGGCCGCAGGGCCTCGCGGTCACCTCGGATCCCATGTGCGTGCCCGCCGTCGCCCTCGGCGGGCTGATCCCCGCCGTCGCCATTTTCGTGCAGTTGCGCCGGGGCGGACGGTTTCGCAGCACCCACGCCTGCCTGTGCGGCGCCCTCGGCGCGGCGGCGCTGGCCGGCGCGGCGCTGCGCCTCTACCATCCGGAGGATGCGGCGATCATGGTGATCGTCTGGCAGTTCGGCTCGGTCGCGTTGCTGAGCCTTGCGGCCGGCGCGGTCGGACGGCTGCTGCTCGCAATGCCGGCCCGCGGCGCGGCCTGAGGCCGCTGGCGCGGCGCGCGGCCGCACGCTCGGCGGAACCTGCCGGGCCGACGGCAGAACGTGCCGGCTCCAACCTGCCATGCGACGCCGCCCCGCCGTCGCCGCGCGCCGCGGCGCCGCTGCGCGAAGGCCGGCACCGGGCCGGGCAGCGCGCCTGGCATGGGCGTTGCGGTCCTGGCATGGGCGTTGCTTTCGCAGCGAGGCGACCCCTGAAGCGGCGCCATCCGCGCGCCGCGGGTGCATCATCGCAAGGAGCCATCCCCATGACCGTCGGACCTGCCGTCAGTTCGCTCTCCTCCTCCGGCGCCGCTGCTCAGGCGGCCACCGGTCATCGCCGCCACAAAGATTTCGATCGCCAGTTGCAGTCCTCCGCCGGCCAGGTGGCGCAATCCGCGCCGGGGACCGGCGGCTCCTCCGGCGGGCTGCTGTCGAACGACCTGCTGCGGCAGATCCAGTCGCTGTCGGCCGTCGCCGCCGCCGCGTCGTCCGGCGCATGATTTCGGCGCCGGCGCGGGCCGGCGCCCCTCGTGCCGCCACCGGGGCGCATGCTAAAGGATGCGCCCTCGACTGACCGCGACAGGGGCCGTGACGCCATGCGGGCGCATTTCCATCCGACCTGCGAACCGTTTCGCCGCCACCCGGGTCCGGCCCGGGAGGGCTGAGGCGTGGCACAAGCGGGACGGGCATCCGACCGGACGGCGCACCGCCGCGGGCGTGCCCCTTCGGCACCCGCGTCGGCGGTCCCGCCGCTGCCCGCGCCCGCCGCCGTGCCGCCGCCTTCCGCCGGCGATCGCGGCACCCCGCCCGAGCGGCTGCCGCCGGAGTTCGACCCCGCGATCTACGCCGCGGGCGACCCCGCCGAACTGGCGGGACTGAGCCCGCAGGAACTGGCCCACCACTATGCGGCGCGCGGCGCAGCGGCAGGGCGGGTGGGTTCGGCGATCGACGGCCGCGCCGCCTTCCTCTCCCTGCTGCCGCGCGTCGGTCCGGTGCTGGAGATCGGGCCGTTCTGCACCCCCTGGGCGGCGCCGCCGGGATGCCACGTGCGCTATCTCGATATCATGCCGACCGAGGCGCTGCGCGCGACCGCCGCCGCGCTGCCCTGGGGTGACGCCAGCCGGGTGCCGGAGATCGACTATGTCTGGCGCGGCGAGCCGTATCACCAATTGGTCCGCGAGCGGTTTCCGGCGGTGCTTTCATCGCACTGCATCGAGCATCAGCCCTGTCTCGTCACCCATCTCGCCGACCTCGCCGCGGTGCTGGCGCCGGGGGGGCGGGTGTTCCTGGTGGTGCCGGACCATCGCTACGCCTTCGATCATTTCGTGCCGGCCTCGACCCTGGTCGATGCGCTCGAAGCCTATGCCGCCCGGCGCGGCCGCCATGCCCCGCGCAGCGTGATCGCGCAGCACCTGCTGCAGACGCATAACGACCCGGCGCGGCATTGGCGCGGGGAGCACGGCGCCGATCCGCGGCTCCAGCCCGCCGGCCCGATGCTGGCCGCGCAGGTGGAGGCGGCGCTGCGGGCGGTGCACAAGGCCGACCTCGCCTACGACCTGCACGCCTGGCAGTTCACCCCCGCGAGCTTTCGCCGGCTGTTCGACGCCATGGCGGCTGTCGGCCTGTCGCCGTTCCGGGTCGAGCGGCTCTATCCCACCCTGCGCGACCGCGGCGAGTTCTACGCCGTGCTGCGGATCGCCGCCTGACCGGCCGCGCGGACATGCCAGCGAACGGCCCGCCGCCGCGCCCCCGTCGCGGCCGCGCCGCGCCGGCCCGCATCCTGGACGCCCCGGAAGCTGCCGTGCCGCCCGCCGCCGGGCCGGCCCCGGCCGGCGCTGCCGGGCTCACCCTGTTGCCCGATCCCGGGCTTGCCGCCGCGCCCGGCGATGCGCACGCCCGGACGGCGCTCGGCCTGCTGATGGACGCGGCGTGGTATCTCCATCGGTATCCCGACGTCGCGGCAGCCCGCTACGATCCGCTGCGGCATTTCGTCGCGCTCGGCCTGGCGGAAGAACGCGACCCCAATCCGTTCTTCGCCGGCGGCTGGTACCGCGCCCACTACCCGGATGTGGAGGCGGGCGGGCAGCACCCGCTGCTGCACTATCTCCGGGTCGGGGCGGCGCGCGGCGATCACCCGCATCCGCATTTCGACGCCGCCTGGTATGTTGCCCAGCATCCCGAAGCGGCCGGCAATCCGCTGCTGTTCCATCTCCAGGTCGGCCGTGCGCGCGGCTTTGCGACCGCGCCGCCGTTCGACCCCGGCGCCTATCTTCCCGCCGCCGCCCGGCCGCCGGGCTGTCCCCCTGGCGTCATCGTCGATGTCGTGGTGCCGGTCTATCGCGGGCTGGCGGAAACCCGCCGCTGCCTCGACAGCGTGCTGGCCGATCCGGCCCGGCCGCCCGGGCGGGTGATCGTGGTCGACGATGCGACGCCGGAGCCGGCGCTCGCGGCGTATCTCGACGGGCTGAAGGCCGCCGGACAGATCCTGCTGCTGCGCCACGCGCGCAACGAAGGCTTCGTGGCCGCCGCCAATCGCGGGATGACGGCCGCCGCGCCGCACGACGTGGCGCTGCTCAACGCCGATACCGAAGTGCCGCCCGGCTGGCTTGCCCGGCTTGCCGGGCACGCCTACGCGGCGCCGCGGATCGCCTCCGTGTCGCCGTTTTCCAACAACGCGACCATCTGCGGCTACCCGACGCGGGAGGGCGGGCCGCCGGCGTTCGGGCTGGACGTGGCGCGGCTGGATGCGGTGTGCCAACGGGTCAACGGCGGACGCGCGGTGGCGGTGCCGACCACGGTCGGGTTCTGCATGTTCATCCGCCGCGCCGCGCTGGACCGGGTGGGCGGGTTCGACCCCGCCTTCGGCCGCGGCTACGGCGAGGAGAACGATTTCTGTCTGCGCGCCGCCGCCGCGGGCTGGCAGCACCGGCTCGCCTGCGACACGTTCGTCTATCACGAGGGCGCCGTCAGCTTCGGGGCCGGCGATCCGGCGCTGGCGCTGGCGCAGGACCGGCTGGCGGCGCGCTGGCCGGATTATCCGGCACTGATCGCGCGCCATGGCCGCCACGACCCCGCGACCCCGGCCCGCTTCGCGATCACCGCCGCGCTGCTGCGCGCGGCCGGTCGGCCGGTGGTGCTGCTGATCGGCCACGGGCTCGGCGGCGGCGTGCGGCGGCATATGGACGAGCAGGTCGCGCGGGCCGGCGCGGCGGCGCAGTTTCTGCTGCTGGAGCCGCACCCGCGCGGCGTCGCCATCCGCTTCCCCGGCCTGCCGGGCCATCCGGAGACGGCGGTCCCGGCCGAGGCGCTGGACCCGCTGCTCCCGCTGCTGCGCTCGGCCGGGGTGAGCCGGGCGCATGTCCACCACGTCATGGGGTTCGATTTCGACGTCGCGGCCCTGTTGCAGCGCCTCGACGTGCCGTTCGACGTGACGGTGCACGACTATTTTGCGCTGTGTCCGCAGGTGAACCTGCTGCCCTGGGGCGACGCACAGTATTGCGGCGAGCCCGGCCCCGCGGCCTGCAACGCCTGCATCGCCGCCCGCCCGAGCCACGGGGCGCGGGACATTACGGAATGGCGGCGGCGGCATGGGTTCCTGCTGCTCGCCGCCGAACGGGTGTTCTGCCCGAGCCGGGACGCGCTGGAGCGGCTGGCCCGGCACGGCTGGGCCGGCCGCGCCGTGCTGGCGCCCC
>JAGWSV010000040.1 GCA_028869315.1 Rhodospirillales bacterium
CGCGCACGGCACGGTGACGCGGCATTATCGCCTGCACCAGCAGGGCAAGGAGACCTCGACCAACCCGATCGCCTCGATCTTCGCCTGGACCCGCGGCCTCGCCTATCGCGGCTTGTTCGACGATACCCCGGCGGTGACCCGGTTTGCCGAGACGCTGGAACGGATCTGCGTCGAGACCGTGGAGTCCGGGTTCATGACCAAGGACCTCGCGATCCTGATCGGCCCGGACCAGAAGTGGCTCAACACCCAGGACTTCCTGGGCAAGCTCGACGAAAACCTGAACAAGGCGATGGCCGCCGGCTGATCCGGCGCCGATGACAGGCGCCTCAGCCGGGCGAACCACGCCCGGCTGAGGCCGGCACGAGAACGCGCCATTGGGCGGCAGCAAAGCCCTGCCGGTCCACCCGCTGTACCAATCGCCCCGGCATCGCCGTGGTACCGGCACAGCGCCAGGCGAAAACCGACGCATGACCGGCGGCGAACAGCGGCACGAAAGCGGCGTTTGGATGCGTCCGGCACCAAGAGCCGGCGCCCGGATTGTGTCGCCGCGTGTCCGCCTTGCCGCAATTCAGATTGGCACCGGCCAGGCAGGCCAGCACCGCCCCGCCGGCACAGCGGATCACCCCGTTCCGCTCGACTTCGTGCGGCGTCATCGTCACATGGAACGCCGCGATCACCGCGGAGACGAGCGCCCGAGGGATCGGCCGAAGCGTATCGTCGTTCGGACCGCGGCAGGCGACGGACGACGGGGCCGGGCGGGCAGCAGCCGGAGGGTCGGCGCAGCCGGCCGGGGCGAAACTCAGCATGGATGCCGCAACCAACGCCGCCCGCCCGGTTCCACCGCGCCCTCTTGGCAGCCGAAGCCGGCTGCCGGAGTTGCCGGGAGAGGCGACGCCCCGGATCATCCCGCCGCTGTCCGCATCGCCGCCAGCGCTTCCTCGACCTGCGCCGTGCTCACGTCCAGATGCAGGCAGGCACGGGCCCGCGTTCCCTCCACCACCGAGACCAGCACGCCCACCGCTGCCAGCCGCGCCGCGAACGCCGCAGCGCTCATCCCGGTCCGAGCGGTGTCGAAGAACACCAGGTTGGTCTCCGGCGGCTCGACCAGGAGACCGGGAACCTCCGCCATGCCAGCGGCCAGCGCCCGGGCATTGGCGTGGTCCTCCGCCAGCCGCGCGACATGATGATCGAGCGCGTAGAGGCACGCCGCCGCGGCGATGCCCCCTTGCCGCATCGCCCCGCCGAGCCGCTGCTTCCACAGCCATGCCCGGTCGATGAAATCGGCCGAGCCGCAAAGGACCGCTCCCATCGGCGCGCCGAGGCCCTTGGTGAAATCCAGCCAGACGCTGTCGTAGCCCGCCGCCTGCACCGCGGCCGGTGCGCCCAGCGCGACCTCGGCATTCAGAAGGCGTGCTCCGTCCATATGCGTGGTCAACCCGTGTGCACGGGCACAGGCGGCTACCGCGCACAGAAGATCGGCCGGCCAGCAGGCGCCGCCCCCACGGTTGGCGGTCTGCTCCACTTCGACCAGCCGCTGCGGCGGGGAATAGCGGCTGGGCGAAGTGATCGCGGATTCCAGGGCGGCGACATCGAATTGGCCGCGTGGCCCGGGCAAGCCATGCACGAGCACGCCGGTGATCGCGCTTTGCGCGCCCGCCTCGCTGGTAAGTATATGGGCGTCTTCATGAGCGAGCACCTGATCGCCTGGCCGGCAATGGGTCGCGAGCGCCACCTGGTTCGCCATTGTGCCGGAGGGCAGGAACATCGCCGCCTCCTTCCCGAGCCGCGCGGCCACCCGGTCACATAGAGCCCAGACGGTCGGGTCAGACCCGGCCTGCTCGTCCCCAACCTCGGCGGCCGCCATCGCCGCGCGCATGCCCGGCGTCGGGCGGGTCTGGGTGTCAGAGGCGAGATTGACCCGCACGGGTGTGGCAGGAGCAAAGCGGGCAGGAGCGAAGCGCATCGTCAGGATCCTCGGCAGAGAGAAGCGTGCAGATTGCCCAAACCGGACGTCACTTGACAGCACCTCCCCCAAGCTCGTGCATTCGCGGTCATGAGGTGCGGCGACCGAACCGCGCCCGTCCGGAGGTCCCGCCCATGTTCGCGTCCGTCGCCGCCGATCCGGCATTTCGCTGGCCCGCAGAGGGTGTCAGCCGGGTTCCATTCCGCCTGTATTCCGACCCGGAGATCTACGCACGGGAACAACAACGGCTGTTCCGGGGGCCGATCTGGAACTACCTCTGCCTGGAGATCGATGTCCCCAACTCCGGAGATTATTGCCAGGGCACGATCGGAGAGACGCCGATCGTCGTCACCCGCGACGATGAGGGCATCTTGCACGCCCTGGTCAACCGCTGCGCCCACAAGGGCGCGCTGGTCTGCCTGCGCCAGCGCGGTCATGCCGATAGCCTGACCTGCGTCTATCATTCCTGGAGCTACGACCTCGCCGGACGCTTGCAAAGCGTGGCGTTCCGCCACGGCCTGCGTGGCAAGGGTGGCATGCCCGATGATTTCCAGCCCTCGCAACATCGGTTGCAGCCGATCCGGCTGGCAACTTTCTGCGGCCTGGTGTTCGGCAGCTTCTCCGACGCGACGCCGGATATCGAGACCTTCCTCGGCCCGCAGGTGGCCGGCGTATTGCGGCGCAATCTTGGACGTCCGCTCAAGCGGCTCGGCCAGCACAGCCAGGTCATCCACAACAACTGGAAGCTGTATGCCGAGAACGTCCGGGATTCCTACCACGCCACGCTGCTGCACACGTTCTATACGACGTTCAAGATAAATCGGCTGGACATGGATGGCGGCATGATCCTGTCGGAGGACGGGCGCCATAGCCTGAGTTATGCCAAGCGCGCGCAGCTCACGGAATCCGCCGAATATGCGAAGGTCCATTCGGCGCAGTACAAGTCCGGCCTGCAGGGACCGCAGCTTCTCGATGCGTTCACGGAATTCGACGACGGCATCACGCATATGATCCAGACCGTGTTTCCGACCCTCACTGTGCAGCTCACGCTGAACTCCCTGGCGGTCCGGTTCTTCACCCCGCGCGGGATCGACCGGACCGAGCTGTTCTGGAACTACCTCGGCTACGCCGACGACGATGAGAACCACACCGCGATGCGGGTGCGGCAGGCCAACCTGACGGGGGCGGCCGGGCTCGTCTCCCTCGAAGACGGCTGCATCAACGAGTTCGTGCAGCGCGGCGCGCGCGGCAGCGAGGACGTCAGCGAGTTCCTGGAAATGGGCGGGACGGAGGTCGCCTCCTCCGACGGGTCACGCGCAACCGAGACCGCGATCCGCGGCTTCTGGCAAGGCTATCGCGCGTTGATGGGCTTGTAGGAGAGAGCAGCCATGGAGCCGACCAAGCTGCCCCCGGTCGCCCCCGCCCTGCGCGCCCGGATCGAGGATTTCCTGGCGGAAATTGCCCGGTTGATTGACGACGACGCAGTGGAGTGCTGGCCGGAGGCGTTTGCCGAGGACGCGACCTACCGGATCATCCCACGCGATGCTTTCGAGGCGGGTCAGCCGGTCGGCATTCTCTCATGCGAGGGCCGGGGCATGATGCGCGATCGGGTGCTCGCGCTCCGCACCGCCAATATCTTCGAGCCGCATCGCACCTGCCACGTCCTCGGCCGTCCACGGCTGACCCCGGCCACTGACGGGACGATCGAGGCGCGCAGCACTTTCGCGCTCTACCGTACCCAGCAGGGCGGCCGCACGGAGTTGTTTGCCGCCGGGAAATACCTGGACCGGATCATCGAGCGGGACGGCGCGCTGCGGCTCGCCTCCCGCGAGGTGGTGCTGGAATCGGGGCAAGTGGATATCCTGATCGTCCTGCCGATCTGACCCGCGCCCCGCGCCTTCCCTTCCAGGTCTGGGGGGCCTATCCAAACGCCCTGCTTGCAGGAGGTGCCGCAATGACCGTCGGCCGTTTCCCCTCGACCCGCATGCGCCGCAACCGGCGCGACGCCTGGACCCGCCGGCTGGTGGCGGAGAATTCGCTGTCGGTCGACGACCTTATCTGGCCGGTTTTCCTGATCGAGGGGAGCGGCAGCACGACTGCGGTCGGCTCCATGCCGGGCGTTTCAAGGGTCACGATCGATCGGTTGGCCCAACACGTCGCCCCGGCCCACCAACTCGGCATCCCCGCCATCGCTCTGTTCCCAGCCACGCCGGCCGGCAAGAAGAACGCCGAGGGCACCGAAGCCGCCAACCCCGACAATCTGATGTGCCAGGCCGCGCGCCTGCTCAAGCGGGAGTTCCCCGATCTCGGGCTGATCGGGGACGTTGCGCTCGATCCCTATACGGATCATGGCCATGACGGCGTGATCCGGGCCGGATATGTTGCGAACGACGAGACCCTGGAAGTGCTGGTGGCCCAGGCGCTGGTGCAGGCGGAAGCCGGGATCGACGTCATCGCGCCCTCCGACATGATGGACGGGCGGGTTGCCGCGATCCGTACGGCGCTGGACCGCGCCGGGCTGATCCATACCCGCATCATGAGCTATGCCGCCAAATACGCCTCGGCCTTCTACGGGCCGTTCCGCGACGCACTGGGTTCGGGCGGCGCGCTCAAGGGCGACAAGAAGACCTACCAGATGGACCCTGCCAACACCGACGAAGCGCTGCGGGAGGTCGAGCTCGACCTGTTGGAAGGCGCCGACATGGTGATGGTGAAGCCCGGCATGCCGTATCTCGACATCATCCAACGGGTGCGGGACCGGTTCCACGTGCCGACCTTCGCCTATCAGGTGTCGGGCGAATATGCGATGATCATGGCGGCGGTGCAGAATGGCTGGCTGGACCACGACCGGGCGATGATGGAGAGCCTGATGAGCTTCAAGCGAGCTGGCTGCAACGGCGTGCTGACCTATTTTGCCCCGGCGGCGGCGAAACTGCTCACCCGGTAACCTGCTTATGCGCGCGCTCTATTCCAGCCCGGGCGCGGGCGCGACGGCGGCCCCCGTTGCCGTGCATGAGGTCCACCAAGCGTTCGCGCCGAGCCAGGGCTGACGGTCGATGACCCGGGCCGCGGCCCGCATGTGGTGACCGCCGGCCGGTCCGGGCCGCCCCTGACCGGTGGTGCGGGAAGGAGACATCACCGCAGCGGCCTGCGGCGCGACCATATCTCTCAACGCGGCAAGCGCGTGCAACGGCGATACGATCGGCGGCTTCGCCACGACGGCCCGCCCTGCGAACGATCCCGCGACGGGGCGGTTGGCACCTACGCGATCGCCGATATGCATCAGTTCCGGCGAGCACCATTGGCGGCTGATCCACCCACGCTGGCCGCCGCCTGCGACCGTCCCACGGCTTGCGGCCCGCCATGCCCGGATGATGGCGCGCCTGGCGAGCCAGAGGACAATGGCGATCGAGCTGCCCATCGGATGCGAACGGGCTGGTCCCGCTTGATCGTTTCGTTTGTCAGACACCATAGACGGCATCGAATCCGTTGAATTACATAAGACAGGAAAAAGCGTCCCATCGGCGCGAGCTGGATTCCGCGCGACGTCTCCGTTCGTCCGCATATCACATACGAAAGGTTGACATGCCCTCGGTCCGCCGGCCATCTGCGCGCAGCGGGAAGGAGTAGCGTCATGAGGATTGTCGATGCGCAGGTCCACATCTGGGGAGCCAATTCACCCGAGCGGCCTTGGCCTTCCTGGGGGCCCGGCAACGAACATCTGCCGCAACCCTTCACGCAGGAGAAGCTGCTTGCCGCCGCGGATGCGGCCGGCGTCGACCGCGTGGTCATCGTGCCTCCCTCGTGGGAGGGGGATTACAACGACCTCGCCCTTGCGGCGGCAGCGGCGCATCCGGCTCGGTTCGCGGTCATGGGGCGGTTTACGATCGATCCGGCCAATGGTGCGCGGCTGTCCACGTGGCGTGCCCAAACGGGCATGCTCGGGCTGCGTTTCGTCTATCGGCCGGAGATGACCTGGCTTTACGATGACAGCGCCGAATGGCTTTGGCAGGCCTGTGAACGCCACGTCCTGCCGGTCATGATGTTCGCGCCCGGCCACCTTGCCGCTCTCGACAGGCTGGCGGAGCGGCATCCCGGGCTCAACCTGGTGCTGGATCATATGGAACTCCGGCGGGAGAAGGACGCGGCAGCCTTCGTTGATCTGCCTGATCTGATCCGGATTGCCCGCCTGCCCAATGTCGCGGTCAAGGCCTCTGCACTTCCCTGCTACACCGACGATGTGTACCCGTATCGGTCCATCCACGACTATATCCGCCAGGTCTTCGACGCTTTCGGGCCGCGGCGCACGTTCTGGGGTACCGACCTCACCCGGCTGCCCTGTTCCTACCGCGAGGCGATCAGCTTCTTCACTGATGAGCTGACATTCCTCTCCGCCGAGGACAAGGAATGGGTGATGGGGCGCGCAGTGTGCGAATGGCTCGGCTGGTCGCTGCCGACGTGAGCGCGCCGCTCCCTGCGGGCTGACCGAAGGGACGCACGCTCGGCGTCTCGATCAGCTTCACTCCTGGGCCGCGCCGCGGGGTTGGCTCAGCCCGCGCTGCCCGCCAAGCCGGGGCACCAGATCCCGGCGTGCGGCCGCCGGTTTGCACTGGCACGCAGACATCTTCGGCCGCGACCTGCCCGACGCGATGGCAACGCAGCCCGGTCCCATCCTGGCGATACTTTCGCGGATATGGAGTGGGACGTCGTCCTACCCAATCATGAATCGCATCGCCGGCAGGATCGTTCGCATCCCGCCGCTGGACTCACGACTCGCGCTGCAGCGAGAGCGGGGGCTGGCCCGCGAACTCTCCGGTGCGCAGAAGTCGCGCCAACCGGTCCAGGATGGCGTTTGCCATCCGTGGTTCTTCGCCCTCGAAGAACCCGTGTGCCACGTTCAGATACTCGTTGATCACGACCTTCGCCGGCGGCCCCTCGGCGCGAGCAAGTTCGGCCGCCGCCGCCCGCAGCAGTGCGCGCAAAACCGGATCGAGCCGGTTCAACGGCCATTCCGCCGGCAGCGCCTCGGCCAGCATGCGGTCGATCGTATCCTGCTGCGCCACCGCCGCGCGGACGATGGCCGCGAACAGCGGGACGTCCGCCTCCGGCACGCGCCCATCCTCGAATCCGCCCATCCCCGGCAAAACCCCGAGCCGATGACGAACGAACTCGTCGATCACCGTCTCGGCACTGGTCTCCGCCTGCTCGCTCTGAAACAAGGCCTGCACTGCCGCGACTCGCGACGCGGTTCGCCCGCGATGGGGGCCGCCATGGACACGCTTGCCGCTCACGCCGCGAACCGTCGGGCGACGCCGATCTGGACCAGCGCGGCCGCGGCAGCCTCGGCGCCCTTGTTATGGCCGTCCTGGCCGGAGCGGGCGAGCGCCTGATCAAGCCGGTGCGCCGTCAACACCCCCTGCCCGAGCGCCAGGCCAAACTGCAGGGAAAGCTGCATCAGTCCGCCAATCGTCTCGCGGCAGATATGGTCGTAATGATCGGTCTCGCCCTTCACCACGCAGCCGAGGGCCACGAACCCGTCGAACTTCACCGGTCCGCGCAGCGCGAGGCGAATCGCCTGGGGCAATTCATAGGCGCCGGCGACGTCCAGGATTTCGAACGTGGCGCCGGCGTCGCGCAGGATGCGCTCCGCGCCACGGGTCAATCCGTCGGCCACTTCACGATAGTAGGGTGCGCGCACGACCAGCAGATGCGGCGGGGAGCCGTCGATCCGCGGCGCCGCCGGCAGGGTGGCGTCGTCCGTGCTCATGCCTTGTCTCCGCCGTTCACCGTATCGGGGATCGGCCGCGTCTCGACGATATTCAGCCCGTAACCCTCCAGTCCGATCACGTTGCGTTGCCTGTTCGACAACAGCACCATGTCCTTCACTCCGAGATCGAGCAGGATCTGCGCCCCGATTCCGTAATCTCGCAACTCGCGTTGCGGCTTCGGCGAGATCGCCAGCTGCCGCACGCGGTCCGACAGCGCGGTCGCGCGGTGCTCGCGGATCAGCACCAGAACGCCGCGACCCTCGCGGCCGATCATGTGCATGGCGTTGTGGACCGAGATCCAGTGCGGCCCGCCAGTCATGTCATCGAGCAGGTCGACTGCGTGCATGCGCACCATGACCGGATCGGTTCCCGACAGATCGCCTTTCACCAGGGCCAGATGCTCCTGGTACTCGACGGTATTGGCGTAGACGATCAGCTTCCACTCGCCGCCGGCGACGTGATCGAAAAGACCTTCCTGCACCCGCTTCACAAGCCGCTCGGTTCGGCGGCGATAGGCGATCAGGTCGGCGATGGTGCCAAGCTTGAGGTTGTTCTTCTGCGCAAATGCAACGAGATCCGGAAGGCGCGCCATGGTGCCGTCGTCGTTCATGATCTCGCAGATCACGGCAGCCGGATACAACCCGGCCCGGCGGGCGATATCGACCGAAGCCTCGGTGTGTCCGGCACGCACCAGCGTACCGCCCTCGCGCGCGACCAGCGGAAAGATGTGCCCCGGCACCACGATGTCGTCGCGCCCGCATTCCGGGTTGATCGCCACCGCGACGGTGCGTGCCCGGTCATGGGCGGAAATGCCGGTCGTCACACCTTCCTTGGCTTCGATCGAGACGGTGAAGGCGGTCTGATGCCGGGTGCCGTTATTGGCGCTCATCAGCCCCAGCCCGAGCTCCTCCACCCGATGCTGCGTCATCGCGAGGCAGACCAGCCCGCGCGCATGGCGGGCCATGAAATTGACCGCGTCCGGCGTGGCGAACTGCGCCGGAATCACGAGGTCGCCCTCGTTCTCCCGGTCCTCGTCGTCGACCAGGATGAACATGCGCCCGTTGCGCGCCTCTTCCACCAACTCCTCGGCGGAGGCGAGATATTGCGAGAGATCGAGGGTCTTGACGCCGTCCATCAGCCTGTCTCCACCCCCTGGAACGCGGCAAGACGCGCAACGTAGCGGGCCAGCATGTCGATTTCGATGTTCACCGCGTCCCCCGGTTTCAGCACCCCGAAGCCGGTGACCGCGGCGGTATGCGGGATGATATTGACCGCGAAGGTATCGTCCTCCACGGCGTTCACCGTCAACGACACGCCGTCGATCGCGACGCTGCCCTTCTCGGCCACGAAACGGGCCAGCGTCCGCGCCACGCGGAACCGCCAGCGAACGGAGCCGTTCTCCGGTTCGGCCGACACCGCCTCCCCAACCCCGTCGACATGGCCGGAGACGAGATGGCCGCCCAGCTCGTCGCCAAGCTTCAGGCTGCGCTCCAGATTTACGCGCGTCCCGACGACCCAGCGCCCGAGCGTGGTGCGCGCCAGGGTCTCGGCGGACGCATCCACCGCAAACCAGTCCGGCCCCAGATCCACCGCTGTCAGACAGCAGCCGGAACAGGCGATCGAAGCGCCGACCGGAATCGACGCCGTATCGGGCCAAGGCGTCCCGATCGCCAGGCGCATGTCACGACCGCCGCCGATCGGGGTGATGGCGCGGACCGCGCCGAGACCGGTGACAATGCCGGTAAACATCTCAAATCCCGCCTTCCGGCTGAACATCGAACGTGCTCAGCATGTCGGCGCCGAGCGGAACCGCGCTACGGCGCACGAAACGGGGCATCCTGTCCAGCCCGGCGACCCCGAACGCCGCCACCGCCGGCCAGCCATCACCCCCCAGCACAGCGGGCGCATGGAACCATGCGATCCGGTCCACCAACCTCTCCCGCAGCAGGGCCGCGGCAAGCTGCCCGCCGCCTTCAACCAGCAACCGGGTCAACCCGGCCGCTCCGAGATACGCCAGGCCGCGCGCCAGATCGACACCAGTGGCCGCCGAGGGGACCGCGACCAGGGTTACCCCTGCGCTGGCAAAGGCACGCCGCCGCCCGGGATCGGCGTCTTCCCGAACCAGGAACCAGGTGGGGATGTCACCTGCGGTCGCCACCACCTTGGCAGTGAGCGCGGTGCGCAGGTGGCTGTCGGCCACCACCCGGACGACTGGCGTCGGGCGAAAACCAGGCAGCCGGCAGGTCAGGTCCGGGTCGTCCGCGGCCACCGTGCCGGCACCGACCAGCACCGCGTCGTGCCGGCCGCGCAGCGCATGGGCGGCGCGGCGCGCCGGCGGGCCCGTGATCCATCGGCTCTCCCCGCCGCTGGTCGCGATCCGCCCATCCAGGGTGGACGCCAGTTTCAGCGTGACCCACGGCCGGCCGCGCCGGATGCGGCTGGTGAAGCCGCATTGCAGATCGTCCGCCTCTGCGGCCAGCACGCCCTCGGTCACCGAGATACCCGCGGCCCGCAGCCGGGCGGCGCCGGCGCCGTCCACCCGTGGGTCGGGATCGCGCGCGGCGATGACCACCCTCGCCACCCGGGCCGCGATCAAAGCATCGGTGCAGGGAGGGGTGCGGCCCCAATGGCAGCAGGGCTCCAGGGTGACGTAGGCCGTGGCCCCCTGTGCCGCCGCCCCCGCCATCGCCAGAGCCATCGGTTCCGCGTGCGGGCGTCCGCCGGGCGCCGTCAGCGCCCGACCGACGACGCGTCCATCCTTCACCACCACGCATCCCACTGAGGGATTCGGCCAGGTTACCCCCAGTCCGCGCGCCGCCAGCGCAAGGGCCGCGCGCATATGCAGGACATCCTCACGGCTGGCCGTCATCGCTCCGAACCTCCGTCGCGAGCGTGCCGCCAAGCGATCCGACGAACGCTTCGAAATCCTTCGCTTCGCGGAAATTGCGATACACGCTGGCGAAGCGGACATAGGCGACGGGATCGAGGTCCTTCAGCGTGTCCATCACGAGTTCGCCGATCTGCTTGCTCGGGATCTCCGTGTCGCCCGACGCTTCCAGATGGCGCACGATGCCGTTGACGATCCGCTCGATCCGCTCGTCCTCGATCGGTCGCTTGCGCAGGGCGATGCGGATCGAGCGGGCGAGCTTGTCGCGATCGAAACCGACCCGACGGCCGTCGGACTTCACGACGGTGAGCTCGCGCAGTTGCACCCGCTCGATCGTCGTGAAGCGCTGACCGCATTGCGGGCAGAACCGCCGGCGCCGGATCGCCGCGCCGTCTTCGGTCGGGCGGCTGTCCTTCACCTGGGTATCGTCGTGGCCGCAAAACGGGCAATGCATCAGCCCACACAGCCCTCACTGCGCAGCATCGCCGCGCTCACCGCCCGCGATAGATCGGGAAGCGGGCGCACAACGCCCGCACGCGCGCGCCGACGGCACGTTCGGCCGCCTCGTTGCCGCCGTCGTTGGAACGGGCCAAGCCATCGAGCACCTCGGTGATCATCAAGCCGACCTCCCGGAACTCCGCCGCACCGAAGCCACGCGTGGTCGCGGCCGGCGAGCCGACGCGAATGCCGGACGTGATCGTCGGCTTCTCCGGATCGAACGGGATGGCATTCTTGTTGACGGTGATATGCGCGCGCTCAAGGCTGGCATCGGCGGCCTTGCCGGTCACGTGCTTCGGACGCAAATCGACGAGCGCCAGATGGCAGTCGGTGCCGCCGGTCACGATCGCGAGCCCCTGCTCGACCAGCGTCGCGGCCAAGGTGCGGGCATTGTCCAGCACGGCCTGCTGGTAGCTCCGGAACTCCGGCCGCAATGCTTCCCCGAACGCCGCCGCCTTGCCGGCGATCACGTGCATCAGCGGTCCGCCCTGCAAGCCGGGGAAGACCGCGCTGTTGATTTTCTTGCCGATCTCAAGGTCGTTCGACAGAACCATGCCGCCACGCGGCCCGCGCAGGGTCTTGTGGGTGGTGGTGGTCACCACATGGGCATGCGGAAGCGGGCTCGGAAACAAGCCGGCGGCGACGAGGCCGGCGAAATGCGCCATGTCCACCATGAAGTAGGCGCCGACCTCGTCGGCCACCCGGCGGATGCGAGCGAAATCGATGACGCGCGGATAGGCGGAGCCGCCGGCGATGATCAGCTTCGGCCGCTCGCTGCGGGCCAGCGATTCGAGCTGGTCGTAATCGATCCGCCCGTCCTCGCGCCGCACGCCGTATTGCACCGCCCGAAACCACTTGCCCGACAGGTTGGGGGCAGCGCCGTGCGTCAGATGCCCGCCGGCGGCAAGGCTCATGCCCAGGATGGTTTCGCCGGGCCTCACCAGGGCCAGGAACGCCGCCTGGTTGGCCTGCGCTCCGGAATGCGGCTGCACGTTGGCGAAAGCACAGTCGAACAGCCGCTTCGCTCGTTCGATCGCCAGGGTCTCCGCCACGTCGACATCGACGCAACCGCCGTAGTAGCGCCGGCCGGGATAGCCTTCAGCGTATTTGTTCGTCAGCACCGATCCCTGCGCTTCCAGCACGGCCGCAGAGACGATGTTTTCACTGGCGATGAGCTCGATGCCGTCCTGCTGTCGATGCAATTCCGCACCGATCGCGGCGGCAAGCTCAGGGTCGGTTTCCACCAGCGGCGCTGTGAAGAAACGGTCAAGGCTGGCGGCAGGCTGAGTCTGGTTCATGGTCATCCCCGGTCAGAACGGTCCCCTTAGCACGGGCCGGACACGCGCGGAACATGAGGGAAGCGACGATGGCGGCGGATCACGTCCCGGGCGATCACCGGGCGCTCCGCGTGTCTCAACCCAGATGCACGGCCAGCCATACGGCTGGCGGCATCACGGACGTCCGCTCCACCCGATGCCGGCGATGCGCCGGCAAAAACACGTAGTCGCCCGGCCCGAGATCCCGCACGACCGTTTCCCCGGCGATGCGCAGGCTGGCCGACCCGGCCAGCAGCACCACGAATTCCGCCTGGTCCTGGTCGTACCAGAAACCGTCCGGGCTGGCCTGTCCGGCAGAGACAATCCGCTCGATCCGCGCACCCGGAAGGGAAAGCAGCTGCGTCGTCCGCTCCTCGGCACGCGCATCGGGCAAACCGCTCAGCAGAGCACCGGCATGGACGCCCCCGGTCACCCCAGCACCTCGATCTCGCGCAGCCCGAGCGCCAACGCCGTTCGCAGATCAGCCGGGAGCAGCGCGATGCAGCCGTCGGTCGGCGCGAAATCCGCCCGGGCGACATGAAGAAAAATTGCCGAGCCGCGGCCGGACACCACCGGGGAGTCGTTCCAGCCCAGCACGCCGATCAGGTCGTAGACTTGGTCCTCCCGCCACAGTGCCTCGCCCCGGGCCGGATGGGGGCGGCGAACCATGCGGTTGTAATCGGGATGGGCAGGGTCATCGCACCAGCCGTCGTCGGGGGCGAGCGGCTCCACCGGCACCGCGCAGGCGGGCGGCGGGCCGCGATCGGCGCGATAGAGAACCCGGCGGAGCGGCAGCAGCCCGACAGGGGTGGCGCCGTCGCCCTCGGTTTTTTCGGCCCGCACGCCGCCGCGGCCGAGCGCCGCGCGCATGATCCGCCCAGCCATCCGGAACCGCCCGTCTGCTGCAACCGTCGCGCGCATTGCCCTTCTAGCCCAGCAGATGGCCGAAGCGACGGGCCTTGGTGGCCAGGTATTCGTCATTCACGCCGTTCGGCGCGAAGGCATGCGGTTCCCGTCCTGCCACCTCGATCCCGCAGGCGGCCAGCCCGCTGAGCTTGTCGGGATTGTTGGTCAGCAGCCGCACCCGGCGAATCCCCAGCGCCTCCAGCATGGTGGCGGCGGTGAGGAAGTTGCGCTCATCCGCCTCCCATCCCAGCGCCCGATTGGCGTCCACGGTGTCCAGTCCACGATCCTGCAACGTGTAGGCGCGGAGCTTGCTGGCCAGCCCGATGCCCCGGCCTTCCTGCGCGAGATAAAGCAGCACGCCGGCCCCGGCCTCCGCCATCCGCGCGATGGCACCACGCAACTGCGCTCCGCAGTCGCAGCGCAGGCTGTCGAGCAGGTCGCCGGTGAAGCACTCCGAATGCAGCCGGACCAACGGCGCTTCTTCGGATCGCGGCTCGCCGACCAGGATCGCC
This sequence comes from Rhodospirillales bacterium, assembly GCA_028869315.1. GTDB lineage: Bacteria > Pseudomonadota > Alphaproteobacteria > Acetobacterales > Acetobacteraceae > JAJZVS01. Next base: position 13,851 of record JAGWSV010000040.1, read on the forward strand.
AGGTGCTCGATGCCGCCATCAGCCGGCCGGAAGATGACAATGCGCGCATCCGACGCAGCAGAGAGCGGCACCTGGGCCTCGGTCAGCCGGCGCAAGGAGGAAGCGGCCGCGGGACGGTAGGCCAGCACGTCGGCCGGGCTCACCGCCAACACTCCTGCCTCGGGCGCGCTCGGCATCCCGCGAAGCGGAGCAGCCACGACCGCGGGCAGCAGACGGCCGAGCTTGACCAGGGCCAGCGCGGCTCCCGCCGCCGCTGGTGCCTCGACCGGCTCGGGCACGGCGGGGAGGGTCTGCTCCAAGGTCGGGTCGGCGAGGCGGGCCAGCGGTTCGGGGGCAAGCAACGGCGCGGTCAGCGCCAGCGCAACCGGCATGCCCCCCGCCGGGCCAACCGGACGGCGCAGAACCGCCGCGGCGCGCGTCGGGGCCAGCAACAACACCGGCGGCGCGCCGACCAGTTGGCAATATTCCTCCAGCCCGGCCGCGCTTGCCGCCTCCGCGGCCAGCAGAACCAAAGGCGGGTCGGCGGCGAGCACCACCGGAATCCCGCGCCGCAGGTCGGTGGCGGCGCGATGCACCATGCGCAATTGGCCCGGTGAGAGCCGCGGCACATGGGTCCGGTCGCCCGTCGGCGCGGCGGATTCCGGCAATTCGACCCCGCGAGCAACCGCGGAACGGGGAAAGTTGGGTCGGTTCATCGATCGATCACGCGTTTGCGATCCGCACATGGCCAAATTTTGTCATCATTCACCCCGAAGCTTCCGCGCATCACCCGTGCGGACCCGGCATGTCTGGCAAGACGCGCGGGCTCTGCGTGGAGTATATGGGGGTTGGACGGGGTTGTCGTGATTCCCCCGGATCGTACCGGTCGTGCCCAGCCCCCACCGGATCGAAGGAAGAAACCATGCCCAGCGAGCGGCCTATCCTGATCGTGGACGACGACAACGATCTTCGCCTCACCCTGGCCGAGCAGCTTGCGCTCGAGGGGGAGTTCACCGCGGTCGAAGCTTCCACCCTGCGCGAGGCCGACCGGCTGCTTTCCGCCCCGGATGCCCGCTTCGACGCGGTGATCCTGGATCTCGCCATGCCCGACGGCGACGGACGCGACTTCTGCGTGCAGATGCGCCAGCGCGGCCACAAGATGCCGGTGATCATGCTCACCGGGTCGGACGCGGAGATGGACATCGTGCGCGGGCTCGATGCGGGCGCCAGCGACTACATCGCCAAGCCATTCCGGCTGGCCGAGCTACTGGCTCGGTTGCGCGCGCAATTGCGCAACTTCGAGAACAGCGAGGACGCCGTGTTCTCGATCGGCCCGTATACGTTCCGCCCGGCCGCCAAGCTGCTGCTGGATCCGGAGCGCAACCGGCGCATCCGCCTCACCGAGAAGGAGGCGGCGATCCTGAAATACCTCTATCGCTCCGGCGCGCCGGTGGCGCGGCAGGAACTGCTGGGCGAGGTGTGGGGCTACAATGCCGCGGTGACCACCCACACACTCGAGACCCATATCTACCGGCTGCGCCAGAAGATCGAGCCCGACCCGACCAATGCGCGGCTGCTGCTGACCGAGAACGGCGGCTATCGTCTCGACCCTGAGGGAACCGCGGTGCTGGCCGTGGCCTGAAGCGACGGCGAGCGTCACGGCCGGCCGGGCGCGCAGGCCATGGCGGGCGGCTGGTCGAAGCCACCCACCGCCATCCGCGGCAGCACCCCGCCGGCTGCGCGGAGCGATCGGCGCCGACCGGACACGCGCACGGGTCCGCAGACGATCGGGCCTATAGCGCCAGTTCCACGCACACGGGCACGTGATCCGAGCCCTGCACCCAGTCGCGGGCCTCCTTCAACACCCGCTGCCGGCGCAGGGCGCCCGTAAGGTCGTCGGTTACCCACACATGATCCAGCCGCCGACCGCGATCGGAGGCGCGCCAGTCCCGGTTGCGATACGACCACCATGTGTAGAGCCGCTCCGGCTCCGGCGTGAAATGCCGGACCGCGTCCACGAAGCCGGTGCGCTGCCAGGCGAGCAGCCCTTCGGTCTCCGGCGGCGTGTGGCTCACCACGCCAAGCAGTTGCTTGTGGTTCCAGACGTCGAACTCCAGCGGCGCGATATTGAGATCGCCCACCACCACCGTGCGGGCGAGCCCGCTGCGGGCGGCAAACCAGGCCCGTGTCTCGGCGATGAAGTCGAGCTTGTGACCGTATTTCGGGTTGGCGTCCCGATCGGGCACGTCCCCGCCCGCCGGGACGTAGAAATCATGCAGCTCGATGGGTCCGCCCGGCGCATCGAGCGTCACCGCGAGATGCCGGCAGTCTCCCTTGCCGCACCAGTCGGGCGCGGTCTCCAGCGTGACGATCGGGCGGCGGGAGAAGATCGCCACCCCGTTGTAGCCCTTCATCCCCCGCCACGCGGCATGGGGATAGCCGAGCGCGGCCGGCGCTTCGGCAGGGAACAGTTCGTCCGGAACCTTGGTCTCCTGCAGGCAGATCACGTCCGGATCCAGCGCCGCCGCCAGCTCCCGGAGCAGCGTCAGGCGCAGCCGCAGGGAGTTGATGTTCCAGGTGGCGATCCGCAACGACGCCGGCATCAGACGACGCGGGTACGGATCGTCCCGACGCCCTCCACCTCCCCTTCCAGCAGGTCACCTCGGCTGACCGCGGCCACGCCTTCCGGCGTGCCGGTGAAGATCAGGTCGCCCGGCGCCAAACGCACCAGCCGGGAGAGGTAGGCGACCGTCTCCGGCACGCTCCAGATCATGTTCGCCAGGTCGGAGCTCTGCCGCAGCTTGCCGTTCACCTTGAGCGCGATCCGTCCGTGCGCGGGATGGCCGATGCGCGCCACCGGGACCATCAGGCCGATCGGGCCGGAATGGTCGAACCCTTTACCCATGTCCCACGGCTTGCCTTCTTTCTTGGCCTGGCCCTGGAGATCGCGGCGGGTCAGATCGAGCCCGGCGGCATAGCCCCAGACATGGGCAAGCGCGTCCGCCTCCGCGATGTCGGCGCCGCCCTCGCCGATCCCCACCACCAGCTCCATTTCATGATGGAGGTCCGACGTGGCCGGCGGGTAGGGCGTGTCCGCCCCGCCGGTCACCAGCGCATCGGCGGGCTTCATGAAGAAGAACGGCGGCTCGCGGTCGGGGTCGCTGCCCATCTCACGCGCGTGCGCGGCGTAGTTGCGGCCGACGCAGAACACGCGACGAACCGGGAAAGCACCGCCTTCGGCGACAGGAATGGCGACGGGCGTGGGCGCGGGAAACACGAACTCGGGCATGGGCACCCCTGACGGCGTGAAAAGATGCAGGACCTTAGCGGTGCGGCGCCGGATTGGGTAGGCGCCGCCAACGGCGTGGCCCGCCGGCGCCGTGCCGCGCGCCGCCCCGTCGGGGAACAGCTGAGGCATCGTCCGCAGACACGTGCGTCAGCACGCCGACAAAGATGCCGATCAAGACAAAACCGCAGGGCCCGCTCGACACCGCTGATCGATTCGATAGGTGTCGAATGGACCCCGAGGGCAGGAGGTCGCGTGCCTACAGGGCTCCGGCGTCGGCCGGAAACTCGGCATCCCGGTGCAGATCGGCCGACAGCAGCAGCCCGAAGCCCAGCATCACCGCAATCAAGGCGGAACCGCCATACGAGACCAGTGGCAGCGGCACCCCGCCGACGGGAATGACGCCCATCACCATCGCCAGATTGACGAAGACGTACATGAAAAAATTGACGGTGACCCCGAATGCCACCAGCCGGCCGAACTGATGGCGGCACCGCAGGCCGATCAGCATGCCGGCGGCAATGATCAGTGCCAGCAGCAGCAGCACCATGAGCGCGCCCATGAAGCCGAATTCCTCACCGACGATGGTGAAAATGAAATCGGTCTGCTTCTCCGGCAGAAAATCCAGGTGCGCCTGGGTCCCGTGCAAGTAGCCCTGCCCCCACATGCCGCCCGAGCCCAGCGCGATCTTCGACTGGATGATGTTGTAGCCGGCGCCGAGCGGATCTCGCTCGGGGTGCAGGAAGGTCTCGATCCGCGCCTTTTGGTAGCCGTGCAGGTGGCCGTAGGCGATCCGCGCAATCAGCGGCAGCGGCAGCAGGGGCACGGCAAACATCCACCAGCGCACCCCGGCCGCGAACAGGACCGAGAGCCCCACCACGGTGGTGATCACGGCGGTGCCGAGATTCGGTTCCTTCAGGATGAGCGCCGCCGGCACCGCAATCGCCACGAGCGGCACCAGCAGGAACAAGGGTTGGCCCACCCGTTCCCACGAAGCCCGGTGGAACCAGGCGGCCAGCGCCAGCACCAGCGCGACTTTCATCAACTCGGACGGCTGCAGGTCGAACCCGGCGATGGTGATCCAGCGTTGAGCTCCCTTGCCGACATGCCCGAACCGTTCCACCGCCACCAGCAACGCCAAGGCCGCCGCATAGGTTGGCCAGGCAAGCCGCGCGATGAACCGGATATCGACCAGGGCGACACCGAGCATCAGCACGAGGCCGAGGGCAAAGCGCAAGGCCTGGGTCTCGGCGTAGGGGCGCGGTGCGCCGCCATCGACGCTGTAAAGCGCCGCATACCCCACCGCGGCCAGCGCGCAGATCATCAACACGAAGACCCAGTTGAGCCGCGCCAGCTTGGCGGTCGTGTCGAATGGGACCGAACGGAGCAGTCTGCGGTCGCTCATGCGGCGCCCGTCCCTCCGCCGTGTCCGGCACGCGCCGCAACCCCGCCGGGCGGAACGGCGCGACCTGCCGGATCCCGTGTCAGCGCCGCCACCATCAGGTCGTGCACGATCGGCGCCGCCGCCTCCGCGCCCTCATTGCCGTGCGCCACCACCACCGCGGCGGCGTAGCGCGGGGCGGCGAACGGGGCGAACGCCACGAACAAGGCGTTCGGCCGCAACTTCCAGGGCAGCTTGCTGGTGTGGAAGACGCCGCGCGCCCGCTCCACCCGACTCACATCCGCGACCTGGGCTGAACCGGTCTTGCCGGCCATGTGCACCCCGAGCGACGGCGGCAGCCGCTGGGCCCAGGCGGTGCCGCGCGGATTGTTCACGACGGAGAACATGCCTTGCCGGACGGCATCGAGCAGCGGTTCGGGCAGATCGAGCAGCGGCCAATCCTCCGCCTTGCCACCTGGCAGCACGGTCGAACCCACCGTACGGGTCAGATGCGGCTGCACGGCCCGCCCGGTCGCCAGCCGCGCGGCGTAGGTGGCAAGCTGCAACGGCGTCACTTGCACGTAACCCTGGCCGATGCCGCTGATCGCGGTATTGCCGAGCACCCACGGTCGGCCGTGCCTGTGGCTCCAGGCGCGGGTCGGCACCAGGCCGTCGGCCTGCAGCGGCAGGTCGATGTCGAGTCGGACCCCGAGGCCGAACCGATGCGCCGTCTCGGCGATGCGATCGATCCCGGTGAGCAGCGCCGTATGATAAAAAAACACGTCGCAGCTCTGCTCGATCGCCCCATGCAGGTCGATCGACCCGTGGCCCCCGTGCTTCCAGCAATAGAACAGCCGGTTGCCGAGCTTGAGGTAGCCTGGGCAGAAGAAATGGGTCGTCGTGGTGATCGCGCCGGCCCGCAGGCCGGCCAGCGCGACCGCCATCTTGAACGTCGAACCTGGCGCATAGACGCCGACGGTTGCCTTGTTGATCAGCGGCGCCCGCTCGTTGGTGACCCAGGCGCGCCACTGCGCCGCGGAAACGCCGGTGTCGAACAGGCCGGGATCGAACGACGGGGTCGATGCCATCGCCAGCACCTCGCCGTTGCGGCAATCAAGCAGCACGGCGCTCGCGCTCTCCCCGCCGAGCCGGTTCACCGCGACCTGCTGCAGTGCCGCGTCGATCGTGAGACCCACCGCATCCCCCGGCACGCCATCCTGGCGGGCGAGTTCGCGAATCACCCGGCCGTACGCGTTCACCTCCATCTGCACGGCGCCGGCGGTGCCGCGCAGGCTGCGCTCCCGGAAGCGCTCGACACCAGACCGGCCGACCCGCATGCCGGGCAGGGCCAGCGTGGGATCGCGCTGCACATCGGCGGGCGTCGGCGGAGCGACGTAGCCGACCAAATGGGCCAGGTCCGGGCCGAACGGGTAAACCCTGGTGTCCCCGACATCGACCACGATACCAGGCAGATCGGGCGCGGCGACCTCGATCGCGGCCATCTGCTCCCAGGTCAGGAAATCACGCACCAATACCGGAATGAAGCGCCGGTTGCGGACCACGTCGCGGCGGATGCGGGCACGCTCGCGTGGCGCCAAGGGCACGATACGGGAAAAGCCGTCCAGCGTGCGGTTCACGTTGCCCGCCCGCTCGGCGATCAGCAATGCCCGCCAGTTCTTCTTGTTGTCGGCGAGGACGGTGCCGAACCGGTCGACAATGCGCCCGCGCACCGGCGCGATCATCCGCAGGCTGACGCTGTTCTGCCGCGCAAGCGTGGCATAGCGACCGCCTTCGGCAACTTGTACCTGGTAGAGCCGGGCGCCGAGCAGCCCGAGCAATGTCGCCTGTCCGCCGAGCGCCAGCAGGGCACGGCGGGTGAAGACCCCCGAGCGGCGCGCCTCGCGGCGCATCTCAGGCCCGCTCCGGCGCCGCGAGGTCGCGGTGTGCGCGCCCGAACGGGATCGCCAGGGCGGGGTAGAGCGCTGCCGTCAACACCGCCTGGAACGCCGCCGGCGCGAGTGGCAGCAGCCGAAGAATGAGCAGCGACGCAAGCCCCCACATGACCGCCGCCGCGGCGGCGGCAAAACCGGTGAAGACGAGCCAGACGGGCAGGAACCCCTGCCGCGCCAGCCCGCGCCGCCACCGGGCGCAGAACGCGTGGGCCAGCAGCAGGGTGAGCACACCGGTGCCCAACGGCAACCATCCCAGCAGGTCGAGCAACAGGCCGATCAGGAACACGGCCAGCGGTGGCATCCCGCTCGGGCGGAAGACCGACCAGAAGAACACCGCGATCATCGTGACCGCCGGCAGCAGGGCCGCCTGGTCGGGGATCCCGAACGGCGCGTTGCTCGCCAGCATCAACAGCACGGTGCTGGTGACCGGGAAAGCCCGTCGGGCGAAGCCGTCGAGACGCCGCCAAATCCCGGGGCGGGGACGGATGCCTGGGGCGCGGCCCACATCGACCATCACCGCGCCCTTGCTCAACCCGGCCGCGGACCGCCGGGGGACGCAGGCGGCGCAGCGACGGCCTCCGGCGCGGACAGGCCGGCCAGGCCGCCCGCGACGATCTGCACCATGCCCAGGCGGCCAAGATCGGCGCCCGGCACCACCTCCGGCACGTTTGCGGCCGTGTAGTGCACGGTGCCGATCGGGAGGTCGGGCGGGAGAGAGCCGGCGATCCCCGCGGTGACCACCTGCTGGGCCTCGCGTGGCGCCGCCCCCGACCAGAAGATCAACCGCGGCCGCGATCCGTTGGTGCCCACCATGATCGCGCGGCTGCCGCTGCCCTCCAGCAGCACGGGAATGCGGCTGTTCGGGTCCGTGATCAGCAGCACCCGCGCCGAGCGGCTGCCCACGTCGGTCACCCGTCCGACCAGGCTACCGTCGGACAGCGCGATCTGCCCTTTGCGGATGAAATGATTGGGGCCGGTCGACAGCAGAACCGCGCGCGCGAACACGCCGCCGGCATCGGCGACAACCCGGGCGGTGACAAACTCGGGGGCCGGCGAAGGGATCCAGTGCAGGTCCGCCTCCAGCGCGCGCGTGCGTGCCGCCAAGGTCAGCGCTACCGCCTGCCAGTGGCGCAGCCGCGCGTTCTCCGCGCGCAGGCGCGCAACCTCGGCATCCAGCGCAAACAGGCCGGTCACATCCTCGACCCCGGCCCGCACGTTCGCGAGCGGGCCGGCCAGGGTGGCGTAGATCGGCGCCAGCGCGTCCGCGAGCGATATGCGGGCCCGCTGGGCAGCCATGACGTCGAGCTTGCCGAGCAGGATCACCCCGAACGACACGGTGAACAGCACCGGAAGCGTGAGCTTGGCCAACGCCTGTCGCAGCGGGATCGACAGCCGGATCATCGTTCCTCACAGCCTGCAGCAGCCGGGACGCCAGGCGCCCGAGGGGGTGCCCAGGGAAGTGCCCAGGGAAGCGCCCAGCGGGGCGCCCACAAGCTCAATACATAGTTGTGAGGACATTGCGAAGACGTTTCAGTTCCTCCAACGCGCGACCGGTCCCGAGTGCGACGCATTGCAGCGCGTCCTCCGCCACCGCGACGGGCAGGCCCGTCGCTTCCCGCAAGACTTCATCCAGACGATACAGCAAGGCACCGCCGCCCGTCAGCACGATCCCCTTGTCGACGATGTCGGCCGAAAGCTCGGGGGGCGTGTTTTCCAGCGCCACCTTCACGGCCTCGACGATCGCGCCGACCGGCTCATTGAGGCTTTCGGCGATATGCGCCTGGCTGACCACGATCTCCCGCGGGACGCCGTTCATCAGGTCGCGCCCTTTCACCTCCCGCCAGAGGCCGTCGTCGGCGTTCCCGCTGGCAGCAGCGGCGCCGATGTCCATCTTGATCCTCTCGGCGGTCGACTCGCCGATCAGCAGGTTATGGTTGCGGCGGATGTAGCTGATGATCGCCTCATCCATCTTGTCGCCGCCAACGCGCACGCTGCGCGAATAGACGATGCCGCCGAGCGAGATCACGGCCACTTCCGTGGTGCCGCCGCCGATATCGACCACCATGCTGCCCGAGGGTTCGGTGACCGGCAGGCCGGCGCCGATCGCGGCCGCCATCGGTTCCTCGATCAGCAGGACCCTGCGGGCGCCGGCGCTCTCGGCGCTCTCCTGGATCGCCCGGCGTTCCACGGCCGTAGAACCGGACGGCACGCAAACGATGATCAGCGGGGAGGCGAACCCGCGGCGGTTATGCACCTTGCGGATGAAATGCTTGATCATCTCCTCCGCCACCTCGAAATCGGCGATCACCCCGTCGCGCAGCGGACGGATCGCCGAAATATTGCCCGGCGTGCGTCCCAGCATCTGCTTGGCTTCCTCGCCGACGGCGAGAACCTGCTTCTTGCCGCGAACGTCGGCGATCGCGACGACCGAGGGTTCCGCCAACACGATGCCGCGGCCCTTCACATAGACCAGCGTGTTCGCAGTGCCGAGATCGATCGCCATGTCAGCCGACATGAAGCCGAGCAGCCGGGAAAACATTCAGGAAACCTTTTAGCAGCGAGGCGGCCCGGAAGAGCGGGAGCGTTTGGAGAGGGGGAGGAATTAACCGCGCTCGGGGGGGACCACAAGAGCAAGCTGCAAGCCTGCTTCGGCCTGGGACCTTGTGCCCGCTCGGACGATCAGGCCAATCGCGCCGCCTGGCTCGGTTCAGGCGCCCTGCACCGCCGCTTGGCGCCCATCGCCGCCCGCCCATTGCCGAGCCCCAATTCCCTCCCCGCTTCGATCTCCACTGGCGCGGGGAAGGCCGATCGTGTTGAGTGCCGGCTCAGCTTTGCGGGTTGGAAGTCTGACGATGGCCCGACGCCTGTCCGTCTTGGTGCTTTTGATCGGTCTGGCAGGTTGCGGCGCCTCGCCGCGCGCGCTCGGCCTGACCGGTGCGCAACCGAAAGTCCCGCCGAGCCCGGCAGGAGACAGCACGCTCAGCGTGCCCGGGCTGCCGCAACCGGGCGGCGCGGCCGCCACCGGGTTGAGCCCCGACGGGACCGGAACCGGTGTCCGCTACTACGGGAGCCCCTGATCCGACAGAAGCCCCTCCGTCAACCGGGGCGACTGCCTGGATCCATGGCGGAGGCACGGACCGCCGGCGGCGGCGATGCGGCCTGACCGCACGCGCGCCGCCACCACATACCGTCCGCCGGCGCCTCGGACCATTCAGCCGGCGGGGGCCGTACGCTTAAAGCTGAACCACCCCGCTGAGCGAGAAGCTGACGCCGGCAGGGTTCTGGCCGACCCGAACGGTCTTCGGGTCGAGGAAATGGTACGGCGGGACCGGCAGGTTATAAGGTGCCGGGACGTTCTGATACACGCGCCCGGCCAGGTCGTATTTGGACCCATGGCAGGGGCAGAGATAGCCGCCGGGCCAGTTCGTCACCGGTTCGGTCGGGTCGGGCTTCGGCAAGTACTCCGGCAGGCAGCCGAGATGGGTGCAGATGCCGACCAGCACCGCCAGTTCCGGCTTGACCGAGCGATGCCAGTTCTTGGCGTACGCCGGCTGCTGCTCCACGGCGGAACCGGGATCGGCAAGGCGCGCTTCGTCGGCCTTGTTTTTCAGGGTCGCCACCATCTCCGCCGTACGATTGACGAACAGGATCGGCATCCCGCGCCAGCGGACGATGATCTGCTGGCCAGGCTCGATCTTGCCCACGTCGATGTCCATCGGCGCCCCGGCCGCGATGACGTCGGCCGCCGGATTCATGGAATCGATGAGGCTCCAGGCGACGGCGGCGGTGCCGATTGCCGCGAAGGCACCGGTCACGAGCCCAAGGAAATCGCGACGGCTCGCGCCGTCCGGCTGGTCATGGCCGTTGGACGTAGTGGAGGACATCGGGCATCGTCTCCCTTCGGGCAGATCGTCGGGTCACGGGCGGGCCGAAACCACCCTGGCCAAGCCTTGCGGCTCCATGCGCCGTCATGGTCTGCTGTGCCCTACGAGGTCAAGAGGGGACGGTGGGGTCGGAGGACGGAACGCATGATCAGCCCGGCTTATGTCCGCACCATGGCCGCCTACAACTCGGAGATGAACCGCCGGCTCTACACCGCCGCATCGCGGATTCCGGACAATGCCCGCCGCGCCGAGCGGGGGGCGTTCTGGGGCTCGCTGCACGGCACCCTCGCCCATCTGGTCTGGGCCGATCAGTATTGGATGTCCCGCTTCGACGGCTGGGAACGCCCGCCGGCGCGGATCACCGCCAGCGCGGGCATGATCGAGGATTTCGATACCCTCTCCGCCGAGCGGCGCCGCATCGACGACGGCATCGAAGCCTGGGCCATCCGGGTGGACGAAGCCTGGATCGCGCAGGACCTGCTCTGGGACAGCATGGCCGCACGGCGGCAGATCCGCCAGCAACGCGGCTTCCTCGTGACCCATTTCTTCAACCATCAGACCCACCATCGCGGGCAGGCGCATGCGCTGCTCACGGCCTGCGGCGGGGCCACCGGCGACACCGACCTCGTGCTGGTCGTGGAGGCGCCGCAATAGCGGCGCGCGCCGGCGTGGCGGGGCCGATCGGACCCGCGTCCCGCCCTTGGTCCAGCCGATTGCGTCGCCGTGGTCCTCCGAGCCTTCGAAGCCGGGGAAGGCGGACAGGCGCCCGGCAGACGCCTGCGACGCCGCGCGCACCCGCACCCTGATCGACAGGCGATCGATCCCGGCCACGGGCACCATGGCCGTCCTCCCGGCGATGCCGCCCCCTCTCCGGTATGCTTGGGATCGGAAACATTCCGGACGTGTCCGTGCCCGCTTGGCGGGGGCGGCGCGCGGAATGAAAGGCGCACCCGACTTCCGCCGGCTTACTTGTATGCCGATGCCGTGCACCCCAGCCGGCCAGCCGCGGGAACGCGCGCCGCGCGATCCCGGCGCGGCCGCACCCGGCCAGCCCGCCACATCCGATCCATAACAGACCATACCCATGCCGCACGCGCCGGCAAACGCGTTCCGGCCCAGGCGACCACACCCTTGGAGACATTGTGCGGCCGCCCTATCGTGCCGCCCACCCGCGCTTCCGCAAGGACATGCCGATATGCTTTCCTCCGCCGATGTCGCCGCCTACCACCGCGACGGCTTCCATTTTCCGGTGCCGATCCTCACTCCCGCCGAAGCCGCCGCCTACCGCGCCAGGCTGGAGGCGGTCGAGGCCGCGCAGGGCGGACCGCTGAAAGCCGAGATGCGGCACAAACCGCACCTGCTGTTCCCCTGGCTGAATGAACTGGTGCGCCACCCGCGCATCCTGGATGCGGTGGAGGACCTGCTTGGCCCGGACCTGCTGTGCTGGAGCTCGACCTTCTTCATCAAGGAAGCCGCCGACCGCGGGTTCGTTTCCTGGCACCAGGACGCGACCTACTGGGGCCTGAGCGCGCCCGACGTGACCACGGTGTGGCTCGCGCTGACCCAAGCCAACCGCGCGAACGGCTGCATGAAATTCGTCGCCGGCACCCATGCCCGGCAGGTCGGCCACCGCGACACGTTCGACCCCGACAACCTGTTGACCCGCGGACAGGAGTTGGAGGTGACGGTGGACGAGAGCGAGGCCGTGCTCGCCGAACTGGCACCGGGCGAGGCTTCGCTCCACCACGTCATGCTGTTCCATGGATCGGAGCCCAACCGCTCGGACGACCGCCGCATCGGCTTCGCCATCCGCTACATTCCGACCCATATCCGCCAGATCGCCGGTGCGCGCGACAGCGCCACCCTGGTGCGCGGGGAGGATCGGTACGGCCATTTCGACCCCGAGCCCGCCCCGTCGGCCGACCTCGCGCCCGAGGCGCTGGCGCTGCACGCGGCGATCATGGAGCGTCAGCAGAGAGTGCTGTACCGGGGCACCGACCGTGACCGGTTCCGGGACTGACCGGCGCGGGACCTGCCTCGTTGGCGCGGGCCGGGATGCCCGGCCGTTTGCACGCTCCGGCCTGAGCCGCACCTGATGCCCGCGGCGCAACCGCTCCACGCCGTGGTGATCGGCGCCGGCATCGTCGGGGCCGCCACGGCCGTCGAACTCCTGCGCGACGGGCATCGTGTCACGATCGTCGAACCGGGCGAGCCGGGCGGCACGCAGGCCGCCAGCTATGGCAACGGATGCTGGCTCAGCACGGCCTCGGTCGTGCCGATGTCGGCGCCCGGGATCTGGCGCAAGGTGCCGGGGTGGTTGGCAGATCCGCTCGGGCCGCTGACGATCCGCTGGCGCTACCTGCCGCACATGCTGCCCTGGCTGGTTCGCTTCCTGCTGGCCGGTGCGACGGAACACCGCGTGATGGCGACGGGACGCGCGTTGCGTCCGCTGATCGCCGACTGTCCCGAACGGCATCGCCGGCTGGCCGAGGAGGCCGGAGTGGGGGATCTGATCCAGGGTCAGGGCTTGCTCTATGTTTTCCCCTCCCGGGCCGAGTTCCTGGCGGAGCGCCTGGCCTGGCAGGTGCGTCAGGAGACCGGCATCGCCTGGACCGAACTCGACGCCGACGCGCTGCGCCAGTTCGAGCCGGCGCTGGACCGCCGCTATGGCTTCGGTGTGTTCATCGAGCATGGCGGGCATTGCCTCGACCCCGGCGCCTATGTCGCGGCTTTGGCTGCGCATGCCCGGTCGCTTGGCGCCGCGCTGCATCGCGGCCGTGCCACCGGGTTCCGCATCGAAGCCGGCCGGCTGCGTGCCGTGCTGACCGCGGCCGGCGCGATTGCCGCCGATCGGGCGGTGATCGCCGCCGGCGCATGGTCGGGCGCCCTGGCCGCCGCGGCCGGGGACCGCGTGCCGCTGGAGACGGAGCGCGGCTATCACGCCGTGATCGAAACCCCCGACGTCGCGCCGCGCCACCCGGTGATGCCGTCGGACGGCAAGATGTCGATCACCCACATGGCCCACGGCCTGCGGTTGGCGGGACAGGTCGAATTGGCGGGGCTGGACGCCGCGCCCGACTGGCGACGCTCGGGCGTGCTGCGCGATTTCGCGCTGCGCCTGTTCCCGGGCCTGCCGCGCGATCTGCCCGAGGCCCGGGTGAAGGTCTGGATGGGCCATCGCCCCTCGATCGCCGATGGACTGCCCTGCATCGGCCCCGCAAGCGGCTGCGCGGATATCGTGCATGCGTTCGGTCACGGGCATATCGGCCTGGCGGCGGGAGCGATGACCGGCCGCCTGGCGGCCGACCTCGTGGGCGGCAGGCCGCCCGTGATCGATCCGGCGCCTTATCGGCCCGGACGGTTTCGTCGCCGCGGATAGCCCTTGCATTGCAGCGGGTTTATTCGCGCACCCGCAGCCCCGATCCGTGCTAGCCTGCTACAGGTGTTGCAGGCTGCCATTGAGGAGATGTCTGAGAATGATGCGTATCTTTGGGACCACCGTCGCCGCGCTTTCGCTTGCGATGGCCACGGCGTGCGCCGCGACGCTCCATGCCGGCCCGGGGCAGCGCTACGCGACGCCGAGCCAGGCAATCGCTGCCGCGCACAACGGCGACACCGTCATGATCGCGGCGGGCACCTACTACGATTGCGCCATTGTCAACCAGAACGACCTGACGATCGAAGGTGTCGGACCGAAATCGATCATGACGGACAAGCCATGCGCCGGCAAGGCTCTGCTCGTTATCAATGGAAACAACGACACCGTGAAAAACCTGACCTTGCAGCGCGCCCGGGTGGCCGACGGGAACGGTGGCGGCATCCGCGCCGAGGGCGGCAACCTTACCGTCGACAACGTACGGTTTTTTAACAACCAGGATGGCATCCTGTCCGCGCCCAACGCCAAGGCCACCATCCGGGTCCTGAACAGCGACTTCGTGCACAATGGCGGATGCGTCAATGCCGGCGGTTGCGCCCACGCCATCTATGTCAGTCCGATTTCGGAACTTGATGTGGAGCACAGCCGATTTTACGACACGCAAACCGGACACAGCATCAAATCACGGGCACTTGTAACGATCGTCAAGGATTGCACCATCGAAGACGGGCCCGACGGCACTTCCAGCTATCAGATCGACATCCCGATCGGCGGCAGCCTGATCGCAGAGGGCAATACGCTGGAAAAGGGCCCGAAGTCGCAAAACCACGCCAATGCGATCATGATCGGAGAAGAGGGCGTCAGCCAGCCGACCAGGCAAATAATCGTCAAAAATAACAAGCTGATCAACAACACCGGATATACGACCGTCTTCGTTCATAACATCAGCGCAACCCCGGCGCAGCTCTCGGGGAACACCTTCTCGGGAGGGAAGGTGATCCCTTTAGCGGGGGATGGCTCAGTGCATTGAAGCTGAGCCTGGTGCTGCGGACGAAGCGGTTTGCGCATTCGGTCCTGCATGAGGCCAAAGCCGTCGCTCATCTGCTGCTGAACGACCCAAGGGCGGCGGTCGCGCGAGCCCTCCGGATGCTCTGAACGCCCGGGCCCGGAACCGGGCCTGCCGGTCGTCCCGTGCAAGGGGGCGGCCGGCGCGGCGGTGCGCTTGCCACCCAGCCGGCTGCCGCGCGAGATTGCTTCATCCCCTCAACAGGAGAGTCCCATGGCCGACCGGCCGTTCACCCAGGCTGACCTCGACGTCCTCAAGCAATGGGACACCCCCACGATCTGCAACGGGCTCGAGATCACCAATCCGGAGCGTCGCGCGATCGGCTTCACCACCGCGCCGCTCGTCCCGCTGGATCCGAAGCTGCCGCCGATCGTCGGGCTCGCGCGGGTCGGCATGATCCGCGCCAAGGAAGCGCCGCGCGGCGAGGTCGCCAACCGGGTCGACTGGTACGACTACGTCGCGAACGCCGACCTCCCCACCATCGTCCTGCTGCAGGATCTCGACGACACGCCCGGCTACGGCGCGTTCTGGGGCGAAGTGCACTCCACCGTGCACAAGGCGCTCGGCGCCCTCGGCTGCGTCACCAACGGCTCCTATCGCGACATCGACGCCTGGGCGCCCGGGTTCCAGATTCTCGGCGGCATGGTGAACCCCAGCCACGCCCACGTGCACCTGGTCGATTTCGGCAAGCCGGTGAACATCCACGGGATGAACGCTGCCCATGACGATGTGATCCACGCCGACCGCCACGGCGCGGTGGTCATCCCGGCCGGCGCGGTGACGAAGCTTCCGGCGGCCATCGACCTGATCGCCCGCCGCGAGAAGGTGATCCTGGATATCTGTCGCGACCCGGGCTTCACCTCCGGCAAGCTGCGCGACGCCATCCGCCGCTCCGGCGAGATTCACTGACGCCAGGACCCATCCGCTGCGCGCCGCCGGAGACACGCGTTCTCCGGCGGCCGTCAGCCGGTTGCGGCAAGCAGGCGCGGCGGGGGTGTTTCGGACCATTGCAGGCCACCGGCCGCGCCACAGGCCGGACAGGCCGGTGCCCAGCGTTCGCTGGTCGCATGGCAGGCGCCGCAGCGCCAGGTCGGGTCGGGGTCTGCTTCCGCCGCACGACGGAGCGCCTCGCGCTGCGCGGCCCGCCCCGCTTCACCGGTCGCGTCGGCGGCTTCTTCGATCGCGGCACGCAGCAGCCACAGGCGCCGCTGGGTCAGCCCGGCCTGGCGGGCCGCCTCGGTATGCCGGCGCGCCTCTCCCACCAGCCCGGCCGCCAGCGCGGTCCGTGCCAGCAGCAGATGCGTCTCGGGGTGATTGGGACGCGACGCCGCGAGTTGCTGTGCCGCCTGCATCCGGGCGAGCGGCTCGCGCAGGGACCCCAGCGCGAACTCGGCCAGATCGGGATGCGGCGCCAAGGCCCAGGTCCGGCGAATCACCGCCTGGGCCTGCCGCTCCCGGCCGGCCGCTCGCAACCGGGTCGCGTAGGCAAGTGCCGCCGGCGCCAGCGCGGGATCGTCCTTCCAGGCCCGCTTCGCCAGACGCCGGGCGCGCCCGGGGTCGGACGCCGCCTCCGCCGCGCCCACACCAAGCGCCGCCCGCGGCGCGTCGGCGTCGGCCAGCGCCAATGCTTCGTCCCATCGCCCCGCCCGCGCGGCCAGGCGTCCGCGCTCGCGGCGCAGCCACGCGGCGCCGGGATGCGCGGCCTCGGCGGCCTGGGCGAGCCGCGCCGCCTCGGCCCAGTCGCCGCGCTCGCCGGCGCCGCGTAACAAGCCGCGGAAACCGAGCAAGGCCGTCTCCGGACGGTGGGTGAGCGCCCGCAAGGCCGCATCGGCCTCCTCCGCTCGGCCGGCAAGACGGGCCGCCTGTGCCGCCAGCAACAGGGTCTGGGCGTTATCCCCCAGCAAACGACGGGCGCGGGCGGCCTCCCGCTGCGCTTCGCCGGCCTCGCCGGCAGCGAGCGCCACCATGGTCCGGGTGGCGGCACGCTCACCCAGGCGGCGATTGCGAGCGCCGCGCCACCCCCGCCACCGCCGCGGCAAACGCCAGAGACCGACAAGCGCCCGCAGCAGCGTGTGCAACAGGACGAACAGCACGACGCCCGCGAAGACGGTGACAGGCACGCCTGCCTTGATCTCGGTCGTGCCCATCTGCAGGGTAACGCTGCCGGGCAGGCCGGCAAGGTACCAGGCCGCGGCCAGCACGGCCGCGGCAAGCACCAGAAGCGCGATGATCCGGCGCATTACCTTGCGGTCTCCATGGCGTCGAGCGCCGCTCGCGCGTCCAGCAAGGACTGCGCCCGCGCGCGCCACGGCGTCATCGCCGCAGCCGCCGGCCCCTTCAGCGCATTCAGCGCGGCAACCGCCCCGGCCAGATCGCCGGCATCGAGCCGCCCCTGCGCCGTGGCCAGCGTCCCGCTGGCCGGATTGCCGACGATCACCCGATTGTCCTGCCGGATGGTCACCAGCCCCTGCGCCCTGGCCCAGAGCTGGGCCAGGAACGGCTTGCCCGCGACCACGGGCCGGCTTGCCGCAAGCGCGGCGCGTGCCGCCTCGGGGAACCCGAGACGGAGCGCGGCCTCGGTGGGCGGGGCGGCGGCGGCGAAACGGGTCAAGGCGGGCGGCGCTCCCGGCAGGTCGCCGAGCGGCCGGCCAGCCGCCAGCGCCACCCGGGCGGCCTGCACCTCAGCGAGGCGCGATGTCTGGCCGGACGCGTTGGCCAGGGCATCCAGCTTCCTGGTCAGGGTCGCGGTCGCCGCCTGTTGCGCCGCGAGCGCCTGGCGGAGCGAGGCCACGGCGTCCTTCGTCTCGGTCGCCCGCGCCGCGCGCTCCGCCGCCAGCGCGGAGATCCGCTCGTCGGAGGCCGCCTGGTGCTGGACCTGGGCGGCGACCTGCTGGGACAGCACCGCAAGCTGGTGCGCCGCCGCCTCGGATCGCTGCGAGACCTGGCCCACGGTGCTGGCGAGATGCGCCACCTGCTGGGTCAGGGCGTCGGTCCGCCTCGCGTCCTCGGCAACCGCCTTGGACAGCGCCGCTGCGGCAGCAGGCCCGGTGCCGGACGATCCGGGACGCTGCTCGACGGCGGCGAGCCGCCCCGCCAGCGCAGCGGTCGCGGCCGAAGCGGCCTTGCCCTGGCGATCGAGATCGGCACGCAGATCGGCAATATCCGCCTGCAGCGCCGCCACCGTCGCGGCCGGCGCCGGCTGCTGCACGGCCTGGCGCTGCCAAAGCCAGGCCATTCCCGCGGCCAGCACCAGGAAACCGGCCGCGATGAGCCACGGCCCAGCGGAATGCCCGCCCTCCGCGGCCCGGGCGGATGGCGCCGGCGGCGGCTGATCCGCTTGCGTGTCTGTGAACCCGCCGGCCGGTCCGGCGCCGGCAGCGCCCGCGCCGGGCGCCGAAGACGGCATGAGAGGGCCGGCGGCGGCTGCGTTCGAGGCCGTCTCCTCCCGTGGCGGCGCGCCAGCCGGATCCGCCGCCTCGGTGGCCGAGCCATCCGCGCTACCGGGCGCGGCCGCGCCCTCGGGCGGTGCGGGGGCGGCCGACGCCTCAGGCGCCGCCGGATCGCCGTCGGGGGCCGGCGCGGGCGGCCGCGGCTTGGGAGCGGAACCGGCGGAGGGAAGCGACGAACGTGAGGGAACCGGGCGATCGGTCATTGCAGCAAAGCGAGCATCGCCTCCTGGTTGGGGTGGTCGGCGAGGCGGATCTCCCGCCAGCGGATGGGCTCTAATGCCATGACGGCGGACCGGCCGATAGCGCAAGCCGTCACCGCGCCGAGCGCCTGCTCCACTGCGTCGGTCGCGGCGAGACGAACGAACGCCCGCGCCGTCTCGGCGGAGAAGAACAAGGCGAACCGCACGCGGCCGGCCCGCACTGCCGCCACCGCCTCTGCCGGCAGCGCGTCCGCCGGTTGGGCCGCGTAGAGCACCTGCCGGTCCACCGCGCGTCCCCGCGCGCGCAGCGACCGTTCGAGTGCCGCACCCTGCCCCTCGCCGACCGCCAGCAACAGCGGGCCAGGAGGCGCCGCGCGGGCGATCAGCGCGGCCAGCGCCGCGGCGTCGGCGCCGGCGCTGGTCACCTCCGAAAACCCCGCGGCGCGGGCCTTGGCCGCGGTCGCGTCGCCCACCGCGAACACGGGCACGGCATGCAGGCCCGCTGGCAATCCGGCAAGCGCGTTGCCGCTGGTGACCGCGATCGCCGCCGGCACCGACTCCAGGCGGATCGGCCGGGACCTGATCACCAGCGCGGGGGCGATCACCGGGGCAAAGCCGCGCGCCGCAACCAGCGCGCCGGTTGCGTCGGCCGCGGGGCGCGGGCGGGTGATCAGCACCCCGGCAGGCGCCGTCATCCGGACCACCCGAATAATACGGGCACCGCACCGCCGCGAGCCGGCGCGGCGCGCAGCGCGCCGCCGGGTTCTCCCCGCCCTCCGGGGCGCGCGCGGCGTCCGCTGTCCGTCAAACCAGCAGATCGGCCGGAGCGTCGGCGCGCAGCGCCGCGCCCAGTTCCGCGCCCAGCCACGCGGCCTCGGCCGCCGGGCCGGTGAGATGGCGCTTGTCCAGGTAACTGCCGTCCCCGCGCGCGAGCAGCCCGGTGAGGTGCAGGCGCCCCTGCCCGTCCAACCGCGCGTATCCGCCGATCGGCGTGCGGCAGGAGCCGTCCAGCGCGCCGAGCAGGGCGCGTTCGGCCGCCGCGACGGCGCGGGCGTCCGGATCCTCGATGGCCGCCAGCAATTCGCGCAAGTCCGTGTCGTCCGCCCGCACCGTGACGCCGACGATTCCCTGGCCGGCGGCGGGCACCATCACCTCCGGGTCGATCGTCGCCGCGGCGTGATCGGCGAGGCCGAGCCGGCGCAAGCCGGCCAGCGCCAGCAGCGTCGCATCCGCCGCCCCCGCCGCAAGCTTGTCGATCCGCGTCTGCACGTTGCCGCGAAGCATCACCACCCGGAGGTCGGGCCGCACATGCAGCACCTGCGCCTGGCGCCGCAGCGATGCGGTGCCCAGCACCGCCCCGCTGGCCAGCCCGGCGAACGGGCGCTCGGGGTCGATCGGGCCGGCGGCGGTCCGCAGGATCAACGCATCGCGCGCGTCCTCCCGGCGCAGCGTGCACGCCAGCACGATGCCGGGCGGCAGCGCGGTTTCCAGGTCCTTGAGGCTGTGCACGGCGAAATCGATCCGCCCGTCGGCCAGCGCTTCGTGGATCTCTTTCGCGAACAGGCCCTTGCCGCCGATATCGGCCAGGCGACGATCCTGCACCGTGTCGCCGGTGGTGCGGATCGCGTGTTCCTGAAACACCTCCATCGTCCGCAACACCGGGCAGAACCGGCGCAGCAGGTCGATGAAGCCGCGCGTCTGGGTGAGCGCCAGCGGAGAGGGGCGGGTGCCGACCCGCAGCGGCAGGTCCCGCGCGTGCGGCTTCACGCCGGACGGCGTCGCCCGCGGCGCGTGCGGGCCAGGAGCGTGTGGCTCGGGCGCAGTGGCCGTGTTCATCGGCCTGTCCTATTACCCCCGGGCGCAGGCGGTAAAGAGGCGGAGTGACGGATGGACCCGGTTGGTATGCGGCCGGTGCTCGGGATCGAGAGCTCGTGCGACGAGACCGCGGCCGCGGTACTGGATCGGGATGGCCGCATCCTGTCCGCCTTGGTCGCGAGCCAGGAGCGCGAACATGCGCCGTATGGCGGGGTCGTGCCGGAAATCGCCGCCCGTACGCATCTTGCCCTGCTGCCCGGTCTCGTGCGCCGGGCGATGGCGGAGGCCGGCCTCGACTTTGCCGCGCTGGGCGGCGTGGCGGCCACCACCGGACCCGGCCTGATCGGCGGGCTTATCGTGGGCAGCCAGGTCGGCAAAGGGATCGCCCTGTCGAGGGGATTGCCGTTCGTCGCGGTGAACCATCTGGAAGCGCATGCATTGACCGCCCGGCTGCCGGGCCTGGTGGCCGGCAACGTGCCGTTTCCCTATATGCTTCTGCTGATCTCCGGGGGGCATTGCCAGTGCATCGCCGTCGAAGGGGTCGGGAAGCATGTTCGGCTCGGCGGCACCGTCGATGACGCCGCCGGGGAGGCGTTCGACAAGGTCGCCAAGCTGCTGGGACTTCCCTGGCCCGGCGGCCCGGCGCTGGAGCGGCTGGCGACCGAGGGCGACCCGCGGCGTTTTGGGTTCCCCCGCCCCATGCTCGGTCGGGCCGGCTGCGATTTCAGTTTCTCCGGCCTGAAAACGGCGGTGGCGCACGCGGTCGCGGAATTCGGCAGCGGGGCGCTGGAGCGGCAGGTGGCGGCCGACGTCGCCGCCGGATTCCAGGCGGCCGTCGCGGCCGTCCTGGCGGATCGGGCCGGCCATGCGATGGCGCTGTTTGCCGACCGTTACCCCGGGACGCCGGGCCTTCTGGTGGTTGCCGGAGGGGTGGCCGCGAACGGCGCGATCCGGACCGCGCTGACCGCGGCCACGGCGGCGCGCGGCTTCCATCTGGCGGTGCCGCCGCCGGCATTGTGCACCGACAACGCCGTCATGGTCGCCTGGGCCGGGATCGAGCGATTGCGCCTCGGGCTGACGGATGGGCTGGAGATCGCGCCCCGTCCGCGCTGGCCGCTCCAGGACCTGGCGGAACCAGCCGCAGGATAAACGACACCCCGGCCGGACGGTTGGTCCGGCCGGGGTCACGCCCAGGCCCGACGCCGGAAGGCGTCCCGTCCCGCAGCCCGCGGTCAGCGGGTGCCCGGCCGGCCGCCCGCCGCGATGCGGCCCGCTTCGGCGACCTGCATCCGTTGCTCGGCGATCGCAGCCTTCATGGCCTTTTGCAGCTTTTCGAATCCGCGCACTTCGATCTGTCGCACCCGCTCGCGCGAGATGTTGTATTGTTGCGACAAATCTTCGAGCGTCGTCGGATTGTCCTTCAGGCGCCGTTCGATCAGGATGTGGCGCTCGCGTTCGTTCAGCGTCTTCAGTGCATTGGCGAGCAGCGCCTTGCGTCCGGTCAGTTCCTCGCGATCGGCGATCGCGGATTCCTGGCTTTCCGATTCGTCGACCAGCCAATCCTGCCATTCACCTTCCGAATCGGCGCGAACCGGCGCGTTCAGGCTGTGGTCCGGCGCGGCCAGGCGGCGGTTCATGCTGACCACGTCCTGTTCCGGAACGTCCAGCATATGCGCGATCTTCGCCACCTGCTCGGGCTGCAGGTCGCCGTCCTCGATCGCCTGCATCTGGCCCTTCAGCCGGCGCAGGTTGAAGAACAGCTTCTTCTGCGCCGCGGTGGTGCCCATTTTCACCAGCGACCAGCTATGCAGGATGTATTCCTGGATCGCGGCGCGGATCCACCACATGGCGTAGGTGGCGAGGCGGAATCCACGGTCGGGATCGAACCGTTTCACCGCCTGCATCATGCCGACATTGCCCTCGCTGATCAGTTCGCCGACGGGGAGACCGTAGCCGCGGTACCCCATGGCGATCTTCGCAACGAGACGGAGATGCGATGTCACAAGCTTGTGCGCCGCATCCATATCTTCCTTTTCCCGCCAGCGGCGGGCAAGGTCGAGCTCCTCTTCGGCGCTGAGCATCGGGAACTTGCGGATCTCTTGCAGATACCGCGTGAGATTGCCTTCGGGCGCGATGTTGAGGACGGCAGAGGCCACGACCGGCTCCTTTCGCCTGGCGGCGTTGTGTCATGTGCACGCGTGTCTTTCAGCAACTTGGCACAGGACAGCGACGCCGTGGACTGAATAACAGTCCATAATATGGCAAGAATCAAACGTCCCGGCGTCTTGCCCCGATATGACGGCGGCGCGGGCCGGACGGATGCCGGAGGTGGCTTGCCGATCCGCCTCCAGCCCCGCCTTTATAGAGGACCAATCCAGTCCCGTCAATGGCACTGACCTTTTTGCATGGCAGGGCCGCACCGAAGCCGAGGCATGCCCCTCGGTTGCCGCGCCGGCCGGGAACATGGCCCCGTTGGCCGCCTGGCGAGCGACTAGGCGCACCGTTATGTAACAACCTGATTACAGGCTTGCGGCTTCGTCCAGCATTGCAAGCAGGGCGGCCATGTCCGCAGGCGGCGGCGTCTCGAACGCGAGTGTCGCGCCGGTCCGCGGATGGACGAAGCCAAGCCGCGTCGCATGCAGGGCCTGACGCGGGAAATCGAGCAGCCGCCCACGTACCGCCGCCGGGAGCAGGCGGGACGCCGCCGGCACCCGGCGCAGATAGACCGGATCGCCGACCAGCGGATGGCCGCGGCTGGCAAGGTGAACCCGAATCTGGTGCGTCCGCCCGGTCGCGAGCCGGCATTCCAGCAGGCTCACGGCGCCGCCCGCCCAGATCCGCAAGGTACGGTAGCGGGTCAGCGCGTCGCGCCCGCCGCCATGCGGGCGGATCGCCATGCGCTTGCGGTCGCGCGGGTCGCGTCCGATCGGCCCCTCGATCTCGCCGGCCGCCGGCGACAGGGCGCCCCAGACCAGGGCGAGATAGGCGCGGTCGGCGGTGCGTCCGGCGAATTCGGCCACCAGCCCCGCCATCGCGCGTTCCGACTTTGCGGCCACCATCACGCCGGAGGTGTCCTTGTCCAGCCGATGGACGATGCCGGGCCGGTGCTCTCCGCCAACCGCAAGCTCCGGGCCGCAATGGGCGATCAAGGCGTTCACCAGGGTGCCGTCTTCATTGCCGGGGGCCGGATGCACGACCAGGCCGGCGGGCTTGTCGATGACGATCAGATCGCGGTCTTCGTGCAGGATCGCCAGCGGAATCGCCTGCCCGACCGGCCGCGCGGGCCGTGGAGCCGGCACGGAGACCGCGTAGGTGACACCGGCACGCACCGGTTCGGCCGGGTCGCGCACGGGGTCCCCGTCGCGCAACACCAGCCCGGCGGCGATCAGCGCCTGCAACCGGGCGCGCGAGAGCGCCGTCAGGCGGCGGGCCAGGAACCGATCGACCCGCTCCCCCGCTTCGGCGGCGACCGCCCGCACGCGGACGGGCCCGACCGGGCGATCCTGGGGCGACTCGGCGGCAGACGGCGCTGCGGGCGGCTTGTCCGACATGGGGGATGCGGATAACCCGGCGCGGGATCGGGCGCGAGGGCGCGTGCCGGCCATCGCCGGGAGCGCGACGGGACATGCGAGTACTGACAGCGGTGACGATCGGGATGGGGGTCCTGATCCTGGTCGGCACGACCGTATTGCTGGTGACGATCCTCCACCGCGCCAGCGCCCCGGCGACAACCGCGGCCCCGCTCGCCCTGACCTTGCATGAACCGGCCGGGACCGCCATCGACGGCGTCGCCGCGGCCGGCGGACGGCTGGCCATCGCGTTGCACGGCGGCGGCCCCGACCGGGTGGTGCTGGTCGATCCGCACAGCGGCAAGGTGGCGGGGACCATCGTCTTGCGGCCCTGAACCGATGCCCGCATCGAGCACGGCGACACCGTCTGCCCCGCCGGCGTTCGCCGCGCATTAACCCGCTGGCCTCAGCCTCTCCCGATGGAGGGCTGCAGGTGCAACGACTGAGATGCCTCGACGGATTGCGTGGCCTGCTCGCCGCTTACGTCATGCTGTCGCACCTGGCGCCGTTCGCCCTGCTGCCGGGATGGATCGCGCAGGCGCTGTCGCATGGCGGCGCCGCGGTGGATGTTTTCTTCGTGCTCAGCGGGATGGTCATCGTCCGTTCGCTCGATCGCTTCCGCTGGCAGGCCAGGCCGTTCCTGCGCGCGCGCGCGCGGCGGATCTTCCCGCTGTTCCTGGTCGTCTTCGCTGCCGCCGTGGCGATCCAGCCGCTGGCCTTGCCGTTCGCGTCGATGCCCTGGATCGGGCCGGCCAGCCCGGCGCGTTCCATCTGGTCGGGCGGCTGGCCGGCATCCTGGGCGATCGACGTGCTGACGCACCTGACCATGACGCACGGGCTGTTCCCGCACGCGATCTTTCCGGACATCTGGGTGAGCCTTCTGGGTGCCGCCTGGAGCCTCAGCACCGAGTGGCAGTTCTATGTCCTCCTGGCGGGCCTGGCCGCCATGCGCGGCCCGCAATGGCGCGGGGGAATCATCTGGCTGCTGCTGGCGATCGCGGCGGCCGGGCTTGGCTGGAGCCGGATCGCCCCGCCTGCCTGGCAGTTCAGCCGGGCGTTCCTGGGCAACGAGGCGCATTATTTCGCGCTCGGCATCGCCGGCGCCGAGTGGCTGGAGCGGGGGGAGGGCGCCCGGCGCCACATGGCGGTGCTGGCCGCGGTGCTGGTTCTGTGCGGGCTGCATGGCGGAGCGGGCAAGTTGGCGGCGCCCCTGGTCTGGACCGTTTGCCTTCTGGCTGAGCGCGACGCCGACGCCGGACGGCGGATCCTGGCGCCCCTCCGTGCGGTCCTGCGATGGCGGGGGATGCAGTGGCTGGGCGCCGTTTCCTACGCGCTCTATCTGGTGAACGAGCCGGTACAGAAGCTGCTTGGGCTGGCGCTTGCGCGGCTGGTGCATGGCGACCCGGTGCTGTTCACCATGCTGTGGCTTCCCGCGGCTGCGGGATTGCCGCTGCTCGCAGCCTGGGGACTCCATGTGGCGATCGAGCCGGGAGGGAGCGTTCGGGCCGCGGCGCCGGCAGGGCTGGCGGCCCGCTAGGACCGAGCGCCCGAACCGGACCGGTCGTGCGTGTTTTCGTAGGCGGAGGCTTTGCGGGGCCGAGCCTGAATTGGCACTGTCCCAAAGGCCGCCTCCGGCCCTATGCTGGCGCGCTCCATCGCGCCATCTCGCATCACGCCAGGAAACCGACCCACGTGCGTTTGCCCGCAAGCGTCGCCGCCGCTGCCGTGCTGCTGCTCGCCGGCTGCCAGGCCCAGGTTGCCACCCCTCCCCCGCCGCCCTTGCCGATGCCGCCATCCGCCGGGCTGCCGCCGCCGCTGCAGGCCCGCGAGCCGGCGAGATGGCATTTCGCCTCGGCGCGCGGTGCGTGTACCGCGCTGGCGATCGGCCGCACGGCGCGGCTGCGGATCACGGTAGCGCCCCGGCGCGGGGTTCAATTCACGGTCCTGGTGCCGGCAGGCTTCTCCCGGCAGGGACCCACGGGGCTCGGGGCGCTGCGTTTCGCCGGCTCGGCAGGCGGCTGGACCGCCGATGCCCAAATTGGTCCGGGACGCATCGCCGTCACGCTCCTGCCGCTCAACGACCAGGCGCTGGGGCGGCTCGTGCTGCTGCTTGGCGGCGGCACGCTGACCCCGATCGGGGCAGGGGCAACCTTGCCGACGCTGATCCTGGCGCCCGCCGGCATCGCCGGGCGGCGCTGGTTCGCATGCGCGCGCGGTTTTCTGAGCTGATCAGAGGAAACCCGGCGCCCCCGGCGGAAGCAGGTGACGGGGTGGTGGAGCCAAGGGGAGTCGAACCCCTGACCTCCTGAATGCCATTCAGGCGCTCTCCCAACTGAGCTATGGCCCCGTCGCGCTGGGAGGCGGCATATAGCCCCGGCCCATACGGCCAATCAAGGCCCCTCCGGCAGCTTTCTTGGCGGCGGCGATCGGCCTGCCCAGCCCGGATTTTCCGCAGCGATGCCCGACATTCTGTTCCGCCCAGATCGAGAGCGACTCGCTACCACGAACGCCTGGGCGTTCCTCCGCCGGATCACGCCGGCAAGCGAGGCGCCGGGGCAGATCGGCCCGGCGGGGTGGGAGAGCCTCCGCCGCGCCATCGCCGCCGATCCCGCGGGGGCGACCCGCGCCTTTGCGGCTTTCGCCGCCATCCCGGACGCACCGGCCCGCCTGGCGCTGCCCCGCGGCGCGCCGGCCGCCCTGGTTCTGCTGCCGAGGGAGGGGCCGCGGCAAAGTTTTTCCGGCGACGCGCTGGCCACCCGCGACGCCGCCCTGCCGCCGGCGATCGCCGCGGCGCTGGCGCGTCCCTGGTCCCCGGAGGCGCTGTTGGCGCAGCGTGCGGACCTGCTTCTGCATGCGGATCTGCGCCCCGACGATGTCGTCCTGCTCGCGGGGCTGCCGGCGATCGGCTGGCTGCCCGCATTGGGGGACGGCACGCGGTTGATCGTTGCCGAAGGCGGTCCGGCGAACCTGCTCGGGCTCGCGGCGGCCACCGGCGCCACGGTGCTGGCGGCGCCGGCCGGCTGGATCGCGGAGGCCGCGTTTGCGCGCAGGCCGCGTCCCGACCTGGCCGGCCTGCGGATCGTGCTCGCCGAAGGCGGACCGATGGCGCCGGCGGCCAGGGCCCGTGTCTACGCGTGGATCAAGGCGGACGTGATGCTGCTCGCGCGGGCGGGGGCGCGGCGATGGGGCAACCCCCTGTCGCCCGTGGTCATACAACCCAAGGTAGAGTTGCACGTGTTGGCAGGAGCGGCTTGAAAGTGTCTTCTGATCGTGGCCTGTCGAGCTGGCCTCGCTAGGATAGAGTATTGCAAGTATAATCCCGGTTTTTGATACCCATCGTTCGTTGCTGCTCGGCGCAGATTTTGTTATATAAAGTGCATGCGTCTCATTTCTTGATCTTCGTTTTGCGAGACAAGCCCCATGACCACTCGGTTCCGCTCCCGCAGACCGCCGCCGGATGGTATCGCCACCTTCGTACGCGCCCGCCGAGGGGTTGCTGCGCTCGAATTCGCGCTGACGGCGCCGATCCTTCTGTTCACCATCCTTGGTACGATCGCCGTCGGGCTGCTCGTGCTGGAGCAGGCGGCGCTCGATCATGCCACCTCGGACGCCGCCCGGCTGATCCGTACCGGACAGGTGCAATCCGCCAGCAACGGCGCGTCGCTCTTCCAAACCAGATTGTGCGCCGATGTCGCCGGCCTGATCCCGTGCAGCGCGCTGCAGGTGGACGTGCAGTCCGCCAGCAGCTTCGCCGGGATCAACGCCGCGGTGTCCGTTGCCGCCAACGGCACGATGCAGAATACCACATTCGCCCCGGGCACCCCGGGCCAGGACGTGCTCGTGCGCGCCGGCTACGCCGCCGGTCCGTTCTTTGCGTCGCTCGCCCCGCTGATCGGCTCGCACTCCGGGATGCTCCTGCTCTCCTCGGTGGCTTTTCAGAACGAGATGTACTGATGCGCGCAACATGGAGCGACGGGACCTTGGTCCCGCCAGGACGGCATCGCAGCATGCGGCTCCTGCCGGATCGCCGGGGCGCGGCGGCGATCGAACTGGCACTCGTCATGCCCGTGCTGTTCGTGATCCTGCTCGGCAGCCTGGAGGCCGCGCGGATCGTCAGGCTGGAGATGGAACTTTCGGAAGCCGCCACGACCATGGCGCAGCTGGCGGCTGCCAACCCGTCCCAGGCGCAACAGTCCATGAGCAATTACTGCAGCGGCGTGCGGCTGATCCTTGCATCTTTCGGCAGCGCGCCGTTGTCGGTCGCGGTTGCCAGCGTCACACGTGACAACACCAGCGGCGTCGTCGGGACCGACTGGCAGAACACGACCTGCGGCAACGCGCCGGCGATCAGCAATCCGACCACCCTGGCGACGGCGTTCGTGCCGTCCAACGGCGACAGCACGGTCGTTGCCGTTGCGCACTACACCTACAATGTCCCGTTCCAGCTCTTCTTTCCACTCAGCTTTTCGCTCGCCGAGACCGGCTACGCCCGTCCGCCAGAGGTTTCTGGCTCGACCACCAGCAGTTCCAGCGGTTCTGGCGGATCCGGCAGTTCCAGCGGTTCCACCGGGTCGAGCGGTTCTGGCAGATCCAGCAGTGCCGGTGGAACTTCGGGTTCCGGCGAAAACCCGGGAGGGCAGGGCAATGGCGATCACTAGTCGAGAGCCGGGCGGCATGGCGGCGCCGGTCCGCTCGGAATTGATACGACCGCTGGCGCACGCGTCGGCCCGGGACTCCCTGTCCCGCCTGGGTGAAAATCGACGCGGAACGACGTCGCTCGTGTTCGCTCTCGCGCTGGTGCCGATCCTCGTCTCCGTTGGCGCCGGCGTCGATTTCACCCGCGCCATCACCTTTCGTACCGAACTGCAGGATGCCGTCGATTCCGCCGCGCTGGCGGGCGCGGGCGCTTACGTCGATGCCGCCAGCGCCACGACCGCAAGCGGCATCGCCACGAACTACATGAACCAGATCCAGGCGGGACTGCCGCCCAACAACGGGGTGACGTTCCACGTCAACACCAACCAGCTGACGAATTCCAGCGGCCAGACCACCGGATACAGCGTCAGCGTGACGGCAACCGCGGGCGTCGCGACCACGCTGATGTCGATCGCGGTGCCGGCGGTCACGGCGGCGGTCGCCGCCACCGCGCTCAATCCGGTGGTGACCTACTCTGCCTCTCTGGGTAACTGGAAAAGCAGCGCCGCCGATGCCAATACGATCTACTGGTATGTCGTTCCCGCCAACGGCGCCCTGCCGACCGCCGCCGACCTGCACCAGATGTTCACCAACACCGGGCCCGAGCCATCCTCCATCGCGCCGATCACCCTGACCGCCAGCCAGAAGATCGGCTTCGCGCTCAAGAACGTCACCGGTGGGATTTCCGGATACGGGCCGAACCAGTACGGCAGCCAGCAGGGGCACACCAACTGGCTCTATTCGCAATTGTCTCCGCCCAGCGCGGCGGCCTATCCCAACGAGCCGAACAACTGCAGCCTGCAGGTGGCCGCAGCCAGCGCGTCCGGTCAGGTACCGACCGAAACGCCCGGCAGTTGTTCCAGCGCGACCCCGGCGCTGGCGACGCTGAACTGTACCCAGGCAGCCGGCAAGTCGGTGTATTATTTCTGGAACGACATGGGCGGGGGCAGGGACGATTTCGACTACAACGACGCCCAGTACAGCGTTACCTGCTCCAATCCTGCCAGCGGCGGGGCGGTGGCCGCCAACACCGTGACCCCGACCACCGTGGTATTGACGCAGTAAGCCGGATCAGGCCGCCGCCCGCAGCGCCGGCGCCAGCGCGAACGGCGCCTCCGTCTTCGAGCGGATCTCCTCCACCGTGACCTCGGGCGCCATCTCGATCAGGGTGAGCCCCGGGCGGCCGACCTCGAACACGCCGAGCTCGGTGATCACCAGGTCGACGACGCCGGCGCCGGTCAGCGGCAGGGTGCAGCGATGCAGGAGCTTGGGCTTGCCGCCGGCCGTATGCTCCATCAGCACGACGACCCGGCGCACCCCGGCGACCAGATCCATCGCGCCGCCCATCCCCTTCACCATCTTGCCGGGGATCATCCAGTTGGCGAGGTCGCCGTTCTCCGCCACCTGCAGGGCGCCCAGGATGGAGATGTCGATATGCCCGCCGCGCACCATCGCGAAGCTCGCACCCGAATCGAAGAAGCTGGTGGTCGGCA
>JAGWSV010000302.1 GCA_028869315.1 Rhodospirillales bacterium
GATCGCCTCCGCGGTACGGCGGGTGCGCGACAGCGGCGTGACCACCCAGCGGGCCGGGCGCGGCAGGCGCGCGGCCAGCGCCGCATACATGGGCGCCTGCTCAAGCAGGCTGGTGGGACAAAGCTCGACGTCCAGCGTGCCGTAGAGAACGGCGCGCGCGTTCTCGGTCACGATCGCGTGTCGGATGAGCCAGAAACTGGTCGGCAGGGCCATGCTTGAAATCCGCTGGTGAACGGGACGCCGGTCATATCGAATGGCACGTCGATGCCGGCCCGCGCCCCTGCCCGGCATCCCTTCGTGAGCCTGTCGCCCGTGAGGCGGCCGGTCCCGGGCGCGGGACCGGTGCCATCCTCCATATAGCGCGGCACGGCGCGACCGGCGTGCCGGCCGGCCCGGTTCACCCATGCCCGCCACGCGCAGCCCCGCGGGCACCGGGCGTTCAGCCGCCGTCCCCGGCCCGGCCGATGCGGCGCCACCACGGTGACGCCAGCGCCAGCGCCGCCAGCGCCTCCAGCCCGGTCGCGATGGTCGCCCCCCGCGCGCCGATCGCGTTGGCCGTGGTGCCGATGATCAGAAACCCGACCGGGCCGACCCCGATGCACACCGACAGCACCCCGAGCAGGCGGCTGCGCATCTCCGGCGGCGCAAACAGATAAACAAGCGTCGCCTGCATCACGCTGAAGCCCGCCCCCCCGAGCCCGGTGGCGATCAGCGCGCCGCCCGCCAGCCATGGGTCGGGGAGCAGCGCGAAGACGATGAGCAGGACGCTGTAGGACATCACGCCGCCCATGTAGGCGGCGGCGAAATAGCGGCGCGTGACCAGCGCCGCGAGCAGGCTCGCCCCGATGAACGCCCCGACGCCGTCCATGCTGGCAAGCACGCCGGTGCCGGCCGAGCCGAGATGCAGGTTCGTCTCGGCGATCACCGGGACCATGCTGGTGAACGGCCAGGCGAAGATGTTGTAGATCACGGTGACCGTCAGCACCCCCCGAAGGCGCGGATCGCGGCGGACGAAGGCCAGGCCTTCGGCGATACCGGCGAGCACCGATCCGCCCGCCACCGGCGCATGGGCGTTGCGGGTTCGCACCAACAGGGTGGCCGCCAGCGCGGTGGCGTATAGGATCACGCTCAGGGTGAACACCGCACCGATCCCGCCGGACGCCAGCAGCGCGCCGCCGATCGCGGGGCCGAGCATGCGGCTGCCGGTGCTGGCGGCGACATCGAACGACATGGCGCGGCCCATGCGTTCAGCCCCCACCACCTCGCCCATCGCCACCCGGCGCACCGGGTTGTCGGCCGCCCAGCCGGCGCCGTTGACGAAGCTGAGCGCGGCGATCTCCCACACGTCAAGCCGCCCCGCGAACGCCAGGATCGCGAGCGTCGCCGACCCCGCCGCCATCACCAGGATGGTCAGCGCAAGCGCGGACCGCCGCTCGAACCGCTCCGCCCAGGCACCGAGGAAGGCGCCGAACAAGCCCATGGGCAGCAGCCGCAGCATGGTCATCATGGCGACCAGGAACGGCGAATGGGTCCGCTGGAACACGAACACGGCCGACGCGAGGGTTTCGCCCCAGCGAACCGTGAACACGCTGAGCCCGACATAGAGCAGGCGCCAGAAATCGCTCCCGAAACCGGCAAACGGTCGGGCGGCAGCGCCAGCCGGCGCCGCGCGGGGTTGGATGGATGACAGGACGATCCTCGGACGGGCTTGCGGGTTCGGTGCGCGATCCTGCCGGCGGAACCGGGCGCAAGGCAACCCGCGCCCCTGAGCCCGACGCCGGCCGACCGGCTGTCGCGCCGCGATCACCGCGCCTGGGCGCTTGCCTCCGAGCGGGTGGCGCCGACGCGCGCGGCCAGCGAGGCGGCCATGAACGCGTCGAGATCGCCGTCCAGCACCGCGGCCGGATTGCCCTTCTCCACCCCGGTGCGCAGGTCCTTCACCATCTGGTACGGGGCCAGCACGTAGCTCCGGATCTGGTGGCCCCAGCCGATATCGGTCTTGGCGTTCTCCACCGCGGTCGCGGCGGCCTCCCGCTTCTGCAGCTCCTGCTCGTAGAGCCGCGCCCGCAGCATCTCCATGGCGATGGCGCGGTTGCGGTGCTGGCTGCGGTCGGTCTGGCAGGCGACGATGATGCCGCTCGGGACATGGGTGATGCGGATCGCGCTCTCGGTCTTGTTGACGTGCTGGCCGCCGGCGCCGGAGGAGCGGTAGGTGTCGACTTTCA
>JAGWSV010000303.1 GCA_028869315.1 Rhodospirillales bacterium
GGCCAGCCCGCGGTTTCGGCGTAGCGGGTCCACTTCTCCGAATCGATGTCCTGCATGTCGAGAACGCGCGCCGGCGCGGCGGCGTCCAGTGCATAGGGCGCCATCGCCGCCGAATAGATATAGACGACGTCCATCCGGGTCCGGGCCAGGGTCGCCGTCACCCAGCGCTGCAAGCCGGGGTGGCGGTAATACTCCAGCATCAACGGCCGGCCCGGGCGAAACCGGGCCAGCGCTTTCAGCTTCTGCCGGCGCTTGTCGATCTCGAACCCCTCGACCTCGGTGCAGACCTCGCGCAGATGGGCGACATGCGCGCGATCCGCCGGGTCGTCGATCAGGCAGCCGAGATGGACGCGGTAGGACCGCCCGAGATGGCGCAGCAGGTTGTAGCCGCGGATCTTCTCCCCCTTGTTCAGCGGATAGGGGATGCGATGGCTGATGAACAGGAGATCGCGCACGCGGTCGGCCCGGTCAGTGGACGGAAGAGACGAGCAGGAGGCGCAAAGACCGATCGCTTGGCAAGGGCCGCGGCGTCCCGACTTGCGGCACCGCCGCAGCCTCAGCGCCGCGCCGGCAGGATCCAGCTCTCGCTGCCTTGGCTGCTCAGCTTCACCGGATAGGCCTTGGCGTCGGCATCGTTCAGCGCCGCGACCAGGCGGTACCGGCGCTCGCTCGGCACCACGAACATCATGAAGCCGCCGCCGCCCGCGCCCGAGACCTTGGCGGCAAGGGCGCCGTTGCGGCGCGCCAGCGTTTCCAGCGCCTCGATCTGCTCGGTGCTGACCGCGGCGGCGGTGCGCTTCTTGGCGACCCAGGAGCGCTCCAGCACCGCCGCCAGCGCTTGGATGTCGCCATGCAGCACCGCCTGCTTCATCGCCACCGCGTCGTTACGAAGCTGGTGCATCGCCGCCAGCGCCTCGGCGCTGCCGGCGGCCAGCCGTTCCGATTGCTGGCGGATGATGCGGTCGGAGCTGCGCGAACGGCCGGAAAAGCAGATCACCAGCGAGGATTCGACCTCGTTGGTGACCGCCGCGGAAAACCGCAGCGGGTTCACGATCACCCGCCCGCCCTGCAGGAACTCGATGAAGTTGATGCCGCCGAACGCCGCCGCGTACTGGTCCTGCTGGCCGCCGGCCAGGCCGAGCTCGACCCGCTCGATCTCGTAGGCGAGCCGGGCCACTTCGTAGCGTCCCAGCGGATAGTCCAGATAGGCCGCATAAGCCTCGATCAAGGCGACGACCAGCGCCGAGGAGGAGCCGAGGCCGGAGCCGAGCGGCGCATCGACCGAGGTGGTGACGCTGACGGCGAGCGGCTGGCCGCCATTCGCGTCGCGCACCATGCGCTCATACACGCCGCGATGCAGCAGGAGCTGGGAGTCGGGCAGGGTGGCCGCGGCGACGTGGGTTTCTTCCCGATCGAGGTCGCAGGCATCGAACGCCACCAGCCCGTCGTCGCGCGGCCGGATCGAGGCGAAGGCATAGCGGTCGATGGTCGCGTTCAGCACCGCGCCGCCGAACGCCTCGGAATAGCTCGCGAGATCGGTGCCGCCGCCGGCGAGGCCCAGGCGCAGCGGCGCCCGGGCGCGCACCACGGGCCGGAATGCCGCGGCGCCGCCACGCGGGCGGTCCGACGATGCGGAGATGATCCTGTCCATGCGGCGCCCCCATCCAAGCTGCGCTGCGGATAACGCCGGCGCCGGTTGCGAAGCAATGACGATCGTTCCGCCCGCGCCGCCGGGCGCACGCCAAGGGGGGGCCAGTGGGGGGCCAGTGGGATGCCAGGGGCGACCAGGTCAACAGTGGGCCGGCGCGGTCCGCCGCGGGCTCACCGACCGGTCAGGACCGGCAGCACCGACGCCACCAGCAAGGCCGCCATCGTCAGGTTGAACGTGCGAAACCGTGCCGGCGAGCTCAACAGCCGGCCCATCCCGCTGCCGAGCGTGGCCCACAGCAGCAGCGAGGGAATGCCGCAGGCCAGAAACACCAGGCTGATCCGCACCAGCTGGGGCGGCAGCGGCGCCCCCGGAACCAGGAAGCTGCCGGCCACCGCGAGCGCGATCATCCAGGCCTTGGGGTTGATCCACTGGAAGCCGAGCGCGCCGACGAAGCCGAGCAGGCGCGAGCGCCCGTCCTGGTGCGGCGGCGGCGCCGTGGCGATCTTCCACGCGATCCAGATCATCCACGCCACCCCGATCCAGCGCATCGCCGGCGCGAGCGCCGGCAGCGCCAGCACCACGACGCCGGCGCCGGACGCCACCAGCACCAGCATCGCACCGAACCCGAGCGCGATCCCGGCCATATGCGGCAGGGTCGCCACCAGCCCATAGGCGGCGGCGGAGCTTGCGACCATGATGTTGTTCGGGCCCGGCGTCACGTACATGACCAGCGCGAAGCCCAGCAGCGGCAGCAGCGGCGTCATGTCCGGAAGACGACATCCCTGACCGGGCGCGCGCATCGGTCGGGCGCCGATCGACCGGTGGCCGCGCCGCTCGGGCTCGGCCCCGGTCGGAGCTTGCCAGACGCGGCACGGATCGTCATCCCGCCGCCGGCCGGGCCGGCCCGGATGATGGGCAGGACGGGCCGCATCGGCTAAGCTCCGGGCTTATTCGCAGGCAAGGGGGACACGCACGCCATGTCGAGCATCACCATTCGCGCCACCGACGGCTCCGGCAGCTTCAGCGCTCATGTCGCCGAGCCCAAGGCCACGCCCGCGGGCGCCAAGCCGGGCGTCGTCGTGCTCATCCAGGAGATTTTCGGCGTCAACCAGGCGATGCGCGACACCGCCGCCTGGGTGGCCGACATGGGCTTCATCGCCGTCTGCCCCGACCTGTTCTGGCGCATCGAGCCGGGCATCGACATCACCGACAAGTCCGAGGCCGAGTGGAAGCGGGCGTTCGAGCTGTTCAACAAATTCGACCAGGCGAAGGGCATCGAGGACCTGAAGGCAAGCGTTGCCGCCGCCCGCACCCTGCCCGGCGCCAACGGCAAGGTCGGCACGATGGGCTACTGCCTGGGCGGCCGGCTCGCCTTCATGATGGCGGAGCAGTCGGATGCCGATGTGAACATCTCCTACTACGGGGTGGGGCTGGACACGCTGCTGGGCGACCTGGGGAAGATCGGCAAGCCGCTGCTGGTGCACATCGCCGATGAGGACGAGTTCTTCCCCGCCGAAGGCCGCGCCAAGGTGGTGGCCGCGGCCAAGGGCCACGCGCATGTCCGGTGCCACGTCTATCCCAAGGCCAACCACGCCTTCGCCCGGGTGAATGGCGTGCACTGGGACGGCCGCTCGGCCGCCATCGCCAACGGACGCAGCGCCGAGGCGCTGGCGGCGGCGTTGGGCTAGCCCTCCGGCGCGGGGGCCACGGCGGGTCGGTGCCCTGCGCGCCGGCCCGCGCGCGGTTGCCCGGCTGACGTGCAACACCGTCGCGGCAGGCAACCGGCGGCCCTCCGGCCGACCTCGACCGCCCGGCGGCAAAGATGATATTCGAGGTCATCCAGGAGACGCCCGCCATGCCCATCCTTCCCCTCGATCGGCTCGCCGTGCTGGTGCCCGACGGCGCCCTGCTCGCGCTGCCGCCGGACAATTCGCTGACGCCGGCGGAATTCGCCCGCGCGCTGGTGCGCGCCGGGGCCCGCAACCTCCGCCTGCTCGGGGTGCCGGTTTCCGGCTACGCCACCGACCTGCTGATCGGCGCCGGCTGCGTCGCCTCCGTGCAAAGTTCCGGCGTGTCGCTGGGGGAGGCGGGGTTCGCGCCGCGCTTCTCCGCGGCCCTGAAGGCGGGCACCATCGCGATGACGGACGCCACCTGCCCCGCCATCCACACCATGCTGCAGGCCGCCGAGAAGGGCGTGCCCTTCATGCCGCTGCGCGGCGTGCTCGGCAGCGACATCCTGGCGCACCGGGCGGACTGGAAGGTGATCGACAACCCGTTCGCCGCCGGCGGCGGTGACCCGATCGTGCTGCTGCCCGCGCTGTCGCCCGACATCGCCGCGTTCCACGCGATGATGGCCGACACCGAGGGCAACGTGTATGTCGGCCGGCGCCACGAGCTTGCGACCATCGCACACGCCGCGCGCCGCAGCCTCGTCACCGTGGAACGGATCTACGACGGCAACCTGCTGGAGGACGAACGTCTCGCCGCCGGCACCATCTCGGCGACCTATGTCGAGGCCGTCGCGGTGGCCGAACGCGGCGCCTGGCCGGCCGCGCTGCTCGATGCATACAGCGCCGATCCGGCGCACTACGCCGAATACGCCCGGCTGGCGAAGACCGAGGACGGGTTCCGCACCTATCTCGACCGCTATGTCCGCCGCGCCGCCGCCGAGGCCGCGGAGTAATGGGGGCGGCCGTGGACACGCCCTCCGACATCCGCCCCGAGGAGCGCATGGCCGCCGCCCTGGCGGCGCTGATCCTCGATCCCGCCGCGCCGCCGGCGCGCCACATCGCGGTTGGCGCGGCGAGCCCGATCCCCGCCGCCGCCTGCTGGCTGGTGCGGAAGTCGGGCCACCCGGTGCGGCTGTCGCTGCTGCACAAGCCCTCCGGCAACCCGTTCACCGCGGGCACGCGGGAATTGTTCGACCTCACCGGCCAAGGGCGGATCGATCTGTTCTTCCTCGGCGGCGGGCAGATCGACGGGCAGGCCAACATCAACCTGATTGGCACCGGCGACTGGCCGGGACGGGCGGCGCGGTTCCCAGGCAGCTTCGGCTCGGCCTTCATGTATCTGATGGCGAACCGGACGATCCTGTTCCGGGAGGAGCACTCGCCCCGCGTGATGGTCCCGCGCGTGGACCATATCTCCGCCCCCGGCGTTTCCGCCCCCGGCGTGTTCCGCCGCGGCCACGCGCAGGCGCTGGTGACCGGGCGCAGCGTGTTCCGCTTCGACCCCGCGCGGGCCCGGTTCACCCTGGCGAGCGCGCATCCTGCGGAAAGCGCGGCGAGCATCCGCGCCGCCACCGGCTTCGACTACGACGCACCCGATCCGGTCCCCGCGACCGCAGACCCGACGCCGGACCAGCTTGCCCTGCTGCGCGGCCCGGTCTGCGACGAGATGCTGGAGACTTACCCGGAATTCTGCCGCCGCGTGTTCGGCCGCAGCGCCACGGAGGCGGCCGCCTGATGGACGAAGAATCCCGCCCCCGGGGCAAAGGCCTCGCCGCCTCCCCCGGCGCGCTCGCCGGCATCAAGGTGATCGACCTCACCCGCGTGCTCGGCGGCCCCTATTGCACCATGATCCTGTCCGACCACGGCGCCGAGGTGGTGAAGATCGAACCGCCCCAGGGCGACGAGACCCGCGACTGGGGCCCGCCGTTCCGCGCGGGCGACGCCAGCTACTTCATCGGCGTCAACCGCAACAAGAAGTCCCTCGCGCTCGATCTCGGCCGGCCCGAGGGACGGGCAGTGCTGCTGCGCCTGCTCGACGGCGCCGACGTGCTGGTCGAGAACTTCAAGCCGGGTTCGATGGAGAAATGGGGCCTCGGCTACGAGAGCGACCTGGCGCCGCGCTTCCCCGGCCTGATCCATTGCCGCATCTCCGGCTTCGGGGCCGACGGGCCGTTGGGCGGCCTGCCCGGCTACGACGCCATCCTGCAGGCCATGACCGGATTGATGAGCGCCAACGGCGACGCCACCACCGGGCCGATGCGGCTCGGCACCGCGATGGTCGACATGGGCACCGGGCTCTACTCCGCCGTCGGCATCCTGATGGCGCTGCAGGAACGTACCCGCTCGGGCCGCGGGCAGTATCTCGACATGACGCTGTACGACTGCGGCCTGTCGCTGCTGCACCCGCAGGCGGCGAATTTCTTCCTCAACGGCAAGCGGCCGGTCGGCACCGGCAACCCACATCCGAACCTGGTGCCCTACGACAAGTTCCCCACCCGCACCGGGGAGATCTTCATCGCATCGGGCAACAACGGCCAGTTCCGCAAGCTGTGCGAGATCATCGGCAAGCCGCACCTCGCCGCCGATCCGCGCTTCGCCGAC
>JAGWSV010000304.1 GCA_028869315.1 Rhodospirillales bacterium
CGACCACGCCCATCGCGATCACCAGCTCGCGGTCCGGATCGGCCGCGTAGCTGACGAATGCGAGGTTGGAGCCGGTCGCCCAGTTGGTCTGCGGTGGCTTGCCGGTCACACGGACGAACGCCCGCCCGGCGTAGAAGCGCCGGGCCGCGTCCAGGCACTGGTCCGTGGTGGCGCGGCCGCGACAGTAGATGGTGGCGAGGATGCCCCGGGTCATCGGAACCAGGTGTGGCGTGAACACCAGCCCGGCCGCGCTGCCGCCGCTCAGCCGCTCGATCGTCGCGGCGATCTCGGGCATGTGGACATGCCGGAGCAGGCCGTAGGGCAGCAGGTTCTCGTTGCTCTCGGCGTAGCCGAACCTGCTGTCGGCGCCGCCCCTTCCGGCGCCGGAGATGCCGGTCTTGACGTCGATCACGATGTTGCCGGGCGCGATCAGCTTGTTGCCCAGCAACGGGGCCAGCGCGGTCAGGGCCGCCGCCGGGAAGCAGCCGGGGTTGGCCACGCGGGTCCGCCCCTCGATCTGGGCTGGCCAGATATCAGCCAGGCCGTATGCCCACCCCTCGGCGTAGCGATGGTCGCCGCCGATATCGACGATCTTCACGTCCGAGGGGACGCGCGCCAGCGCCGCGGCCGAGGCGCCGGTGGGCAGCGAGGCGAACAGCACGTCGAGCTTCGGCAGGGTTGCAGGGTCCCACTTCTCGATCACCAGCTCGGCCAATTTGGCCGGCACACCGGGAAAGCGGTCCACCAGCCGGCTGCCGGCGCTGCCCTCGCCCGCAGCGTAGACAAGCTCGAACGAAGGGTGGCCCGCGACCAGGCGCATCGCCTCGCCGCCGCCAAAACCGCTGATCCCGACAATGCCGACGCGAATGCTCATGGTGGTGTCCTTCCGGAGTTCGGGCAAAAGAAAACCCCCGGAGTCGAGGGCTGCGGGGGTTCAGGAACGCGGGCCGGAGCCGCTTCGACGGGGGAGACCTACGGTGAGGCCGTCACCACGCGGAAGGGCGCTGATCGGCGCGCAGCCCAAAGAGCCGCCGCTTGGGTGAAGCGGCGTCGGCGTCGGTCACCAAGGATCCGGTTCCTGAACATGCGCCCCCACCTTGTCGCTACCCGCATTCATCGTCAACCGGAGTCGCTACCCGCGTTCATCGTCAACCGGACGGTCTGCCGGGTGGCGTCCCGGTTCGATGGTCGGTACGGAGCCGCACCGGGTAACCGAAACGGGCACGAAGCGGAGCTTCGGCCCGACGGCGCAGCTTTCCCCCACGCTATGCAGCGTCCTGCGCCGGCCCGGCGCCGCCCCCTGCGCCCACAAAAACCCCCCAAGCCCCGCGCAGATACTTGACTTCGTCAACCATTCAATTGATTCTGTCAACCATGTCCGACCCCGACCGCATCGCCGCCGTCCGCCGCTTCAACCGCTTCTACACCGCGCGCATCGGCGCCCTGCGCGAGGGCCTGCACCACAGCCCGTTCAGCCTCGCCGAAGCCCGCGTGCTCTATGAACTCGCCCAGCGGGAGACCGCGGGCGAGACCGCCACCGCCGGGGCGATCGCCCGTGCGCTCGACCTCGATCCCGGCTATCTCAGCCGCATCCTGGCCGGCTTCCTGCGCCGCCGCCTTCTCGCGCGCGCCCGCTCGGGCGAGGACGGCCGCCAGCACCTCCTCCGCCTTACCGAAGCCGGACGCCAAGCCTTCGCCCCGCTGGATGCGGCCGCGCGCGAAGAGATCGGCGCCCTGCTCGCCCCCCTCCCCGACCCCGCGCAGGCCGCGCTGGTCGGCGCGATGGCGGGGATCGAGACCCTGCTCGCCCCCGGGCCGCGCGCTCCGGCGGTCCTGCGCCCGCCGCGCCCCGGCGATATCGGCTGGGTGATCGCCCGCCACGGCGCCCTCTATGCCCAGGAATACGGGTTCGACGCGCGGTTCGAGGCGCTGGTGGGCAAGGTCGCGGCCGGGTTCCTGGCCTCGCACGACCCCGCGCGCGAAGCCTGCTGGATCGCGGCCCGCGACGGGGTGAATCTCGGCTCGGTCTTCCTTGTCCGCGCCAGCGACGAGCTTGCGAAGCTGCGCCTGCTGCTGGTCGAGCCGGCGGTGCGCGGCGAGGGGCTGGGCCGGCTTCTGGTTGCCACCTGCGTCGATTTCGCCCGCGGCGCCGGCTACCGGCGCATCACGCTCTGGACCAACGAGGTGCTGGTGGCGGCGCGGCGGATCTATCAAGCCGCCGGATTCCGCATCGTCGCCAGCAAGCCGCACGCCGATTTCGGCCCGCCGATGCTGGGCGAGGACTGGGAGCTCGGCCTGCGAGCGTAGCACGCCGCGACCGCCGCGCCGGCGGCCGCCGCTGATCCTCCGCGCATCGCGCGGCTCGGGCGCGCCGTGCGGCCCGCCGACCCCGGATAGGCGCGGCGGGGCGTGCAGGGATCAGGCGGCCACCGGGGTTCTCGCGGTGGACCATGGGGTCAGGCGGGTGCGCTGGCCGAGAAACCCGAACCCGGCACGATTGCCGCGCACGCCCCCGGCGCCGATACTGCGCACCATCGGGAGGCGATCGCGGCGGCCGCCCGCCCGCCGCCCGCCCGCGGGACGTATCCACCGGCCACCCCCACCGGCAACACCCACCGGAAACCGCCAGGATGCCCTATCCCACCCATTTGCTGCCCACCACCGTGGTCGGCTCCACCCCGCAACCCGACTGGCTGGTGGATCGTGCCGCGCTGCACCACCACGGCGTGCCGCGCATCGCCGCGCACGACATCTGGCGCATCCCGGCCGAACACCTGGAAGCGGCGCAGGACGACGCCACCATCCTCGCCATCCGCGACATGGAACGCGCCGGCATCGACATCGTGACGGACGGGGAAATCCGGCGCGAGAGCTACTCCAACCGCTTCGCGCTGGCCCTGGAGGGGATCGACGCGGCGCAGCCGGGCGAGGTCCGCTCCGCCAGCGGGCGCGCCACGCCGGTGCCGCGGGTGGTTGGGCGCATCCGCCGCCGCGGTCCCGTGGAACGCCGCGACGCCACATTCCTTCGCGCCAACACCGACCGGGCGACCAAGATCACCCTGCCCGGCCCGTTCACCCTGTCGCGCCAGGTGCAGAATGAATTCTACGCCGATCCGGCCGAGCTGGCGATGGACTACGCCGCCGCCGTCAACGCGGAACTGCACGAGCTGAAGGCCGCCGGGGTCGACGTGGTGCAGCTCGACGAACCCTGGGTCCGCACCGCGCCGGACGCCGCCGCAGCCTATGGCCTGGCCGCGATCGACCGGGCGCTGGAAGGCATCGAGGGCCCGACCGTCGTGCATCTCTGCTTCGGCTATGCCGCCGTCGTGCAGGACAAGCCGAGCGGCTACAGCTTCCTGCCGCAGCTTGCCGCCTGCGCGGCCCGGCAGATCTCCATCGAGGCGGCGCAGCCGAAGCTCGATCTCGGCGTGCTGGCCGACCTGGCGGGCAAGACGATCCTGCTCGGGGTGCTCGATCTCGGCGATCCGGCGGTGGAGACCGTGGCGACCGTGGCGGAGCGGCTGCGCGCCGGACTGCGCTGGGTCGCACCGGAGCGGCTGGTCGCGGCGCCGGACTGCGGCATGAAATACCTTCCCCGCGCCACCGCTTTCGGCAAGCTGCGCGCCATGGTGGCAGCCGCCGCGACGGTGCGGGCCGAGCTGGGCCAACCGGGGTAGCGGTCCGCCGCTACCGTCCCCCGCCTCGCGCCCCCTGGCCTTGTGCCCCCTGGCCTTGTGCCCCCTGGCCGTGCGCCCCCTGGCCGTGCGCCCCCTGTCCTTGCGCCCCCTGGCCTTGCGCCCCCTGGCCTTGCGCCGCCCGCCGCCGATGCGCATATCGGCCGGCGCGAAAGGAGGGACGGCATGAGCGGAACGGATACGGCCGGCGCGGCACAGAGCCCGGCGGCGGAAACCCATGGATTCGGTGCCGAGACCGGGCGATTGCTCGATCTCGTCGTCCACTCGCTCTATTCCGAGCGGGAAATCTTCCTGCGCGAGCTGGTGGCGAACGCCGCCGACGCGATGGACCGGCGGCGTTTCGAGGCGCTGACCGACCCTGCCCTGGCTCCCCCGGCGGACGCCAGGATCCGCATCGTTCCCGACAAGGCCGCCCGCGCGCTGCTGATCGCCGATGACGGCATCGGTATGGACCGCGAGGAGCTGATCGCCCATCTCGGCACCATCGCCCGCTCCGGCACCCGCGCGTTCGGCGCCGCGCTGGCCGATACCAGGCCCGAGGACCGGCCCAGCCTGATCGGCCAGTTCGGCGTCGGTTTCTATTCCGCCTTCATGGTGGCCGACCGGGTGGAGGTGACGTCCCGCAAGGCCGGCACCGAGCACGCCTTCACCTGGTCCTGCGACATGACCGACGGCGGCGGGCAGTTCACCGTCGCTCCGGCCGCGCGCGACGCCGCGGGCACCGACATCCTGCTGCACCTGAAAGCCGACGCGCAGGCGTATCTGGACCCGGCGGGCCTGGAAACGATCGTGCGCAAATGGGCCGACCACATCACGGTCCCCATCACCATCGCCCGCGATGGCAAGGACCTGCCGGCCAACGAAGGCACCGCGCTGTGGCGCAAGCCCAAGAGCGAGATCAGCGAACAGTCGTACCATGAATTCTACCGCCATCTCGGCCATCTGTTCGACACGCCCTGGGCGACGTTGCACTGGCGCGCGGAGGGCATGACCGAGTTCACCGCGCTGCTGTTCGTCCCCGGCTCGCGCCCGTTCGACATCCTGGACAACGACCGCGAATCGCATCTGCGCCTGCACGTGCGGCGCATGTTCATCACCGACAAGGCGGAACTCCTGCCGCACTGGCTGCGCTTCGTGCAGGGGGTGGTGGATACCGAGGACCTGCCGCTCAACGTCTCGCGCGAGATGCTGCAGACGACGCCGGTGCTGGGACGCATCCGCAAGGCGCTGGTCGGCCGCGTGCTGTCGGAGCTGAAGTCGCGCGCCAGGGACGCGGAGGAATACGCCAGGTTCTGGGAGAATTTCGGCGCGCTGCTGAAGGAAGGCGTGTGGGAGGACAGCGAGCACCGCACCGAGCTCGCCACGCTGCTGCGGTTCCGCACCACCCATGACGACGGCTGGACCTCGCTGCCCGAATACGTGAACCGGATGCAGCCCGGGCAGGATACGATCCATTACCTCGCGGGCGATTCGATCGAGGCGCTGCGCGGTTCGCCACAACTTGAAGGCTTCCGGGCCAAGGGGCTGGAAGTGCTGCTGCTGGCCGACCCGATCGACGCGTTCTGGCCCGACCGGCTGGCGAGTTTCGAAGACAAGCGGCTGGCGAGCGCCACCCAAGGGGGTGCGGCGGTTGGCGGGGACCTGCCGGATGTTTCGATCCTGACCGCTGCCTTGAAGACGGCGCTGGGCGAGGCGGTGACCGACGTGCGCGCCACCGGCCGGCTGACCGACAGCGCCGTGGTGCTAGCCGCCGGCGCCGGCCCCGACCTGCAGATGCAGCGCCTGCTGCGCCGCTCCGGCCGCGGCGGGCCGCTGCCCGCGCCGGTGCTGGAGGTGAACCCGCGCCACGCCCTGATCGCCGCGCTGGCCGCCCGCGCCGGCGAGACGGACCTGCTGGGCCCGGCCGCCGAAACCCTGCTCGACCTCGCGCGGGTGCAGGAGGGCGACCTGCCGCGCGACCCTGGCGGGTTCGCGCGACGGGTCACCGAACTCCTGGCCGGCAGCCTGGGCGGCACGGCGGCCAAGCCGGCCTGAACCCGCGAGCCCCCAAGGTCCGGCCGGGCGGGGACCGCGGCGTCCCCGCCCGGCCGGCGGCGGCCTTCACACGCGTCCCGCCCGGCCGCAGACTGCGGCGCAACCGAGGGAAGGAACCGTTATGGCCGCACCCGCCTACCAGCAGATCGGCGTCAGCCGCGCCGGACACCTCGCCACCATCGAGATCCGGCGGCCGCCTAATAATTTCGTCTCCGTCAT
The DNA here is from genome assembly GCA_028869315.1 of Rhodospirillales bacterium. Taxonomy (GTDB): domain Bacteria; phylum Pseudomonadota; class Alphaproteobacteria; order Acetobacterales; family Acetobacteraceae; genus JAJZVS01. The sequence goes on from JAGWSV010000304.1 coordinate 5,949, forward strand.
CCTGGTGGCCGAGATCGCCGACGCGCTGGAAGCGCTGGACCAGGACGCGGGCTGCCGCGCGATCGTGCTGTGCGCCGAGGGCAAGCATTTCTGCGCCGGCGCCGACTTCTCCTCCCGCGGACCGGACGGGCGCGGGGAGCCGGTGGAGCGCGGACGGCACCTGTACAAGGAAGCGATCCGGCTGTGGCGGACCGGCAAGCCGATCGTCGCCGCGGTGCAGGGCGCGGCCATCGGCGCCGGGCTCGGGCTGGCGGTGATGGCCGATTTTCGGGTCGCCAGTCCGGAAGCGCGGTTCTCCGCCAATTTCACCCGCATGAACTTCCACCCGGGCTTCGGGCTGACCGCCACCCTGCCGCGCCTCGTCGGCGCCCAGCAGGCGGCCTTGATGTTCTACACCGGACGGCGCGTCACCGGGGAGCAGGCGCAGGCGATGGGGCTGGTCGACCAGCTCGTGCCGCAGGACCGGCTGCGGGAGACGGCGACCGCGCTCGCCGCGGAAATCGCCGAGGCGGGACCGCTCGCCATCGTCTCCACCCGCGAAACCCTGCGCCGTGGACTGGCGGAGGCGGTTCAGGCCGCCACCGAGCGCGAGTATCAGGAGCAGACCTGGCTGCGCCAGACCGAGGATTTCCGCGAAGGCACGCGCGCCATGGCGGAACGCCGCCTGCCTGACTTCAAAGGGAGCTGACCGGCCAGGCAGCGGCCGGACCATCGTCACGGAAGAAAGGAAGTGATCGGATGAGCGCCAGTCCTGCCCCGCGCGCCGGCCGCCTCGCCGGCAAGGTCGCCATCGTCACCGGGGCCTCGCGCGGCATCGGCGCCGCGATCGCCACCCTGTTCGCCGCCGAGGGCGCGCGGGTCGTCTGCGCGGCGCGAACGCTGAACGAGGGCGATCACCGGCTGCTCGCGGGCTCGCTCGCCGGCACCGTGGCCGCGATCGAAGCGGCGGGCGGGACCGCGCGCGCCGTGGCGGCCGACGTCTCCAGCGAGGCGTCCTGCCAGGCCCTGGTCGCGGCCGCGCGGACGGTGTTCGGGCCGATCGACCTGCTGGTGAACAACGCCGCGCTCACCTACTACCAGCCGATCGCCGAGATGGCCCCGTCGCGCTGGGTCCGCGCGTTCGCCGTCGACGTGCACGGGCCATTCATGCTCTCCCGCCTGGTGCTGGAAGACATGATCCCGCGCCGATCGGGGGCGATCGTGAATATCAGCTCCGGCGCGGCGATCGGGCCGGGGCGCGGGCCTTATGCCGAAACCTCGGTGCGCGGCGGCACGATGTACGGCGCGGTGAAAGCCGCGCTGGAACGCTTCACCCAGGGGCTCGCGCAGGAAGTGGCGCAGTACGGCGGCATCACCGTCGCGGCCGTGTCGCCGTCGCGCGTGGTGCCGACACCGGGGACGGTCTACCACAAGCTGGTCGCCGGCATGGACGATCCGCGCGGCGAGCCGCCCGACTACATGGCCCGCGCGGCGCTGCTGCTGGCAAGCGAGCCGGCGTCCAAGGTGAACGGGCGGGTGGCCTACAGCCAGCAGATCCTCAAGGAATACGGGCTGATCGAGGCCGCCTCCGGCCGTGGGGTGGACACGCCCGGCTCGGGCTATTCGCAGATCTGACCGGCGGCCCGGCCCGGCGGCGGCGTGCTGATGCACGGGTTTGCCGACGCTGCCGCAGCGCCACGGAAAAATCGACCAGGCTCCATGCGGGCCACCGCCAACGGGGAGTTCGCGCATGGACACCGACTACAACCGCATCGCCGGCGGCAGCGTGGAGCGGATCGCGGCGCTGAGCGACGGGATCTTTGCCGTCGCGATGACCCTGCTGGTCCTTGATCTGCGCGTGCCGGTCGCGGCGGCAATCCATGGCGAGGCGGGGCTGGAACGGGCACTCGCGTCCCTCGCGCCGCACCTGCTCGTCTATCTCATGAGCTTCATGACGCTCGGGATCTTCTGGGTCGGTCAGCAGACCCAACTCAACCACCTGGCGCGGGCGGATCGGGATCTGGCGTGGATCCATCTCGGGTTCCTGTTCGCCGTGACCCTGACGCCGTTTTCCACCGGGCTGATCGGCAGCTTCATCGCCGACTGGATCGCCCTCGCGGTCTATTGGGGAAACATCGTGCTGCTTGGCGCCGGGCTGTTCGCAAGCTGGCGCTACGCCACCCGTGCCGGACTGATCCGCCCCGATACGCCGGCCGACATCCATTGCGCGATGGAGCGGCGGATCATGGTCGCCCAGGCGCTTTATGCGGTCGGCGCGCTGCTCTGCATGGTCAGCACCTATTGGAGCCTGGGCTTCATCGTGCTCGTGCAGATCAATTACGTCCTGGCGCCGCGGGTGCTGGGGCTGAACCGGCTTTAGGGCCCGTTCGACAACTATCGAATCGATCAGCGATGTCGAACGGGCCCTAACACTCTGTTTTGGTCGGCATCTTTGTCGGCATGCTGACGCACTTATTTGCCGACGATGCCTTAGCGGCGGGTCCCGCGCATCCGCTCCCCCGCCGCGCGGCGGGGGAGCGGGGCACGGTCACGCCCGCGCCGCCTTGGCGGCCTCGATCGCTTCCCATACCCGCCGGGGCGTCGCCGGCATGTCGATATGGGTGATGCCGTACTCGCTCAATGCATCGACCACCGCGTTCATCACCGACGGCATCGAGCCCGCACAGCCCGCTTCGCCGCAGCCCTTGGCGCCGAGCACGTTCGTCCTGCACGGCACCGGATGGCTGTGGAACTCGTAGGTCAGGGTGTCGGACGCGCGCGGCAGCCCGTAATCCATGTAGGAGCCGGTGACCGGCTGGCCGGACTCGTCGTAGACCACGTTCTCCAGCAGCGCCTGGCCGATGCCCTGCGCCACGCCGCCATGCGCCTGCCCTTCGACGAGCAGCGGATTGATGATGACGCCGAAATCATTGACCATGACGTAGCGCACCACGGAGGTGACGCCGGTTTCCGGATCGATCTCCACTTCGGCGATGTGGCAGCCGTTCGGGTAGGCGAAGGGCGGGCTCTTGGCCACGTGGCGCACCGAGAGCGTGCGCGGCAGGTCGGCCGGCAGGCTGGCGTCGCCGCGCACCCGCTCGGCCAGTTCCATGATGCCGATCGCGCGGTCGGTGCCGGCGATGCGGAACAGGCCGCCGCGCCGGCCGATCTCGAACTCGATATCCGCCGCCGCCGCTTCCAGCACGTGCGCCGCCAGCTTGCGCCCCTGTTCGATCACGAGATCGGAGGCTTCCGCGATCGCGGTGCCGCTCGCCATCAGCGACTTCGATCCGCCGGTGCCGCCGCCGGCCAGCAATTCGTCGGAATCGCCCTGCAGCAGCCGGATCCGCTCGAACGGCACGCCGAGACGGGCGGCGAGCACCTGGGCGAACGGCGTGGCGTGGCCCTGGCCGTAGTCCAGGGTGCCGGTGATGATGGTCACCGACCCGTCGTCCTCGAACCGGATGCCGCCCATTTCCGGCGCGGGCGGGCCGGTCACTTCCAGATACTGGCCGATGCCGATGCCGCGCAGCTTGCCGCGCTCCCGGCTCGCGCGCTTGCGGGCGGCGAAGCCGTCCCAGTCGGCGGCGGCCAGCGCCTCCTCCAGGATCGCCGGGAAGTCGCCGCTGTCGTAGACGGTGCCGGCCGGCGTGGTCCAGGGAAGCTGGTCGGGGCGGATATGGTTGCGGCGGCGGATCTCGACCCGGTCGATCCCCATTTCCTTCGCCGCGGTGTCGAGCAGCCGCTCGATGTAGTAGTTGCTCTCCGGCCGGCCGGCGCCGCGATACGGCCCGACCGGGGTGGTATTGGTGAACACCGCCTTGGTCACGATCTCCTGCAACGGGGTGGCGTAGACGCTGATCGTGTTCTTCACCACGTTGCCGGTAGGCTGCAGCACGGTTCCGTTCGACAGATAGGCGCCGATATTGCCGTAGCCGGTCACCCGCAGCGCCAGGATACGGCCCTCGGCGTCGAAGGCCAGTTCCTGCTCCATGTCGTGCGCCCGCCCATGGCTGTCCGACAGGAAGCTCTCGGAGCGCTCATCGCGCCATTTCACCGGCTGCCCCAGGGTCCGGGCGGCATGCAGGATGGCGATGTATTCGGGATAGCAGGAGGATTTCATCCCGAACGAGCCGCCGACATTGCCGGTCAGCACGCGCACCTTCTCCACCGGTGCGTGCAGCACGGCGGACAGCATGCCGCGCATCGGGAACGTGCCCTGGCAGCCGAGATGGAGCACCCAGCGCGCCTCCCCGGGGTGGTATTCGCCGATCGCGGCGCGCGGCTCCATCGGGCAGACCGCGAGACGGCTGTTCAGGATCTTCATCCGCGTCACATGCGCCGCGCGGGCGAAGGCCTCGGCGACCTTCCCGGTCTCACCGTGATGGAAGTCGAGGATGACGTTGCCGGGCGTGCCGCCATGCACCAGCGGCGCGCCGGCGGAGGCGGCCGTCCGCGCGTCGGTCACGGCGGGCAGCGGGTCGATATCGACGATCACCGCCTCGGCGCCGTCCTTGGCCGCTTTCCAGGTTTCGGCCACGACCACCGCGACCGGGTCGCCGACGAAGCGCACCTTGTCGGTGGTGAGTGGCGGCTGCGTGGGCTTCGGCATGTCCGAGCCGTCGCGGTTCTTGAAGGCGCCGCCGGACGGCATCGGGCCGAGCCCGGCCGCCACCAGGTCGGCGCCGGTGAACACCGCGCGCACGCCGGGCACGGCTTTTGCCGCCTCGGTATCGATCCCGCGGATCGCGCCATGCGCGTAGCCGCTGCGGACCATCACGGCATAGAGCTGGCCGGGCAGGTTGATATCGTCGGTATAGCGCCCCTGCCCGCGCAGCAGCACGGGGTCTTCCTTGCGGGAGACCGGTTGGCCGATGGCGTATTTGCCCTCGGCCGCGTCGATGGCGTCGAATGGAGCGTTCATGGTCCGGTCTGTCCTTCCGGTCGGGATGGCCGCTCCGCCCGGGCCAGACGCCGGCCGGCCGCCAGGGGCAGCCGCCGGGGGACGGGCGGAGGATTGGATAGAGGGTTAGTGTGGTACGGATTGTGCGGTGCGACAAGATGCCCCACCCGATCCCAGCATGCGACTCGCCGCTCCGTCCGGCGTTCGTCCCTGCCGGCACGATTGCCCGGCCGCGACCCGCCCGGCATAGTGCGCCGAGAATAACGTATCGCGTTCGTTGTGCGGCGCGGCCCGGGTCGGGGGCGGCACCGGGAGACGTCGATGGCAACGCTGAAGGCCCTGCTGATCAAGCGGGAAGGCAACCAACAGGTCGTCTATCTCGATAAGCTCAAGCGGCTGACGGTCGGGATCGGCCATCTGGTGCTGCCCGCCGACAAGCTGAAGCTTGGCGACCGCATCGATCCGCAACGCGTGATGTCCTTCTTCTCCAAGGATACCGCCAAAGCCCTCGCCGCCGCCCGCGTCCAGGCGAGGAAGGCGAAGATCCACGACAACGACTTCATCGTCTACCTGGCGTCCGTCAACTTTCAGCTTGGTCCCTTCTGGTACAAGAAATTCAAGAAAACCTGGGCCCTGGTCATGGCACGCGACTACGACGACGCCGCCGTTGAAGTGCAGAGGTCGAAATGGTTCTCCCAGACCCCAAGGCGCGTGAAGGATTTCCAGGGCGCGTTGCGTCGGCTGGCGACGGAAGCGGAGCCGGAGAAGGCGGCGGCGCAGGGTGGAAAATCGAAATGACCTCTGGTCTCCGCCGTTGCCGGGTCACCCACGCCGGCCTGCTGCCGCTGCTGCTCGCGGCCTGCGCGGCCGCGCCGGCCTCCCCCTCGGCCACCCCTTCGGCCGCCGGCCCGCCCGAACGCTGGACCGCGACGAGCACGACCTCGGTTTCCATCACCGGAGACGTCACGTTTCAGCCCGGGAAGGTGACGTTCCAGAACGGGCGGTCGTTGGCCCTTGCCAGGATCGGGCCGGTGGCGGATTTCAAGACGCTGCTCGGAACCGTTCCGGCCACCCTCTATCGGGTGACGCCGCCGGCCGACCCGGTGCTTGAAAACGACAACCGGCTGTGCGGGCAGGGCCGCCATTCCTGGCTTGTCACATTTGTCGTCATCTGGCGTCCGTCCCCGCTGCCGGGGGACGTTTCCCCCCGGATGATGGACACGTTCTCGGGGCGGGCGGCCCCGGGATCGGAGCAGGATGCGGGTTTCTGCGGCAGCTTCGCCTACGATCGCCGTGGCCCCTGACCAGCCGAGGGAGACGTCTTCGCCATGCAACTCCAGCATCTCGCCCAGGTGATACGCAGCAAGAACGCCGGCCCGCGCCGGCTTACCCTGGATGTCATGCTGGCGAGCGATGCCGACTACCAGCGGGTCGTGCAGTCGCCGGCGCTGTCACCCGCGCGCATCGCCGCCCTCTATCGCGTGCCGGAGGCCGATGTCGCCGTCATTCCCTACCCGCTCGGCCGCGCGATCAAGATCACGCTGGCCCGGCCGCTGATGGCGGGCGATCCTGGCGATCGCGACGTCTACGGCGCGCAGCAGCACGCGCCCTTGCTGGGGATCGAGCTGTGACCGCGTCGGCCCGCGTGCTGGACGACATCCGGCACGCCCGCCGCCCGATGCGCCTGGTCGGCGCCTCCGGGCAGTTGGGCTACGGCGTGCCGACGCCGGCCTTCGAGGCCGCGCTCGCACGCGCGCCCGACATGATCGGGGCCGACATGGGTTCGATCGATATCGGCCCCACCTATCTCGGCAAGGGCGAGATGGCGACCGCGCCGGCCGCCACCCGGCGCGACCTGCGCAAGCTGCTGCTCGGCGCCCGCATGCGCGACATTCCGCTGGTGATCGGCTCCGCCGGGTCCGCCGGGGCGCGGCCGCACCTGGAGACGACGCTCGCCATCGTACGCGACATCGCCCGCGTCGAGGGGCTGCACTTCCGCCTCGGCGTCCTGCGCGCCGACATGCCGCGGCCGATGCTGCACGATGCGCTGGCCGCCGGCCGCATCCGCGCGTTCGACGGCATGCCGGACCTGACCGGCGAGGAGATCGACGCCAGCGCCCAGATCGTCGGCCAGATGGGCACCGGGCCGTTCCGCCGCGCCCTGGCGGAGGGAGTGGACGTGCTGATCGCCGGCCGCTCCTGCGACACCTCGATCTTCGCCGCCCTGCCGAGCCTGCTCGGCTTTCCCATGGGCATCGTGATGCACATGGCGAAGATCATCGAGTGCGCCTCGCTCTGCTGCGTCCCCGGCGGGCGGGACTGCATCCTGGCGACGCTCGACGACGCGGGGTTCGAGCTGGAAAGCATGAACCCGGCGCGCCGCGCGACGCCGGTCTCGGTCGCTGCGCACAGCCTCTATGAGCAATCCGATCCGTTCGGGCTGACCGAGCCGGACGGATCGCTCGATCTCGCCGCCGCGCGCTATGAGGCCCTGGACGACCGGCGGACGCGGGTGACCGGCGCGGCCTGGCGGCCCAGCGCGGACCCCACCATCAAGCTCGAAGGGGCCCGCAAGATCGGCGAGCGGGCGATCCTGCTCGCCGGCGCCGCCGACCCGCGCTTCATCGCCCACCATCGCCAGATCCTGCCCGCCGCCGCGGCGGTGGTGCGCGACCTGGTATGCGAGGACCAGCCGGAGGACTACACGCTGACCTTCCGCGTCTACGGCGTCGACGGCGTGCGCATGGCCCCGCCCGCGAGCGAAGCGCCGCCCGGGGAAGTGTTCGTGCTCGGGGAGGTGATCGCCCCCAGCGCGGAACGCGCCGCCGAGGTGATGCGCACGACGAAGCAGTACCTGCTGCACCACGGCTATCCCGGCCGGCTTTCGACCGCCGGCAACCTGGCGTTCCCGTTCACCCCGCCGGAGGTCTCCACCGGCCCCGCGTTCCGGTTCAACGTCTATCACCTGCTGCACCTGCCGGACGCGGACTCGCCGTTCCCGCTGGAGATCGAGACCCTGTAGCCGGGCGCTCGGCACGGCGTCAGGGTTGGTGCATGATCCGCACCGCGCCCCAGTGCCGCCCGCCAACCATGATCGGGCTGTCCGCTTCCTTGATGATCGCGGTCTTGCCGCCGCCCATGTTGCGTTCGTAGCACTGCGCCAGCACCGCGCGGGTGCTGCGCCCGGCGGCGATCCCGGCACGGTCGTTGAACAGCCAGCGGTTGCGGCTGTGCAGCGCGTTCCACAGCGGATCGCCCGGCCGCTGCGGCTCGGACGATTTCGTGTTGTGGGTCGGCGCATAACCGTTGCGATCGACCAGGAACACCCCGATCACCGCCTGATCGACGCCCTGCGCCTCGTCGAGCAGCGGGCGGATGATGCGGTCCGCGTGCAGGGTGAACCGGGTCATGTACTGCGCCGGGTCGGAGCCTTCGATGCGCCGGTAGTCGGTGTCGAACGCGTCGGCCTCGGTGCAGCCGCCGGCGGCGATGTCGGCGTCGATCGCCGCGCCGATCCGCCGGGCGAAGCGGCGCGCGCCCTCGGCAAAAACCTGGTCGCGGGCACGGATGCGCGCGACCAGCGCGGCCATCGGCGGCTCGGTGCGGCCGACGGGCGGATCGAGGCGCAGCAGCAGCCGCCCGGCCTCGGCGGCAAGGCAGGTCGCGGCGACGTCCTCGCCTGCCGGCGCGTCCAGCAGCGCGAACCGCCCGGTGGCGCCCTCGGTGACCGCATGCGGATCGGCCTCCGCCGGCAGGCGGACGATGGCGCAGGCCGGGGCCAGTTCGAGGGCGATGACCCCCGCATCCTCCAGCCCGCCCATGCTGAGGCGCGCACCGAGCGCAACCGGCACGCGCTGCTCGGCGTCGGCGGCGACCACCGCAGTCGATCTCCGCAGGCCGATCATCACGTTGCCCCGCAGCTGTTCGATCTGACGGGCGTTGGCCGTGACCTCGGTGTTCACCGCCGCCGAGAGCTGCGCGATCTCGGCAATGCCGGTGGTGATGGTCTCGACCGCGCCGGCCATCGTGGTGACGCCCGTCGCCGCCTCGCGCAGGCGCCGGGCAAGGTCGGCGACGGTGACTTCCTGCTCCCGGGTCGCCGCGGTCACCATGGCATTGACCTCGGCGATGCCGCGGATCGCGGCGTCGATTCGCCGCATCGAGCCGGTGCCGGCACGGGCGGCCTGCTGCACGGCGGCGATCTGGCGTTGGATATCCTGGGTGGCTTCGGCGGTGCGGCGGGCAAGCTGCTTCACCTCGGTGGCGACGACGGTGAAGCCGCGCCCGGCCTCGCCGGCGCGGGCCGCCTCGATGGTGGCGTTCAGGGCCAGCAGGTTGACCTGGCCGGCGATGTCGGAAATCAGGCGCACGATGGCGCCGATCGCCTCGGCGCTGCGGTCGAGCTCGGCCACCACTTCCACCGTCTGGGCGGCCTCGGCCACCGCGCCGCCGATGAGGGTGGCGGCCTGGCCGACCTGGCTGGCGATTTCCTGCTCACCGACGGCGAGCGCATCGCCTGCCTGCGCCACGGCGGAGACCGAATGGCTGGCAGCGGCGACGGTCGCGGCGGTGGCGCGGGCCTCGGTGGCGACCGACACGGTGCGGGACGCGATGGCCATGCCGTGATCGGCGGCACGGGCGGACTGGGCGCGGAACGCCGCGATCGCGCCTTCCAACTCGGCCTCCACCGCCTCCGCGGTGTCGGCCAGCCCCCGGGCCACGCGCGCGTCGGCGGTGGCGGCGGCCGGCGCGTCCGCATCGACGACGGCGCTGGTCCCGGGCGCCCCCACGCTCGTGCCCGCGTCCACGCCCGCGTCCGCGTGCATGAAGACAGCGCGTGCATGCGGTCGGATCCACCGCCAGCGGGCGGGAACGAACATGCGATCTGTCTCCCTGGTGGTCCTCTCGGGGCCTCCGGGCTAGCGCGATCGCGTTAGCAGAGAATGAACGAAACCATCCGCCGGCGCGGAGCGGCCGGACGTTCAGCCCGGCGTCAGGTCGCCCCAGGACGCCACCCGCGCGATCCGCAGCGCGATCACCGGCAGGCCCGCGAGCCGCATCGTGCGCAACTGCGGATAGCGCGCCCGCGCCAGCTCCTGCGCCCGCGCGTGCTCGGCGCCGCCCGCCAGGATCTCCGCACGGCCGC